>CAJCIS010000111.1 GCA_903970435.1 Acidobacteriota bacterium | reverse complement strand
GGAATCCAGCCCCATCACCTCGCCGGTGGATTTCATCTCCGGGCCCAGGATGGTGTCCACGTTGGG
Source organism: Acidobacteriota bacterium (assembly GCA_903970435.1). Lineage (GTDB taxonomy): Bacteria > Pseudomonadota > Alphaproteobacteria > Acetobacterales > Acetobacteraceae > CAJCIS01. The sequence continues at coordinate 16,264 of CAJCIS010000111.1, read as the reverse complement.
GAAGCGGGCGAAGGGGAACACCGCCTCCTTCACCGCCACGTGGGGCGCGATCGACTGGTCGTCGAGCCGGAATTCGCTCAGCTTCGCGCCGGCCATCACGCGCGCGCCGATCTTGGCGATGGCCACGCCGGTGGCCTTGGCGACGAACGGCACGGTGCGCGAGGCGCGGGGGTTCACCTCCAGGACGAACACCTCGTTGTCCTTGATGGCGTACTGCACGTTCATCAGGCCGACGACGCCGAGTGCGCGGGCCATCGCCTCGGTCTCGGCCTTCAGCTCGGTGACCATGGCCGGCGAAAGCGTATACGGCGGCAGGGCGCAGGCGCTGTCGCCGCTGTGGATGCCGGCTTCCTCGATATGCTCCATCACGCCGGCGACGTAAGCCGTCTCGCCGTCGGCGATGCAGTCCACGTCCACCTCGATCGCGTCGTTGAGGTAGCGGTCGATCAGCACCGGGCTGTCGCCGGAGACGCGCACGGCCTCGCGCATGTAGCGGTGCAGGCCGGCGGTATCGAACACGATCTCCATGGCGCGGCCGCCCAGCACATAGCTCGGCCGGATCACCACGGGGTAGCCGATGCGCTCGGCGATCTCCTGCGCCTGCTCGGCGGAGCGCGCCGTGCCGTTTTCCGGCTGGCGCAGGCCGAGCTTCTTCAGCAGCACCTGGCAGCGCTCGCGATCCTCCGCGATGTCGATGGCATCGGCACTCGTGCCGAGCACGGGAATGCCCGCCGCCGGCAGCGCCTGGCTGAGCTTGAGCGGCGTCTGCCCGCCATATTGCACGATGCAGCCAAGCACTTTGCCGCGCGACTGCTCCCGCCGCACCAGGGCGATGACATCCTCTGCCGTCAGCGGCTCGAAATAAAGCCGGTCGGACGTATCGTAATCCGTGCTGACCGTTTCTGGATTGCAATTAACCATGATAGTTTCGAACCCAGCATCCCGCAGCGCATAGGCCGCATGCACACAGCAATAATCGAATTCGATGCCCTGCCCGATCCGGTTCGGGCCGCCGCCGAGAATGACGATCTTGTCGCGGTCGGTGGGATCGGCCTCGCACATCGGCGTGCCGTAACCGCCTTCGTAGGTGGAATACATGTACGGCGTGGCCGAGGCGAATTCACCGGCGCACGTATCGATCCGCCGATACACCGGCTGCACGTCGAGCCTGTCGCGCGCGGCCGCCACATCGGTTTCCTTGATTTTTGCCAGTTGCCCCAACCTTTTGTCGGAGAACCCAAGTGCCTTCAGCCGCCGCAGGGCGCCTGCCTCCTTCGGCAACCCGGTCGCGGTCACCATGGCCTCGGCCGCGACGATCTTTTCCAGTTCGCGCAAGAACCACGGATCGAATTTTGTCGCGGCCCCGATATCGCGCACCGACAAACCCGCCCGCATGGCTTGCGCCGCCATCAGCAGCCGATCCGGCCGCGGCGCCGACAACGCGGCGCGAAACGCGTCATGCGTGCCGTCCCCCGGCGCCGGAATTTCATCGAGGCCCGAAAGCCCCGTCTCCATGCTGCGCAAGCCTTTTTGCAACGCCTCGGCAAAACTGCGCCCGATCGCCATGGCCTCGCCGACGCTTTTCATGCTGGTGGTGAGGGTCGCCGGCGTATTGGGAAATTTCTCGAACGTGAAGCGCGGAATTTTTACCACCACATAATCGATCGTCGGCTCGAAACTTGCCGGCGTGGTCATGGTAATGTCGTTCTTCAGCTCATCCAACGTATAGCCAACGGCAAGCTTCGCGGCGATCTTGGCAATCGGAAACCCGGTGGCTTTCGATGCCAGCGCCGAACTGCGCGACACCCGCGGGTTCATTTCAATCACCACCATGCGCCCATCGGCAGGGTTCACCGCGAATTGCACATTGCTGCCGCCTGTATCGACGCCGATTTTGCGCAAACACGCAATCGAGGCGTCCCGCATGCGCTGATATTCCTTGTCGGTCAGCGTCAGCGCCGGCGCCACAGTGACCGAATCACCCGTGTGTACACCCATGGGATCGACGTTTTCGATGGAGCACACAATGATGCAATTGTCCGCGCTATCGCGCACCACCTCCATTTCGTACTCTTTCCACCCCAGCACCGATTCCTCGATCAGCACCTCGTTGGTCGGCGAGGCATCGATGCCGTTGGAGACGATCTGCTCGAATTCTTCCCGGTTATACGCAATGCCGCCGCCGGTGCCGCCGAGGGTAAAGCTGGGGCGGATTACCGCCGGCAGACCGGTGATGGCAAGCGCTGCCTTCGCCTCCTGCAACGAATGCGCGATCATGCTGCGCGGACTTTCGATCCCGATCTCCGACATGGCATCGCGAAATTTCAGCCGGTCCTCCGCCCGATCGATCACCGCCGCATCTGCGCCGATAAGCTCGACATTGTATTTCGTCAGCGTCCCCGCCTTATCCAGCGCCATTGCCGCATTCAGCGCCGTCTGCCCCCCCATGGTCGGCAGCAGCGCATCCGGCCGTTCCCTGGCAATGATTTTTTCCAGCATTTCCGCATTGATCGGCTCCACATAGGTGGCATCCGCCAGCCCGGGATCCGTCATGATGGTCGCCGGATTGGAGTTGACCAGCACCACCCGATACCCCTCCGCCCGCAGCGCCTTGCACGCCTGCGCGCCCGAGTAATCGAATTCGCAAGCCTGCCCAATGATGATCGGCCCGGCGCCGATGATCATGATGGACGAAATGTCGGTGCGTTTTGGCATTTTTTAAAGCGTCTCCTGGTTTCATCACCTGTGCCTAGGATCATGATCAAAAGGAGGGGGATCAGCGTAGCGCCATCCGCCTCTCCGGCCCCGAACCACGCCTCAGCAACTCACAATTCTCTCTTTCAGCTACCACACGCCCACCAAAGAAGGATTTAACACGAAGGACACGAAGGACACGAAGTTCCTGATAATCTTGTCACGTCCGAGCGGTATCGAAGGAACATGCCCCTCCACCCACCCTGATTATTTTGTTGGTTTAATGGACATCGTGTCCTTCGTGATGTTCGTGTCTAATCTTTCTCGCTTACGCCGTGTAAACCCGGTCACAACGCCACCACACAATCTCAATCACACGTGAAACGAACAAGCATGGAGTAGCCTGTCTGGTGAACGAGACTATCCTGAACGTCCCCCAGCATATAATCCCCCCGCGGGCTTACGGCGACCGTGGTAGCGGTGATCGGCGACCCTTCAAAAGCTTCAGCATTCCCAGCTTGAAGAACATTCATAAAACTCAACCGTTTGGTCCCCGTGCCATCCGGGCGCACTGCCCACCAATCCGTCCCCGGCATATGCAGAAAACCCCGCCTCTCCTCCCTGTCGCTCATGTAAACAATCCAATCCCCGGTCGGCGTTTTCACAACGACAGGGTGCTCACTATAAGCCTTTCCCTGCGTCAGGCGTCTGCTGACGCCGGAAGAAAGATCCATGATATAGATCTGACTTTGCCAGAAACTATGTGTGTCCTGATCGCTCGAATAGGTCAGGCTGCGGCTGTCGCTGGTAAAAGATCCCGGTTCATAATAATATCTCCCACCGGGCGTATATTCCCGAGTATTAGCCAAATGCGGCTCAGGTGTTTCCACAAATTCGGCAACCTTAATGATATAGGTTTTATCCGGCTGCCGGGATGACCACGCGAGATGCTTGCCGTCCGGCGAAAACACCGCCAACAACTCGCCTTCGGTCTTGATATTAGGCTCATTCGTCAACTGCCAGGCATGGCGGCCATCGGCCGTAATCAGCCAGAGGTCATCATGCGTGCCAAACCCTGGCAAGGCGCCGTAATCAGGATTGCCAAACAAATATATGTCTTCCCAATTCTGCTTTTCCACGCCCAAAACGAGGTACCGTCCCGAAGGATGCCAATATTGCATTCCCTGATGCTTGCGAGGCAGCCCGGGCGTGGCAGCCGTAATATCCCGACGCTCGTCCCCATTCGGAGAAGCGGTAAATACGCGATAAAAGCCTTGCTCGTCAGGCGCCATATACGAGACGCGGTTCGTCGCAAAATTCCAACGCGTCCCATAGCCGTTGCCAAAGAGGGGACGTCTGGCGATTGTTGTGCCTGTTGCGCGATCAAGTGTGCACAATTCCGCTGATCGGGCCATCCCCCCGTTACTGTAAAGCGCTGAACAGAGGCATGTCATGGCAAAACAATAGCCGACACGGACCAGGCGCGGCGGCGCTCTCATTGAGGTATGCGCAGCCGCACTGACACTTAACAGCAAGCATAAAGGATAGGAAACAGCACAAACAGAACCGCGAATAAACACAGACCAACAAGAATAAAGCAGAGCCAATATCAAGCCTGTCCCAAGTCCCAAAGCCGATCGCCTGCCGTCACCCACTTTCTTATCCGTGTTCATCTGTGTTCATCTGTGGTTCCAGTTCCTTTTTTCTGTTGATACGCTCGGCATGTGTCACAACGCCAAGAATGCCGCCCATACCTTGCTCCGTGCCGAAGAAGCGGCGGATATCGCTTCGCTCTTCCGCCCTACGGTCTGATGCTGATCGGTGTGCCCAAGCGCTACGCCGGAGCCAGCTCAAGCCGCCGCTCCATCCGCTCCAAACGATCCTCAACGCGATCGACGCGGGAGGCCAGGCTCGCGTAATGGCTGCCCTCGGTCGCCACCAGCGCCGCCATCGAAATCTCCAGCGCCGTCATGCGATGTTTCATGTCGCGCATATCGAGCTTCACTTCCGCGATGTCGCCACCTATCGCCCGAAGGTGCTCCAAAACCAGATTGTCGCTCATGCCAAACTCCTGCTCCCAGCGCGCGGCCAGTGTCCACAACCCTTGGCCTCATCGAACACCAAGAACCACTTACCCCTTAACGCCCTCGCCCGAACTTTCCCAAACATCGTCCGGCCGCGGCGCCTCACCCCCCGACCGATTCAAAATCCGCAGGAACGCCGCCCTATCCGCCCGCCCCTTGCGCTCGGCAAAAAACGTCTCCGTCTGCATGGCAGCCAGCTTTTCCGCCGCCGCCACCACCAGAAACTGATTCATGCTCGTGCCATCCTGCGCACTCAATTTCTCGATCGCGGCTTTCAGCGACAGCGGCAGGCGCAATGGAAACGTACCCGTCCTGGTCGTCATGTCTCGATGTTCCTCAATGCGTCCGCCGGCCGAATGACCTCAATCCCAAATCGCCCAGGCGCCGCGCCATAGTCCCGCAAATTAAACGTCACAATCGCCGCGGCCTCCCCGTTGACCGCAGCCTCCAGCACCATCTCGTCGCCCGGATTGCGCAACTGCGGCCGCCACCGAAACCAACTGTTCACCAGCTCCGACATATCCACCAACGCATCCAGAAACAACGCCACGTCATGATTGCCAAGGCCACTCGCGAGGCGATGGTCCGCCAAGTGGCAGATCGCCTCATACTCCAGTGCCAGGGGCACGCTCAGCAACAACGTCCCCTGCTCCCGACTGATCCTCCGCAGCAACTCTGCCGACGCCCCGCGCGGGCTACGCATGCTCGCGACGATGACATCGGTATCCAAAACCAAACATTCTACAGGCGATACCACATCATATATGATATCACGAAGTCATTTTTCCAGTCCGACCCTACTCCGCCACCCGCACCACATTCATGCTCCAAGGCGCCAATGTCAGCGCCAGCGGCAAGCTCTGTGCCCCCAGTTTCGTCTCCTTCGGCCCCGCCCACACATTGTTCTGCGACTTGTCGTAAATCGCCTTGTCATAGCTGTTCACCGTCACCGAAGGCGAAGACGATACCCCGGTCACCGAAACCGTCACCGGCACGGAAGCCGTTTCATTCACGTTGAACAGTACCAGCGACGTTCCCCCCTTCAAAGTCGCCGCATAAGCGCGCACATCGCCGGACTGGCCACCCAACGTGACGCCCAGCGCGTGCTCGCCATTCTTCGCCACCAGCGAGAACAACTCGAACGCCCGCGACGTCGGCAACATCGTGCCGAGCGAGGTCGGCGTGGCATTGGAGCAGCCATATTCCGGCGTACCGTCCGACCACACCATGTAACCGCCGAAATTCTGCCAGCCATATAGCGTGTTCGACCAGTTGCCCTGCGTAGCATCGGAGCAGCCGCCGAACCCGAGCCACCATGTCGATCGCACAACGCCGGCGTTCATCATTTCGCCCAGCACCTGGCCCGCATACAACGCCTGCGTAATGGACGATGTCTGCTTGCCGGGATTGTACGAAACCGAGCCCAGTTCGCCGACATAGATCGGCGTATTGGCATGTCCGGCCGTCGCGAGGTCAGATTTCACCGCAACAATGGCGGTTGCAAAATCCTGTGCTGCCTGGCCGACCAGATAGGAATCACTCTCCTGCCCCGGATTCTGCGCATAATAATGGAACTCGACGAAATCATACGTCGCCTGGCTGAGAACAATCGGGTCCCACGGCGGGCTCCAGCCGGGCTCAACGACGACTCCCACCTGCGCCTTCTTGTTCGCCGCCTTCATTGCCGCATAAAAACCTGTTTTCGGCGCGGCGACCGCGGCGGCATACGTCGCGGCATCATTTTTCTGCGCGTGCAGGTCATATTCCCAGCTGCCATAAACCTCGTTGCCGACCGTCCAATGACTGACCGCAATGTCATTCGCCTTGGCGTACGTTACCCACGCCGCCGCCTCGCTCGGGTCACCGCCCGCGTTGCACGCCGCGTTCGATCCGTAATTCACCGTAATCGCCAGATCGAATTTCCCCGGCTTGACCACGTCACTGACGAAATCCGGGAACGTGGCATTATTATTCACATAACCGCCATTGCACTCGCTCTCCGTCGCGAGATGAAATGTGTCCGAAATAGACCCGCCGGGCCAGCGCAACGCCTTGATGCCACCCTTGCGCAAAAAACCGGCGAGCCCGGTCTGCGTCTGGTCAAACCAGTTGGCCATGTTCATGCCCAGGATCTGGTCCGTCACCGGCGCGCCGATAGAGGCAGGATTGACCGTCACCGTGGCCTGCGCGAGCGCCGTGCACGGGGCGGCCAGAAGAAGAGCGCAAGGAAGAATGTTCTTTTCTGAAGAAAAGAACCAAAAGACTTTTGTCTGTTGATGCATTCCCGAACCTTTCCGCCATGGCTCCAACCTACATGCAGGCGCAAGAGCAAAAGTCTTTTGGTTCTTTTCTTCAGAAAAGAACGGCTTCCTGCCTTCTCACCCGCCACCCATCATGGCAACAAACCGCCCAAACAGATAGTGAGAATCGCTCGGCCCAGGGCTCGCCTCCGGGTGGTATTGCACGCTGAACGCACGCCGCGCCGCGCAGGCAATGCCTTCGTTACTCCCGTCAAACAGGCTGCTATGCGTCACCACAACGCCCTCCGGTAGCGACGCATCGTCCACCGCAAACCCGTGATTCTGGCTGGTGATTTCGACACGGCCCGACACCAGGTCTTTCACCGGCTGGTTCGCGCCCCGATGCCCACGCGCCAGTTTGTAGGTGCGGCCGCCCAGCGCCAGCGCCAGCAATTGATGGCCCAGGCAAATCCCGAACACCGGCGTGCCGCTCTCGAGCACGCCCTGTATGGCGGGCACCGCGTAAACCCCCGTCGCGGCCGGATCGCCCGGCCCGTTCGACAGAAAAACCCCGTCCGGCTTGTGCCGCAAAATATCCTCGGCCGTGCTCGCCGCCGGCACCACGGTCACCCGGCACCCGGCACTCGCCAGGCAGCGCAAAATGTTGCGCTTTGCCCCATAATCCACCGCCACGACATGGAAGCGCGAATCGGCCTGGCGGCCATACCCATCCGGCCACGCGTAAACCGTTTCGTCCCACGAAAAACTCTGCGTGCAGGAAACCTCCCGCGCCAGATCCATGCCTTCCAGCCCCGGCCACGCCGCGGCCATCGCCTGCGTCGCCGCCAGATCGAACTTCCCGTCCGCCGGGTAGAGCAGCACGCCGGTCGGCGCCCCGCCATCGCGAATGCGTAACGTCAGCGCTCTTGTATCCACACCGGAAATCCCCGGCACCCCGCGCGCCTTCAGCCAGGCATCCAGCCCCTGCAGCGCGCGCCAATTGCTCGGCTCGGTCACGTCCTGCTTCACGACCAAACCGCGCGCGGCGACGTTCGTCGCCTCGAGGTCCTGCGCGTTGGCGCCGACATTGCCGATATGCGGAAAGGTAAAGCAGATCACCTGGCCCGCGTAGGAAGGGTCGGTCAGGGTTTCCTGATAGCCGGTCATGCCGGTGTTGAAGCAAATCTCGCCTACGCCGCCGCGGCCGGCGTGGGCGCCGAAACCGCGCCCCCAGAATAGGGTGCCATCCGCCAGCATCAGCGCCGCGTCGGCCCCCGCTGGCGCCGGCCCCGGCGCCCCGGCCTGGAAGTCGGCGAGCGTCAGGCCCGTGGCGGCGATGATCGCCCCCCAGTGTTTGGACGGCACAAGCCCCGCCTGCCGCCATTTCCGAATGGCGTCCAAGCCAACGCCCGTCAGGCGCGCGGCCTCCTCCTGGCCGCCGAGGCGGTCCACAATCATGTCCACGGCGATCATGGGCGACACTATAGCGGAATTTTTTTCCGGAGGTAAGAGGGTGCATGCACCTGTGGAAAATAGATCCTGCCGGGTGTTCGGCCAGAAGACAATTCAGTGCCCTAGGAAGGAAGAAGCCGTTCGCTTCTGAAGAAAAGAACCAAAAGACTTTTGTCTTGTTGCTTGCCTTCCGTCCCGTTGCCAGCCACATCGACCGGCATGTCCGTCCATCTGGAGATCGATCACAGCAAGCCGCGCCACCCCGAAAAGGCGCACCGGCCGGACAATCCCATCCAGCGCAAGCCGGCCTGGATACGCGTGCGCGCGCCCACCCATCCCGTCTACCACGAAACCCGCGCGCTGATGCGCGGCAACGGCCTGGTCACCGTGTGCGAGGAAGCCGCCTGCCCCAATATCGGCGAATGCTGGTCGCAGCGCCACGCCACCATGATGATCATGGGCAGCGTGTGCACCCGCGCCTGCGCCTTCTGTAACGTCGCCACCGGCCTGCCCGCCCCGCTCGACGCCACCGAGCCGGCCCGCGTCGCCGACGCAACCGCGCGCCTGGGCCTGCGCCACGTCGTCATCACCAGCGTGGACCGCGACGACCTGCCGGACGGCGGCGCCGCCCACTTCGTCGCCGTTGTCACCGCCATCCGCGCCGCCGCACCCGGCGCGACCATCGAAATCCTCACCCCCGACTTCCTCCGCAAGCCCGGCGCCGTGGAAGCCATCGCCGCCGCCCCGCCCGACGTGTTCAACCACAATCTGGAAACCGTCCCGCGCCTGTATCCCTCCATCCGCCCCGGCGCGCGCTACTACCAGTCGCTGCGTCTGCTGGACGACATCAAGCGCGCCTCGCCCGGCATTTTCACCAAATCCGGGCTCATGCTCGGTCTCGGCGAGGAGCGCGCGGAAATCGCCCAGGTGATGGACGATCTGCGCGTGGCCGCGGTGGATTTCCTCACGCTTGGCCAATATCTCCAGCCCACCGCCAAGCACGCCGCCGTCGCCCGCTTCGTGCCACCCGACGAATTCGCGCAATACGCCGCGCTGGCGCGGTCGAAGGGATTTCTCCAGGTTTCGGCCACCCCCCTCACCCGCAGTTCCTACCACGCCGACGCCGACTTCGCCGCCCTGCGCGCTGCCCGCGCCGCCGTTCTGGCCGCCGCGTAGCCGCACGCCCATGCCGAACTACGCCGACCGCGTGATCGTCCCCTACCGCCCCGAGCAGATGTTCGACCTCGTGGCGGACGTCGAGAAATATCCGCAATTCCTGCCCTGGTGCGTCGGCGCAAAGATCCGCAGCCGCGCCGGAACGGAATTGGTAGCCGACCTTGCCATCGGATTCGGTCCGTTCCGCGAATCGTTCACCAGCCGCGTGAGCCTGGAGCGGCCGGCCGAGGACCAGCCCAGCGATCGACAATGGCGGATTCGCACCCGCTACGAAAACGGGCCCTTTCGGTATTTGAACAATCAATGGGTGTTCACGTCCCGGCCGAACGGCACATTAGTGGATTTCTGGGTCGATTTCGAATTTCGCAACCGGCTGCTGCAGAAGGCCATCGGCGTGGTCTTTTCGGAAGCTGTGAAACGAATGGTATCGGCCTTTCGCAAACGTGCTCAAGACGTTTACGGCGCGCCGCGGACTGACCATGTATCGCCGCAGGCAGCCCTCCCGGCAGCCACGCGCTCCTAAGGAGCAAGAGGGAACACCATGCGAATACAACCATTTATCGCGGCGATGAGCCTGACAGCCGGCCTGGCCACCTCCGCTTGCGCCCAACCGGCCCCGGACCAGCCGCCGCCCGGCTATGGCGGACCCCCACCAGGCTACAGCGGCGCGCAGCCCGGCTACGGTGGACAGCAGCAGCCAGGCTATGGCGCGCCCCCGCCCGGCTATCAGGGACCGCCCCCCGGAGACATGAATGCGCCACCTGCCGGGCCGCCGGGGGCCATGTCGGGTCAGGCGGGCGCACCACACGGTCCGCGCGCTCGATTTGAAGCCGCCAATGTCACCCATGATGGCCGGCTGACCCTCCAGCAGGCGGAGGCGGCGGGCTGGCAAGGCGTTGCCAAACATTTCGGCGAAATCGACCGCGACAATAAAGGCTACATCACCATGCAGGATCTTCATGCCTGGAACATGGCGCGCCACGCCGCGCGCGCCGGTGGCATGCAGGGACCGCCCCCCGGTGGCGGCATGCAAGCCCCGCCGCCGTCCATGCAGGGGCCGCCGCCCGGCCAACAATATTAGCCGCACTTAGCCGCACTGGGGGGCCGGGCAGGTTAGCCTGGCCTCGTTACGGTGAAGCGAAGAGAAAGTATTTCTTTTTTGAAAAAAAGAAACAAAAAACTTTTCTCCGTTTGCCTTGCACGATCATGACGTGTTTCCCAATAGATTTGGTCCGAGAACAATTTCCCGCCCTCGCCGATCAAGGCCGCATTCACGTCGATAATCCGGCCGGCACCCAGGTGCCGCGCCGCGTCGCGGACGCCGTGGCCGATACTCTGCTGCATCACAACGCCAATCTCGGCGGCTATTTCGCCACCAGCCGGGAAGCCGGCGCGATCGTCGAGCAAGCCCACAAGGACGCAGCCACCCTGTTCGGCGCCGCCAACTGGCGCGAAATCGTCATCGGCCCAAGCATGACGGCGCTCACCTTCCACATCGCCCGCGCCCTGGCGCCCACATTCTCGGCCGGCGACGAAATCATCATCACCGGCATGGAACACGACGGCAACGTCGCGCCCTGGCTCGTGGCCGCGGCCCACCGAGGCTGCACGGTGCGCCGCGTTCCGTTCGATGCCGAATCCTGGCGCATCGAACCGGCCGCACTGGACGCCGTACTCACCCCGCGCACCCGCCTGCTGGCGCTCAATTACGCCAGCAATCTGACCGGTTCCATCAACGACGTGGCTGCCCTCACGGCGCGCGCCCACCAGGTGGGCGCCCTGGTCTATGTCGACGCCGTTCAATTCGCACCGCACGGCCTGCTCGACGTCGCCGCCCTCGGCTGCGATTTTTGCGCGGCCTCGGCCTACAAATTCTTCGGCCCCCATCTCGGCGTGCTATGGGCCCGCGCCGATCTGCTGCGCGATCTTACGCCCGAAAAGGTGCGCCCGGCCAGCAACGACATACCGTGGCGGTGGGAACGAGGCACGCCGCAAATCGAGCTGCAAGCCGGCCTCTCCGCCGCCATCGCCTACCTCGACTGGCTCGGCGCCCAGTCTGGCGACGCCACCGACCCCCGCACACGCCTCGCCAACGCATTTTCTGCCGCCACCGCCTGGGAAGCCACCCTGGCGCAAACCCTGATCGCCGGCCTGAAATCTCTGCCCGGCATGACCATCCATGGCATCACCAACCCCAACCGCATCTTCTTTCGCGTGCCCACGATATCGTTCACGCACGAAATCATTGCCCCCGCAACGATCGCCAAACACCTCGCTGCGGACGGCATATTTGTATGGTCCGGCAACAATTATGCGCTGGAGGTGGTGCGTCAGTTGGGCCTGCCGGAAGATGCCGGCGTGCTGCGGATCGGGCTGGCTCATTACAATACCGCGGAGGAAATCCGGCGTATATTAGAATCCGTCGAAACGGCAATAAGGTAGAAGGAAGCAGTTCTTTTTTGAAAAAAAGAACCAAGAAACTTTTGGTCATATTGAATCTATCGTTTCTTCTTCTTCAGCGCCGGTAGGCTCAACATAATCTCTTTCTTTCAAAAAAGAACTGCTTCCTTGCCTTGGACTTGTCTAATGCTACAATGGGACCGGAGGAGCCCCCATGGCCACAAAAATCTACCCCACCGCCCAGGCCGCCCTCGCAGGCGTCGTCTTCGATGGCATGACGGTCATGTCCGGCGGCTTCGGCCTGGCCGGCAACCCCGAGACGCTGATCGATGCGCTGAAGGCGAGCGGCGTGCGCAACCTGACCGTGATTTCGAACAATTGCGGCGCCGACGGTTTCGGCCTGTGGGCCCTCCTTGACACCGGTCAGATCACCAAGATGATTTCGTCCTATGTCGGCGAGAACAAGCTGTTCGAACAGCTTTTCCACGACGGCAAGCTGGAGCTCGAGCTCAATCCCCAGGGCACACTTGCCGAGCGCATCCGCGCCGGCGGCGCCGGCATTCCGGCTTTCTATACCAAAACAGGTGTGGGCACCGTCGTTGCCGAAGGCAAGCCGCATGAAACATTCGACGGCGAGCTCTACATTCGCGAATCCTGGCTGAAGGCAGACCTCGCCATTGTGAAGGCCTGGAAGGCCGACACCGCCGGCAATCTCGTCTACCGGAAGACCGCGCGCAACTTCAACCCTGTCATGGCGACCGCCGGCCGCGTCACGATTGCCGAGGTCGAGGAAATCGTCGAGCCCGGCGAACTGGACGCCGATGCAATCCACACGCCTGGCATCTACGTCAATCGCGTCATCCGCTGCACGGTGAACGAAAAGCTCATCGAAAAACGCACGGTGCGCCCGCGCCCAGCGAAGGAAACCGTGTAATGCCCTGGACCCGCGAACAGATGGCCGCCCGCGCCGCGCGCGAGTTGCAGGACGGCTTCTACGTCAATCTCGGCATCGGCATTCCCACGCTCGTTGCAAACTACATACCTGACGGCATCGAGGTGACATTGCAGAGCGAGAACGGCATGCTCGGCATGGGTCCGTTTCCTTACGAGGGCGATGAGGACCCCGACCTCATCAACGCCGGCAAGCAGACCATTACGCAATTGCCCAGCTCGAGCTATTTCAATTCGGCCGAGAGCTTCGCCATGATCCGCGGCGGCCATATCGATCTCACCTTCCTCGGCGCCATGGAGGTGTCGCAGAACGGCGACATTGCCAACTGGACCATCCCGGGTAAAATGCTGAAAGGCATGGGCGGCGCCATGGACCTGGTCGCCGGCGTCAAGCGCGTTGTTGCGTTGATGGAACATGCCAACAAGGCCGGCGTCAGCAAGATCGTCAAGCAATGCACCCTGCCCCTCACCGGCAGCGCCTGCGTGGATCTCGTGGTGACAGACCTGTGTGTCTTCAATCTCGACCGCCACCAAGGCGGACTGACCCTGATAGAAATGGCCCCCGGCGTAACGTTGGCCGAAATCAAAGCGAAGACAGAAGCCAACTTCACCACAAGCGCATAGCCTGCTTAATGTACCTTCATACAGCCAAAAGTTTTTTGGTTCTTTTTTTCAAAAAAGAACTTCTTACTTTTTCTTCCCGACAAACCGTTCCACATAATCATTGGCCGGCCGATCCAATATATCACCTGGGGTCCCCACCTGCACCACCTCCCCATCCTTCATCACCGCAATCCGCCCGCCGATCCGCACCGCCTCGTCCAGATCATGCGTGACAAACACGATCGTTTTTTGCAGCCGGTTTTGTAAATCCAACAGCAGATCCTGCATTTCCACACGTATGAGCGGATCGAGCGCGCTGAACGCCTCATCCATCAGCACCACGCCCGTATCCACCGCCAGCGCCCGCGCCAGCCCCACGCGCTGCCGCATGCCGCCGGACAACTCACCAGGATATTTCTCGGCGTATCCGTTCAGTCCTACCATCTCCACCCACCGCATCGCCGCCACGCGCGCAGGCCGTTTTGGTTCACCGCGCGCCCGCAAGCCGAACGCCACGTTGTCCAGCACGCTGCGATGCGGCAACAAGCCAAAACCCTGAAACACCATGCTAACTGACCGCCGCCGGAATTCGCGAAGCGAACGCGCATTGAATTGCAGTATGTCCACGCCGTCGAAAAGCACCGCCCCGCTGGAAGGATCGATCAACCGATTCAAATGCCGCACCAACGTCGACTTGCCGGACCCCGACAATCCCATCACCACAAAAATTTCCCCGGCCCGTATGTCCAGGCTGACATTCCGCAGCCCTACACTGCATCCCGTCTGCGCCAGGATTTCCGCCTTGTGCATGCCCTGGGCCAACAGGGCGCCCGCCGCCTTCGTGTCGCGCCCGAATATTTTGGTGACATGCGACACTTCGATTTTAATGGGTGAAATCATACGAAAGAGGCCTGCGCGCTTCGAGAGAAGACAAGGAAGAAAGCAGTTCTTTTTTGAAAAAAAGAACCAAAAAACTTTTGCTCTTGTGGGTCGTATCGTTTCTTCTTGTTAAGCGCCGCTACGCTCAACATGATTTTTATTTCAAAAAATAATGGTTTTTTTCTTGCTTCATTGCGGCCGCGCCGCACGGCCAAACCCCTGCGTCACCCGGTCCAGCACCACCGCGAGTGCCACAATCCCCAGCCCGGCCGTCAACCCGCGCCCGACATCCAGCGACTGGATACCGTTCAGCACCTCCTCGCCCAGCCCCCTGGCCCCGATCATCGAGGCCACTACCACCATCGACAGCGCGAGCATGATCGTCTGGTTCACCCCCGCCATGATGCTCGCCCGCGCCAGCGGCAATTCCACCCAGAACAGCAACTGCCACCACGCCAGCCCGAACGAATTCGCCGCCTCCCTGGTTTCGGCATCGACATTGCCGATCCCAAGCGCCGTCAGCCTGATCATCGGCGGCACCGCATAAATGATCGTGGCCAATATCGCCGGCACCGCGCCGAGCCCGAACAGCATCAGTGCCGGAATGAGATAAACAAAGCTCGGCATGGTCTGCATGATATCGAGCCCCGGCAGAATGCCCGTCCGCGCCCAGGCCGATTTCGCCACCGCAACGCCGAGCGGCAGCCCAATCAGCAACGCCATCGCACTCGCAATCAGCATGAGTGTCAAGGTTTGCAGCATCGACTCCCACAGGCCGAGCACACCGACGCCGAACAGCAAAACACCAACGCCAACCGCAATCCCCACGCGCCTGGTGCCAATCCATGCGATACCGCAAAGAACGCCGATCACCACCCACCATGGCGTGGCCGCAAGCGCCGTGTCGCACAGCACCACCAGCCCAAGCATGATGTGCGCCGCCGCCCTGAAGCCGGCGCCGTGCCGCGCCACCAGCCCCGCGACTGCATCGTTCACCGGATGCCGGATCGAAACTACCCACCGCGCGGGAAAAGCCCCCGCCGGCGCGTCGTCCGCGCCGCGCGCCCCCCGCCGCAACGCCGCGTCGATATGCGACGCCACATCAGGCCCCACCCATCCCCGCCAGATGTCGCCACGCGCCCGCAGAAACAAAACCGCCTGGGCGTTCATATCCCGCTGCGCCGCCGCCGCGTCCACCAGGCTCGCATTCAGCACGCCAAGCGGAATGGTCGCCCGCCCCAGCATCGTCACGATCTCAGGCGCCGCGGCGGCGAAACGGCTCGAAACGCCATAGACAATGTCCGCCTCCGGCGCCGCGCATCCCTGCATGTGTGTCCCGTCCGTGCTGGTCAAATCCCTCCAGCACGCGGCCGTGTAAGGTGGCTCCGTCAAACGTAGGAGCCGGAACTTTCCCGCAATCGCACTCGGCGAAAAATAATAGAACAGCAGAGGCTGCCGCCGCAGATACGCCGACGTAATGGCCGCATCCATCGCCGCACCCGTCCCAGGCCGGAAATCGACATAGCTTCCGTCCAGCCCATAGGCGTGCAGCTTGGCGGTATTCACCCCCTCGCAGGTCCATCCCGACGGACAATTCAGGAATCTCCCCCGATTCGGCTGTTCCGGATCACGAAACAACGCGACGTAGGCGGGGTCGCCCAGTTGCGTCACATCGCGCAAATCGGGCGCTGCGGCCGCTATGTGGCGCGCAGGGTCGCCTTTGACCACGTAGTCCGGAACGAACCACCCCTCGGCGGCGCCGGTGAAGGGATGCCCCACGCCGCG
>CAJCIS010000110.1 GCA_903970435.1 Acidobacteriota bacterium | reverse complement strand
CATCCCCACCAAATCCCGCGCCCCGCCCCTGGCCGCCTGAAAAGCAAGGAAGCCGTTCTTTTTTGAAAAAAAGAACCAAAAAAACTTTTGAAATGAAAAAAGTTTTTTGGTTCTTTTTTTCAAAAAAGAACTGCTTCCTTCCTTCCTAAAGTACAACCTCAATCACCCGCGGCCCCCGCCCCCGCACCGCCTCGCCAAACTGATCCGCAAACGCCTCCGCCGTTGTCGCACGCGAAGCCGCAACACCCATCCCCTCCGCCAGTTTGCAGAAATCCAGCGTCGGATCGCCAATGTCCAGCATGCTCAGCGCCTTCGGGCCGCCATTTCCCGCCCCCACCCGCATCAGTTCGATATTCAAAATCGCGTAGCTGCGGTTGGCAAAAATCACATTGACCACATCGAGCTTTTCCCGCGCCTGCGTCCACAGCGCCTGCAACGTATACATCGCCCCGCCGTCGCCATGCAGGCACACCACCTTGCGATCCGGGCACGCAACGGCCGCGCCCGCCGCCACCGGCAATCCCCAGCCGATCGATCCGCCGGTGATACCCAGATAATCGTGCGGCGCCGCCGTGCTGGTAAACCCATACGGCGCGAACCCCGACGTTGCTGCCTCGTCGACCAGCACCGCCCCCTCCGGCAGCAGCGCGGCGATCGCCATGCCGACGCTGGCCTGGTGCAGTGCCCCGGTTGGCAAATCGGGCCGCTGCAAGGCGGCCCGCTTCGTCGGCTGCGCCGCCGCGCCCACCGCCGCGGCCAGCGAACGCAGCGCGCCCACCGAATCCTCATGCGGTTGCGCCAGATAGGTAATCCGGCAGCCCTCCGGCACGCACCAGCTCGGCTTGCCAGGATAGGCAAAGAACGAAACCGGCGGCTGCGCCCCCACCAGCACCAGTTCCTCGTAGCCCTCCAGAAAATCCACGATCTGCTCGGCAAAATACGGAATGCGCGAAACTTCCACCCGCCCGGCACCACGTTGCAGGCGCGGCACGAACGTATCGCACAGCAACGCGGCGCCCGTCGCCTGCGCCACCCGCCCCGCCTGCTCCAGCCCATCCGCCAGCAACCCGGCGCCGCGAATGAGTATCGCCGCCTTCCGGCTGCCTTTCAAAATCCCCGCCACCAGATCGATCGTTGCATCGGCGACGGCCGGCGGCGCCGGCACCGCCAACGCATCCGCGGCACCATCCGCCGCATCCCACGCCGTATCGGCCGGCAGAACGAGCGTGGCGATCTGGCCCGGCGTGCCGCGTGCCGCCAGCACCGCCTTGGCCCCATCCGCCGACACCGACTTCGCATTCGTCGAAACATGCACCCACGCCGAGCATGTCCGCGCCAGACCCACCACATCCGACGTCAGCGGCGCATCGTACTGCAAATGAAACTTCGCATGATCGCCCACCACGTTGACGATCGGGGTGCCCGCCCGCCTGGCATTGTGCAAATTGGCAAACCCGTTGCCGAGCCCAGGCCCCAGATGTAATAATGTGCACGCCGGCTTGCCGGCCATGCGGCCGTAACCGTCCGCGGCGCCCGTCACCACGCCTTCGAACAGGCAGAGTACCGCGCGCATGCCGTCCACGCGGTCCAGCGCCGCGACGAAATGCATTTCGCTGGTGCCGGGATTGGCGAAGCAGGCTTCTACGCCGGAAGCGACGAAGGTTCTCAACAGGGATTCAGCGCCGTTCATTTTGACACCCAAAGAAGAGGAAGTAGTTCTTTTTTGAAAAAAAGAACCAAAAAACTTTTACTTGTTTGGCGCTAGCACCTTGCCGCGATTCAATATTCCCAATGGGTCCAGGGCGAGCTTCAAACTGCGCATCATGGCGAGTTCCGCCGGGCTTCTGGAATAGCTCAGATAGCCGCGCTTCTGCAGCCCAATCCCATGCTCGGCCGATATCGAGCCGTTCCGCGCACTCAATGCGCCATAGACGATTTCCTCAACCTCGTGCCGCGCCGACGCATCCCCCACCCCGGCAACCAGATGCAAATTTCCGTCGCCCAGATGGCCAAAAACCACGAATGTCGCCGCCGGCCACCGCGCCGTCAATTCACCGCGCACCTCCGCAACATACGACTCCATATCCGCAATCCGCAGACTCACGTCGAACGTAAAAATCGGAAAATGCCGCATCATCTGCGCCACGTCATCCCGCAGCGCCCAGATGCGCCCACTCTCCGCCTTGGATTTCGCCACCACGGCGTCCTCCACCAGGCCGTCCTCCATCGCCGCCGACAGAACGCGCTCGAACCGATCCGCGTCCTCCGCCTCGTCCGATCCCATCGCCTCCACCAGCACGTAGAATGCATGCCCGTGCGGCAGGATCGGCCGCCCGGCCGCGGGGGGCGTCGTCACAAGTTCGTAAAACGCCGGCCACATCACTTCGAAGGCCGACAAGGTGCCCGCCAGCCGCGCCTCCACCAGGCGCAACAGACGCGGCAGGGCGGCAAAATCCGGCACCGCCAGCAACGCCGTGCATTGGCTGGCCGGCAACGGCCGCAACCGCAGCACCGCCCTTGTCACCACCCCTAGCGTTCCCTCCGCGCCGATAAACACCTGCTTGAGGTCATATCCCGTATTGTTCTTCATCAGCGGCTTCATGGCCGAAATGATGCTGCCATCCGCCAGCACCGCCTCCAGCCCCAGCACCATGTCGCGCATCATGCCGAACCGCAGCACGCGGTTGCCACCGGCATTGGTCG
>CAJCIS010000109.1 GCA_903970435.1 Acidobacteriota bacterium | reverse complement strand
CGTGGCGCTGGAGGTTGGCGATGCCGCGCTTCACCGCCTCGACGTTTTCGGGGCCGAGCGCGTTGCGGGCGACGCCGCCGTGCATTTTGAGGGCGCGGATGGTGGCGACGACCACGCTGACGTCGGGCGCGATGCCGGCGGAGGGGCATTTGATGTCGCAGAATTTCTCGCCGCCGAGATCGGCGCCGAAGCCGGCCTCGGTGACCACCACATCGGCGAGGCGCAGGCCGAGCGTGGTGGCCATGACACTGTTGCAACCGTGCGCAATGTTGGCGAACGGGCCGCCATGCACCAGGGCCGGCGAGCCTTCCAAAGTTTGCACAAGGTTGGGGCGCAGCGCGTCGCGCAGCAGCACGGCCATGGCGCCGTCCGCTTGCAGGTCGGCGGCGGTAACGGCGCCGCCGTCGCGGCGATAGGCGACGATGATGCGGCCGAGACGCGTCTTCAGATCGTCCAGGTCGCGCGCGAGGCAGAACACGGCCATCACTTCGCTGGCGACCGTGATGTCGAATTTCTGTTCGCGCGCGGCACCATTGGCGCCGTCGCCGAGCGAGGCGACGACCTGGCGGAGCGCGCGGTCATTGAGGTCGACGCAGCGGCGCCAGACGACGCGGCGGGCATCGATATTGAGCGCGTTGCCCCAATAAAGATGATTGTCGAGCAGGGCGGCGAGCAGATTGTTCGCCGACGTAATGGCGTGGAAATCGCCGGTGAAATGAAGGTTGATTTCCTCCATCGGGGCCACCTGCGCGCGGCCGCCGCCGGTGGCGCCCCCTTTGACCCCGAAGCACGGCCCGAGCGACGGTTCGCGCAGGCATATCATGGTGCGGTTACCGGCGGCGTTCAGTGCGTCGCCGAGGCCGATCGTGGTAGTGGTCTTGCCCTCGCCGGCGGGCGTGGGGCTGATGCCCGAGACGAGCACCAGCTTGCCGCGGGGCGGCCCCAGTGTCGCGTCGATGCCGGCGCCGATCTTGGCCTTGAAGCGGCCGTAGGGCTCCAGGAACGCTTCGGCGATGCCGGCGCCCGCGGCGATTTCGGTAATGGGGTGCAGCCTTACGGCGTGCGCGATTTCGAGGTCTGTGGACATGGGTTCCCGGTAGCCGTGGGGGAGGGGAAGGGCAAGACGCAGTTCTTTTTTGAAAAAAAGAACCAAGAAACTTTTACTCTCATGGGCTTGCGCGCTTATCGCTCGGCTGGCGCATTCCCAAGAGTAAAAGTTTGTGGGTTCTTTTTTTCAAAAAAGAACGGCTTCCTTCTTCCTTGCCTCCCAGCTAGGAGCGGCCATCCCTCACCCTGGAAGATCCCCATGCAAAAGCCGGCCATCCTGGTCGTCGATCCCGCGCACTTCAACGTCAGCTACGTCATCAATCCCTGGATGAACCCGGCCGAATGGCAGGCCGACCCCGCCGCCCACCAGCGCGAGGCGCGCGCCAGCTTCGATGCGCTGAGGACTGCGCTCGAGGCCGCCGGCGCCGTGCTGCACGTCGTACCGGGGGTTGCCGGACTGCCGGACATGGTGTTCCCGGCCAACGCCGCCGTGGTGTTGGACGGCCGGGCCATCGTCGCCCGGTTCGCCTGCGCCGAGCGGCAGGGCGAGGAGGCGGCCTATATGGCGGCCCTGAAACAGTATCTGGACGACGGCGTGTTGCAGGAACTCGCGATTTTCCCGGAGGGCTGCTTCCAAGAAGGGGCGGGGGACGCGATATGGGACGCCACGCGCCAGCTTTTCTGGGCGGGGCACGGCCAGCGGTCGGTGGCCGCGGCCATTCCCGAACTCGAACGGTTCTTTGGACGGCGCGTCGTGCCGCTGGAGCTGGCGACCCCGCAGTTCTACCACCTGGACACGTGCTTCTGTCCGCTGAGCGGCGGTGAGGTGCTGTTCTACCCGCCGGCGTTTACGCCCGGCGCACTGGCGCGCATTCATGAACTTGTGCCGCCGGCGCAACGGCTGGAAGCCAGCGCCGAGGATGCCGCCGCCTTCTGCGTCAATGCGGTCTGCCTGAACCGAACGGTGGTCATGGCGCGGGCCGCGCCGCACGTGCGCGCCATGCTGACCGCACGCGGCTATACGGTGGCGGATGTTGATTTGTCGCCGTTCATCCTGTCCGGCGGCGGCGCCTATTGCATGACGCTGCGCTTGGATCGGGCGTCGCATGAATAAGGCGCGCACGACGAACCGGCGACTCCGGGGACTATGGCATCTGGGCGGCGCGTGCGGAGCCACAGCGTAATGGCCAGAAAGCTTAATCCCAGCACCATACTGCCGGGCGACCCAGGCTACGACGCCCTGCGGTTTTGCCGTGTGCTGAATGTCATTTCGCTGATTCTGGCGGTTGCCGTGCTGGCCTATCCCTGGTCGAGCCTGGTGCTGGTGGCGTTTCTGGCTTTGGTCCCCGTTTTGGCGGTGGCGGCGGCGTTTGCGTCGGGCGGCGAAATCACGCTGGGGGCCGTGGCGGGCACCGGCGACACAAGGCCCACGGCGGTGCATGCGCTTTGGCTGCCCGCTGTGTCGCTGGCGCTGTACGCCTATTGGGTGGGCCCCTATCTGCTGCGGCCGATGGACGTCCTATGGGCGGGGGTGATCGGCAGCGTCGTGGCGATGGTGTTCATTCTGCTGGCTGACCCCATTGTCCGCTACAGCCCGCCGCGCTGCGTACCGCTGATCGGCGTCGTTTTCCTATACGCGGCGAGCGTGGCGCCGCTGATCGACGGATTGGTGGACCGCGCGACGCCGCTCGGTGTCTCGTCCGCGCAAGTGCTGGAGCGGCACACGAAGTCCGGCCGCGGCACTCTCTATTACGTAGACCTGTCGGCGTGGGGGCCGATGCGCAAGGATACCGAGGTTCAGGTGCCCTGGGAGGTTTACAAATATGCGTCGGTCGGCGGCCTGGTGTGTGTCACGCTGCATCCCGGGGCACTCGGCATGCCATGGTATGATGTTTCACTTTGCACGTGACGAGCCTCTCTCCGCGTTAGATTTGCTTCAATTCTGATTAGGATATTGTTAAGAAGAGACGGTTGTAGTGTTGGGCAATGGAACGTGGCGCGTTTTGCCGACAAACCTCTGTTGGGGCAGCTCACCGGTCGGTGCCCGATCTGTGGGCGCAAGGTTGATCGCGGCGCGGGCCTGTGCGGCAACTGCATGGTGCGCCGCGGGGCAAAGGGTTCGATCGCGCTCATGCTGCTCGGGATGTGCGGCGCGTATTATTGGACCTTCATGCACCCCCATACGGACTACCACATTTTTGCCGCGGAGCCCGTGGCGCAGGCCGCCGACGTGGTGGCACGGCTGTTGCCCGCGGACTTCGAGGGCTGGGCGTATGGCAAAACCACCGACCCGGTCCTGCAGGACGATACCGAGCACGCCAAGCTGCTAGGCAGCGGCCCGGGCCCGCGCAGCGGTCCGCACAGCGCCTCGCTGGAACTCACCTCCAGCGAGAAATACGGCAAGCACGTGACCATCATGTTCCCGAAGGTGCAGCAGGCGTGCGGCGCCAATCAGTGCCAGGTGAGCCTGGCATGGGACGACGCGCCGCCCGACCCTTACAAGTTCGAGCCGCCCTCGGTATCCCCAGGCGGGAGCCACACGGTGCTGCAGACCGACGAATACGATCGTTTCCAGAGCGCGTTGGGCAAGGCGCACAAATTGAAGGTAGTAGCGTCGCTAGGTATGCCCGACGACTACGTGGTCACCTTTCCGGTAGCCGGCTTTACCCCCGCGAAAATGCAATAAGCAAAAGTTTTTTGGTTCTTTTTTTCAAAAAAGAACTGCTTCGTCTCATGTGACCTGTACCCCCAAACGTCCCGAATAATCCTGAATGAATTGCCAAGCCACCCGCCCCGACCGCGCGCCGCGCGTAACAGCCCAGCTCGCGGCCTCGGCGCGCAGTGTTTCCGGTGGGGCCGGGAGCGCGAATTTTTCGGCGTAGGCCTGCACCATGCGGAAATAGGTTGCCTGGTCGCAGTGGTGAAAGCCGATCCACAGGCCAAAACGGTCCGATAGAGATACTTTTTCTTCGGTTGCCTCGCCGGGGTTGAGCGCGGTGGCCTGCTCGTTCTCGGCCATGTCGCGCGCCATCAGGTGGCGGCGATTGCTGGTGGCGTAGAACAGCACGTTGGGCGGGCGGCCCTCGATGCCGCCGTCGAGCACGGATTTTAGCGCCTTGTAGTCGTGGTCCTGGCGTTCGAACGACAGGTCGTCGCAGAAAACGAGGCATCTGCGGTCGGTGGCGCGGAGCTGGCTGAGTAGGACGGGCAGGGCGAACAGATCGTCGCGGGCGATTTCGAGCAACGCGAGGGCGCCCGGATGTTCCGCGTTGACGGACGCGTGCACCGCCTTGACGAGGCTGGACTTGCCCATGCCGCGGGCGCCCCACAGCATGGCGTTGTTGGCGGGCAGGCCCGCGGCGAAGCGGCGTGTATTGGCCAGAAGAATGTTGCGGGCCTGGTCGATGCCCTGGAGGAGGTCAAGCTCGACGCGCGCCACGTGGTCCACCGGAACCAGGACACCGGGTCCGCGATCCTTGTGGGCATGCCAGACGAAGGCGTCCGCTCCGTGCAGCGATAAGGGCGCCGGCGGGGGCGGCGAGAGCCGCTCCAGCGCGGCGGCGATTCGGGTAAGGACAGGCAGCAGGTCGGGCATCGCGAGGTGTGTGTCTCCGGCGCGGTTGGCGCTTGACGGGTGGGGGGCGGAAACTATGGTCCGGCGCTCCCCGCCGCAATCCGGAACCCCGCATGAACCCGTTCATCTCCCCTGCCTATGCCCAAGCCGCCGACGGCGGGATTCTGGGCGCGCTCGGCGGCTCGCCGCTGGGGCAGTTTCTGCCGCTGATCCTGATTTTCGTGCTGTTCTACTTCCTGATGATCCGGCCGCAGCAGGAACAGGCGAAAAAGCTGAAGGCGCAAATCGCGGCGGTGAAACGCGGCGACAAGGTGCTGACGGCGGGCGGAATCGTGGGGCTTGTCACCAAGTCGCGCGACGGCAGCGGTGAGGTGGAGGTGGAGATCGCGCCCAACGTGCGGGTGACGGTCATGCGCGATACGCTGACCAACGTGCTGAATGCCACGCCGGCGGCCGCGAACGACGCGAAGTAGGTAAAGGAAGCAGTTCGTTTTTGAAAAAAAGAACTGCTTCCTTCCTAATGTCCAGCATGCGATCCTGAAAAATCCGGTGCCTCCAGCCCACTCGCCTCAAGCTGACTCACCAGCGCGGTCTTCAGTCGTTCCAGCCCCGCCAAATCCGCCGCCTCCGCACGCGCCACCAGTACCGCCTGCGTATTGGAAGCCCGCAGGAGCCACCATCCGTCCGGCGTCGAGACGCGCACGCCGTCGATGTCCGATACAGTTGCCCCGCTTTGCCTGAGCCGCTCGGCGACTTCTTCAATAACACCGAACTTGCGCACATCGTCGCAGTCGAACCGTAATTCCGGCGTATTGACTACGTGCGGCAGCGCGGCCCGCACGTCCGACAGAGGCTGTCCCGACCGGGCCACGATTCCCAGCAATCGCACGGCCGCGTAAAGCGCGTCGTCGAAGCCATACCATTTGTCCGCAAAGAAAATATGTCCGGACATCTCGCCGGCCAGCGGCGCCCCGGTTTCCGCCATTTTCGCCTTGATCAGGCTGTGCCCGGTGCGCCACATCAGCGGCTTGCCCCCGGCCGCCGCGATTTCATCGAAAAGCACCTGGCTTGCTTTCACATCAGCAATGATTGTGCCGCCCGGGTGCGACCGCAACACGTCGCGGCCGAGAATGACGAGAAGCTGGTCGCCCGCCAGAATATTGCCCTCGTTGTCCACCGCGCCGATCCGGTCCGCGTCGCCATCGAACGCAATGCCCAGATCGGCCCCGCTTGTTTGCACTTCGGCGATGAGCTGCTCGAGATTCTCGGCCACGGTCGGGTCCGGATGATGGGCCGGAAAATTACCGTCGATCGGGCCGTTCAGAATGGTATGTGTGCCGGGCAACCGGGCCACCAGGTGCGCCAGCACCTCGCCCGCCGCACCGTTGCCGTTGTCCCACACGACGTTCAGTCCGCGTGCCCCGCCGTCCCAGTCCTGCAACAAACGGGTAACGTAATCAGCGGACACGTCCACGTCGCGCACCGGTCCGGTTGCGCGTGCAACGACGTCGCCCGCGGCGCCCCTGGTACCGATTTCTTGGATCCGCGCGCCAAAGAACGGCTTGCGGCCCAGCATCATCTTGAAACCATTATAATCGGGCGGATTATGGCTCCCGGTGACCATGATGCCACCGTCGGTCTCCAGCGTCGTTGCCGCGAAATACAGCATGGGCGTCGGGCCCCGGCCGATGCGCAAAACCTCGATACCGCTTTCAACCAGGCCGCGAACGAGTTCAGGCTCCAGCGCCGGCGAGGACAGGCGGCCGTCAAATCCCACCGCCACCGTGCGGCCGCCCGCCTCCGCGACAATGCTGCCGAACACCCGGCCGATGGCAAAAGCATCCGCGCCGCGCAGCGTCTTTCCCACGATGCCGCGAATGTCGTATTCGCGCAGCGTCGTCGGATTGAAGCTGTGGCTGAAAGCGTCCATTACGCGCTTTCCTGATACGTCTTCAGAAAAGTCCTCACCGCGTCGGCCATTTCCGGCCGGCGCAGAGCAAACGCAATCTGCGCTTCGAGAAACCCGATCTTGTCGCCGCAATCGAACCGCCGCCCCTCATAGCGCAGGCCATGAAACGGCGTATTGCCGATCATCCGCGCCATGCCGTCGGTCAATTGCACCTCATTGCCGGTGCCGCGCTCCAAAACCGCGAGGTGCCGGATCACATCGGGCAACAATATGTATCGGCCAATGACGGACAGGTCGGACGGCGCGTCATCGGGATGCGGCTTTTCCACCAGCCCGCGCACTTCCACCAGCCGGCCGTCATCGGCGCCCACTTCAAGAATTCCATACCGGCTTTTGTGCTCATGCAGAACTTGCGCTACCGCAACGACGTTGCCGCCTGTCTCGCGATAGGCGCGGGCCAACTGCACCATGCACGGAACATCCGAGAGAATAAGGTCGTCGGGCAGCAGGATTGCAAACGGATCATCGCCGATGAAGGCGCGCGCGCACCAAATGGCGTGGCCCAATCCCAGCGGCACCTGCTGGCGCACGGCGACCATGGCGCCGGGCGGCATCTGCGCGTCATGCAGCATCTTCAGCTCGGTCTGCTTGTTACGCTCCCGCAGCGTCGCCTCCAACTCGTAGGCGACGTCGAAATGCTCCACCAGCGCCGTCTTGCCGCGGCCGGTCACCATGCAGAACTGGTCGATCCCCGCCGCGCGCGCCTCATCGATGGCATACTGAATGAGCGGCTTGTCAACGACCGGCAGCATTTCCTTCGCCATCGCCTTGGTCGCTGGCAGGAACCGCGTACCCAACCCCGCCACCGGCAAAACCGCCTTGCGCAACGCCTTCATCGACCACCTCAAAAAATCGCCGCACCCTGCCTTGCCGCGCGGGTGGGATCAAGGCAGGCGGCGGCGGCGGCCCGCAAAGCGTGACACCGGGGCCGGGACAGCGCATGGCTGCCATCATGTTGAAGCTGCCGCGTCAGAAGGGCCGCAGTTCGGGCGGGCAAGGCGGATGGCCATGTCGGGGGACGGCGCGCCCGGCCGCTTGCGTTATGCGAGCACCGTGGCGACCTGAGCGACGAAGCGGGTTGCAGTTTCAAACGCGGAAGCTGCCCGGTCCGGCGGAATTTCGGCGCCCGGGCCAATCTCATGGTCCGCGATAGCCTTCAGATTATAGGAACGCGCCAGGAACAGCCGCAACTCGCATGGTTTGGCTTCGTCGAGATTCAGACGGAGAGCATATTAAGCAAATTCCCCTCATATTAGAATCGGAATGGAATAAATTTAGCTGGATTTTAGAGGACTTTGAGAAATTAATTATGGGCCGCGCTCAGCGCCGAGTCATGGTGTTTCAGGACGCGACGGTCGACAATGTAAAGAGTATTGTCAAGCGGTTGCTCAGTTCAGCGAGTATGTCAGAGTTGACCCAGCCGGGCGATCGATACCTATTTCTCGGTCTCGCCTACACAGAGCTAAATTTTGTAGCAAGCGTGGTCGTCCTGCGATGAAATCAAAGACCAGCAGGCGGCGTCAAATCGCGATGTATATCGGTCTGCATACCTGTCATCATGTTGACACAGGGGCCGGGGGCCTCTAGAAGCCCGTTCACCGCAGCGAGGGGTGGCGACGCCTCTTGCAAATGCGCGCGGGATAAATTAGCTTACTCGGCCTGGCTGAGAGGCGGGCTTGATTTGGCGGGCTGCACCTTCTGTAAAGGGGGTGGGGCGCGGCGGGTTTAGTTTTGTTCTTTGATATGTGAATCTGAATGGAAGGGATACGCTGACGGCGTCCCATTGGCTTTTCTTGTTCGCGGTGACGCGGGTGGGGAGGCGGTGAGGGTGGTGCTGCGGGTTGGGTGCTTGGGTTTAGTCCCAGGTTCGATCTGTTGATGCCATGACGGATGCTGTTTTGGCGTATTCTTCTAGAACTACGCACAATACGCAGTGTTTTCAGAATGGTTGTTCCCGCCTACCCCTGTGGGTTGGGGGCGACAGAGACGAGTTTAGGATTAGTTCGTTTTGCTGGTCTCATATGGGATTGGCAGGATGAACCTGAGAGTTTGATCCTGGCTCAGAGCGAACGCTGGCGGCATGCTTAACACATGCAAGTCGCACGGTCGTTGCCAGCAATGGGGACGGCAGTGGCGGACGGGTGAGTAACGCGTAGGAATCTATCCATGGATGGGGGATAACGTCGGGAAACTGACGCTAATACCGCATGACGCCTGAGGGCCAAAGGTCGCGAGACCGTCTGTGGAGGAGCCTGCGTACGATTAGCTTGTTGGTGGGGTAAAGGCCTACCAAGGCGACGATCGTTAGCTGGTCTGAGAGGATGATCAGCCACACTGGGACTGAGACACGGCCCAGACTCCTACGGGAGGCAGCAGTGGGG
>CAJCIS010000108.1 GCA_903970435.1 Acidobacteriota bacterium | reverse complement strand
GCCGGAATGGATTGGACGCAGATACCGGCGCGGTCTGCGCCGCCGGCGAGGTCAGCAATCGACGCAAAAAAGTTGCAGACCGCGCCTTAATTTTCTGGCGAAACGCCCAGCATGTTTGGTAGTTTTCGAACATGTCTGATGGCCAACATTCCCCGCATGACCCGGCGCATTTGCTGGCGTTGAACGCGGCATTGCGGGCGGAGAACGAGAACCTGAAGGCCGTCGTGGAGACATTGAGGCGTGCGCTGTATGGTGCTCGATCGGAGAGACAGCTTGAGCCGGCAAACCAGTTGCCTCTGGCGTTGAATGATCTTTCCGCGGCACCGGTGGAGCCAGCAAAATTGCCGAAGCCTGCTAATTCCAACCAGCCAGCGCGGCCTAGAGCGGTGCGCAATATCGGCGGTCTGCCGGCGCATCTGCCGCGTGTGCATGTCACCATCGAACCGGCGAGTTCGGCTTGCCCCTGCTGCGAGGGCCAGCTGCACCGGATCGGCGAGGATGTCAGCGAGATGCTGGACGTGGTGCCGGCCATTCTGCGGGTCAGATGCATTCACCGGCCGCGCTTTGGCTGCCGGACTTGTGAAGGTGCGGTAGTGCAGGCCAAGGCCCCGGCACGCCCCGTTGATGGCGGCATGCCGACAATCGACCTACTGGCGCACATCGCGGTGATGAAATTTGCCTGGCACCTGCCGCTGCACCGGCAGGTTAAAATGCTCGCCGGCCAGGGGGTCGATCTGGATGTTTCGACCTTGGTGCATTGGATCAGCCGGGCGGCCTGGTGGTGCAAGCCGCTGTATGCGCTGCTCACGGCCACCATCCTGGCGGCGCCGAAGATCTTTTGCGACGACACGCCATTGCCGGTGCTGGATAGAACCCGAAGGCGGACACGCATTGCCAGGCTTTGGTCTTACGCGATGGATGACAGGCCGTGGGGCGGCCCGGCGCCGCCGGCGGTGGTTTATCTGTATGCTGAAGACCGCAAGGGCCGGCATGTTGATGAACATCTGGCCGGTTTTAACGGCGTGCTGCAGGTCGATGCCTATGGCGGATATAACCGGTTAACCAAACACGATCGTCCGGGCGGCCCCGTCACGCTCGCCTTTTGTCTGGCTCACGCGAGACGAAAATTTTTCGAAATTCACAAGGCGACCGGCTGCCCGGTCTCGTCCGAGGCGTTGCAGAGAATTGCTGACATCTATGCTATCGAGGCGCGCATCCGCGGCGCCAGCGCCGAGGCACGGGTGGCGGTGCGCCAGGCCGAGACGCAAGCCCTGTTCGACGCCTTCAAACCTTGGCTGATGGATCGGCTCAGCGAAATCTCTGCCAAATCTCCGCTTGCCAAAGCCATTCGCTACACGCTCGGGCACTGGAACGGTCTGGGGGTGTTCCTGACCGACGGCCGCGTCGAGGTGGACAACAATATGGTGGAGCGGACCATCAGGGCGATCAGCTTGGGCAAAAAGAACGCATTGTTTGCCGGTTCAGCCGTCGGCGGCGAGAACTGGGCAATCCTGGCATCACTAATCAACTCGGCTAAACTTCACGAACTCGATCCACAAACCTACCTCGCGGACATCTTGGACCGGATCGTCTCTGGCCGTACAAAAGTGAATGCCTTGCACGAATTATTACCCTGGAACTGGAAAGCGGCCCGCGCCACCCAGGACGAGAAAGTGGCGGCATGATGCGCCGGTCCCCCGAACCGGCGGCGGCCGCGCTCGGCGAGATGCGGCCACCAATGTCACTCGAGGAACTCGATCACTGGCTGCGGAAGCCTCGTAAGCGCCAGCCCATAGCTGAAAGCCTCTCCATGCTCGACGGTTTTATGGCCGCGATCGTCGCCGGGCCGGCAACCTACGAACCGCTCGCCTGGCTCTGCCCGCTGATCGGCGTGAGCAGAGACGCCATTAAGGACGGCTCGACCGAGGAATACGCAGCAATCGCCGCCACGGCTGATCATCACAACGCGCTGTCCGCCACGTTGAGCGAGGCGCCGGAACGCTTCGCGCCGATTTTTGCGCGCGATGCGAAGGGCGCCGTTGACATTGGGCCATGGTGCCGCGGCTTTTATGCCGCCATCCAGCTCAATCCGAAGTTCTGGCGTAAACTCCTCCCGGCCCGCGGACTGGCGCATTTGTGGCTGATCCCGATCCTGGCGCATTGCACCGACGCCGACGGCCGCCCGGTCCGCGGCGCACCACCCCTAGGTCCGCTCACCGAACTGGCACGCTTCAACGCGGACCGCGAAATTCCCGGTGCTGTCGCTGCCATCCGAAACTTCTGGGCACCCACGCGATACGACCGCAGCTCCTGATCGCGGCAACCGCGCGTACGAAATCGCGTATCGCGTAGCCAAAACGATCGAGGTGTTGGGCTCGCAACGGTTACCGTAGATCGCGAGATTGGTCTCCCCATTGAGGCGGGAGGGATAGATGATTCCGTCTGGCTGCTGTGGGTGTTCGTGAAACGCCACCGACCATTTTCGCGCAAGTGCTTGATTCCGGCCACGGGCGACATCGCTCGGAACGCCCATGCGGACCGGCCCATCTCTCGTAAGATCCATGAGCCGGAGTGCCTGACGGACCCGGATTTCGGCGTAGTGTCGCTCGTCAAGTTCGGTTTCGGCGATTTCGATCTGTCCGACGATGCCATCGCGATCGTCCCGGATGAGCGTCTCTAGAAAGCAGACTTTGAGCGAGGAGCCGAGGTAGAGCACGCCAAACCGGTTGGCCGGGGCACGCCGGCGAGGGTCGCTAAACCGCGTTGGATTTTTCCCGAACCCAAGAGGGTCGGGGAAGGTCTTTCGATGGATGCGTCCAAATTCCGTACCTACGCGGACGGTCTTGATATCGATGGCGACGCCGTCGAATGCGGGCGTCGGCGGACGACCTGGCACTAGGCGAAGTCACCCTGTGCCATGCTTTCGGCGGCCTGAATTACCTGTGTCGTTTTGCCCTGGCGCAGCGCGTCCTTGGCCGAGACGCCCCCGAGGACGGCATGCCGCT
Organism: Acidobacteriota bacterium; assembly: GCA_903970435.1. Lineage (GTDB taxonomy): Bacteria > Pseudomonadota > Alphaproteobacteria > Acetobacterales > Acetobacteraceae > CAJCIS01. The sequence goes on along the minus strand of CAJCIS010000108.1, from coordinate 1,633 downwards.
GGATGAGAAAGCGATAGACCGTCCACGCGTTGGTCCCCAGCAGGTCGAACAGTTGCGGGAGCGCGTCGAATGCTTTCCCGTCATCGTTTACTTGCCATGCCGGAAACCGGAAACCCCGCTTGGCGCCATCGAGGCCGAGCAGTTCGCGCTTCTGACGACGGGCATTCACCGTCATGCGGGAAACGCCCAGCCGCTCGGCGAATTGTTCGGCCGTGAGCATGTCGGTCTGATCGAGGATCTGGGCCGATCGGAGGCGGCCACGCTCGCGCGCTGCTTCGAGAGCTGCGTCGAGGCCTTCATCCTCGGTAGTGGCCGGATTTGGCGAACCCCGTCGCGGCAACGGATCGAATTTCGCGTTTCCCTTGGCATCCAGCAGGACGGTGAAGCCTCTCGGCTTACCGCTTTCCTTTGCCCTGGCCACCAAGTGACCGAACTGTTCCACGAGGTTCCTGACCGTCGATGGCCGGGCAGACAAAGTTTTCAGGATCACAGGATCGACCGGCACGGCGAGTTCCCTAGCCCCGGCGTAAGGGCCGCTCGACAAGTGGAGCGCGGCCGTGACGGCTGGACCGGGCACCCGGCTAGCTTTAACTGAACTGCTTTTTGATGTAGTCGTCGAATGTCTAGCCATTACTATCTCCTCGCCGAGGATAATGGCATCTTGGTGCTGATCCGTCAAGTTCGTAAAGTTAGTAAAGTATTGACCGCGCACTCGACCTGACGATCGTGGCCCACGGCCGTTATCTCTGCACACCATCGTTGCGGCCGTGCGCGACCTTTCCTACGAAACGCGCAAGCCAGGTGGGCATTTGGGGTGCCGCGGTCACCAGTTCGCTGAAAGCAGAGGGCGGAAGCTTCCGCTTCAAGGTCTGTAGGGCCGCCTCGGCCTTCTCGGGTCCAAGCCACGCAAGTGCGCGCACCGCCTGACCCGCTGGCCGATGCGCCATGGCGAGTTGCCAGCGTGGCGCGTGGCGAAGCTCGACGGTCTGCCGCCCAAGACTCATCTTTTGGGTGCGCCCCGACGTTAGATAAACCGACCGCACAGGCACCTGTGTCGTGAGCCCGAGGCTATTGGCGGCGGCAGCACCACTCGGGACAATCACCTCGCCACGCTGCGCGGCGATCGCAGCGACCGCCTGTTCGACTGACGGTGCCCTGGTGCCAAACCGGCTCGTGACAGGCAGCAGATAAACACCACGCCCGGCACGGATCACCTGGCCCCGCTCGGCCAGGCGCGACAAGGCCTGGTCCACCGCGGCGCGCGTGCCGAGGTGAAGGAGGCTTTTTGCTGCGAGAGGCGAACCCTCCGGCTGCCCCTTCGCATATTCCAAAATTTGCTCCGACACGCGCTGCATGGTTAATCTCCTGTCAGAAATATATGCAGTTTTCTGACAGGTTGCAACCGGCCTGATCTGCCAGGCTTTCGGGCGCTATTGCGGAGGGGCTATTATAAAGGAGTCGATCGAGAAACTTCTCTCGATACCGGGTGAAATTACAGGGGGTAATTGTGCAACAAGCTGCTGCACAATTTGGCATCCCGGAAAGACAGGGCATTCAGTCTTTGCGTAAGCCCGGCGCCAGTTGATCTAGGCTTCGCCTGGTCTGGCGAATGACGGTATCGGCATGGGCCATC
>CAJCIS010000107.1 GCA_903970435.1 Acidobacteriota bacterium | reverse complement strand
AAGTTTTTTGGTTCTTTTTTTCAAAAAAGAACTGCTTCCTTCCGTCTTGCACCGCCGCTAGCTAAAATGTCCAGCGAATCGGCGGAGGGTACGGTGCGGGCGGCGATCATGTTGGGATGCCTATTGCTGACGGGCACCGCGCAGGCGCAGACCGCGGCCCCGGCACCTCATATCGTTATCGCAAAGAAACCGGCAAGGCCGCATCCGAAGAAAGTGCCGGTGGTGGCCCCACGTCACGGCGCGTCGCGCAAGCCGGTTCATCCGGCTTCCGTGGTGGTTGCGGCCAAGCCGAAGCCCGTGCCGGCCGCCAAGCCGGCGGCCGCGGCAAAGCCCGCCCTTCCGGCCGACGAGGGCTCGGTCACGCACCTGCACATCCCGCGCTACGTGTCCGTGCGCAGCGACGAGGCGAACATGCGGTCGGGGCCCGGGGAGCGCTATCCGGTGCTGTGGCAATACAGGCGGCGCGATCTGCCGGTGAAGATCGAGCGCGAGTTCGATGTGTGGCGCCTCATCGAGGACATGGACGGGGTGAAGGGCTGGGTAAACCAGGCGCTGCTCGCGGGGCATCGGACGTTCGTCGTCACCGGCACCGAACCGGCGACGTTGCGCGACGCGGCTTCGCCCGATGCCACGCCCGTGGCCTTGCTGAAACCCGGTGTGATCGGGCGCGTGCTGGGGTGCGATGCCGGCGCGGCCTGGTGCCATGTGCAGACCGGGGACTATAGCGGCTATTTATTGCGTGCATCATTCTGGGGGACCGATCCGGGCGAAGCGGTGGTGCCTTAGGGCAAGTTGCATTCTCGGCGCGCCCAACCCAGATGCGCAGCGCGCCGCGAAAGGCGCCAAGCTGGGGAACAACATGTCACTTTCGATGTATCAGGCGTCCGTGCCTGTTCTGACCCGTGCGTTCAACAATCTGTCGGCGATCCTGACCAAGGCGGAGGCCGACGCCGAGGCCCGCAAGATCGATCCGTCGGTGTTCCTGACGGCGCGGCTGGCGCCCGACATGCACCCGCTGACCCGTCAGGTGCAGATCGCCAGCGACGCGGCCAAGGGTGGCATTGGCCGTCTGGCGGGCGTCGATGTGCCGAGCTTTCCGGATACCGAAACAACATTTGGCGCGTTGCAGGCGCGCATTGCCAAGACGGTCGCGTTCATGGAGAGCGTGACGCCGGCCCAAATCGATGGATCGGAGGCAAGAACGGTGACCCTGAAAATGCCGGGCGGCGAAATGTCGTTTCTGGGGCAGGCGTTTCTGCTTGGATTCACGTTGCCGAACGTGTTCTTTCACGTGACCACGGCGTATGCGATCCTGCGTCATAACGGCGTGGCGCTTGGGAAGGCCGATTTTCTGGGGGGTGTTTAGGTCAGGGGAATTTTTGCCGGGTTGGGGGACCCGCATGACGCAAGGGCTCATGCGGGCTACGATTTCAACGTGGCGAGAGATCCACGAGGGCCGCCAGACCCGACTCGGTTCCGAACATGAGGCGCGCGCCGTCGGGACTCCAGGCCAGCGCGGAGACCGGCGCGGGGCCACCCTCCGTCAGCACCACGACGCGCTGCGTGCCGATTTGCGCTATCAGAACGACACCGTTGGCGTAACCGGCGGCGACGAGTTCGTCGCGCGGGTGGCATGCCACGCGGGTGCATACGATGCCTTCGATCTGCGCGATTTCCACGGGCGGTTTTCCCATCGGGCCGCCGCCGAAAAATGGCCACAGCACGATCGAATCGGCACCGGAACTGGCGAGCCATTTGCCATTGCGGGTAAAGCCCATCGATTCGGTCTTGGCGGGATAGCCGGTCATGCGCATGTGCTGCCCGTCGGACAGGCGCCAGCCATGCAGCGCATTCTCCTGCATCGCCGTCACCAAGGCTTCCACGGCGGGGTGAATGGCCACGCCGATGTGGCTGCCTTTCCATTCCAGAATGCGCGGATTGTCGGATTTCGACGCGGCGAACCATAGCGACGCGCCGTTATAATGCGAGGCGGCGATACGTTTGCCGCGCGTATCGAACGCCAGGCCGGTGACGGTGGAGGGGTGCGCCAAACTCTTCAGCCGCGCGCCTGCCGCATCGAACAGATGCACCTGCCTGCCCACCGCGCAGGCCAGCAGACCGCCGCGTGGTTCGGCAAAGCTGCTGACATGCTCTATCCATTTGCCGCCGGACGTAAACAGCGTGAGCGCCTCGCCGGCGGCGGAGATGCGGCGCAATGCGCCGTCGTCACCGGCGGAACAGAAATCATCCGCCGTCACGTCGGGCGACAGCGCCATGGCCGCGCCGTCATGCACCTCGACGCGCTGCCAATGGCCGGCGCCGGCGGGTGCGGCCAGGTGCACGGTGCCGTCGCCCAGCGCGAAGGCGGCGCGGCTGCCGGCGCGGTTGAAGCAGGCCGCAACGACGTGGGCGCCGAGTTCGCGCGTCGCCCCGCGGGTCGTGAGAAATGTATCGGCGGAAGCTGAATTCATATTGACCAGCAAAGCGGGCGAAGGCCGAGGGGAAGCCGTTCTCTTTTGAAAAAAAGAACCAAAAAACTTTTGCTATGTTTGAGGCGTGCTTTTTTCGGCGAAGAACTCACGCGGCCACCTGACAAGCCTCGAATCCGCGGCGCAATTGCGGCCGGTTCAGGTCCCGGCCGATAAATACCAGGCGCGATTTTTCTTCGGGCCCCACCGGCGTTTCCAGAAAATCGCCGTCCGCCATCATGTGCACGGCCTGGAACGCGAAGCGGCGCGCCTCGCCGGCGACATGCAGAATGCCTTTGGTGCGCAGCAGGTCGCCGCCTTTTTCCTGCAACAAGGTGCCCATCCATTCCTGGAATTTGTGCATGTCGATCGGCCGCTTCACTTCGAAGCTGGCGCTGTAGACGCCTTCGGTGTGGCCATGTTCGTCATGCTCGAGGAACGCCGGCGCCATCTCGAGAATGCGTGCCAGATCGAAGGCGTTCTGATGCAGCAATGTCTCGACCGGCACGTCGGCGCGGGTGGCGCGGACGATGCGCGCCAGCGGGTTGACGGCGCGGATGCGCGCCTCCACCGCGTCCGCGGCCTCCGGCGTGACGAGGTCGAGCTTGTTCAGAATGATGATGTCGGCGAAGGCGATCTGTGCCGAAGCCTCGGCACTGTCGGCCAGGCGGGCGGGCAGGTTGGCGGCGTCGGCCACCGTTACGATCGCGTCGAGCCGGGCGCGGGCGCGGACGCCCTCGTCGACGAAAAATGTCTGCGCCACGGGGGCGGGGTTGGCGAGGCCGGTGGTTTCGACGATGATGCCGTCGAATTTCCGGGCGCGTTTCATCAGGCCGTTAATGATACGGATCAGATCGCCGCGCACCGTGCAGCAGATGCAGCCGTTGTTCATTTCGAACACTTCCTCGTCGGCGTCCACGACGAGGTCGTTATCGACGCCGAGCTCGCCGAATTCGTTGATGACGACAGCGTAGCGGTTTCCGTGCTGTTCGGTGAGGATACGGTTCAGCAACGTGGTTTTGCCGGCGCCGAGGAAGCCGGTGAGTACGGTGACGGGGACCAGGGAGTCGGACATTTGGCCTCACAGAGGAAAGGAAAGAAGATAAAAGTTTTTTGCTTCTTTTTTTCAAAAAAGAAGTCTTTCTTCCTTACGTCTCATATTTCTCGAGCAACCATGCCGCCGGCTCCTCCGCCGCGCCGCGATACCATTCATCCACCAGCGGATGCGCCCGCACCGCCGCGCAATACGAAGCCGCGGGTTCGGAAAGCTCCACGCCATAGGTCAGAAACCGCGCCACCACCGGCGCGAACATGGCATCCGCCGCGCCAAAATTCGCGCCGTACAAAAATGGTCCTTCCGAGCCGGTCTCCGACCAGATGGTCTCGATGCGCGCGATATCGGCAAGCACTTCCGGGGTGCGGCCGCGGCCGGGGAAGGACCGGCACAGATTCATCGGCATGGCCTGGCGCAGCGCGCGGAAACCGGCATGCATTTCGGCCGAAATCGACCGTGCATGGGCGCGTGCCACGCGATCGGCCGGCCACAGCGCGGGATTATGTTCCGCGGCGTATTCGGCGATCGACAGGCTCTCCCAGATGCGGGCGCCGTCGTGCTCCAGATACGGCACCAGGCCCGTCGGCGTGGCATCGGCCAGCGCTTGGGTGGCGCCTTCGGAGAGCGGGATGAGCGTCTCCGTCACCTCCAGCCCGGCCAGCCGCACCAGCAACCAGCCGCGCAGCGACCAGCTCGAATAGCGCCGATTGCCGATCAACAGCCTGCCCATGCTCATTGCCTGCCTCCTTGCGAACTGCCTACCCACCGCGCCTATGCATCTTCCCGAAGCAACGCTAGAGCGGCTTCAGTCTGACTGGAAAATCGGCACCCTCCGTCAGGCCGCTCTAGCTCTTTGTTTGAGCGAGCATTTTCATCAGCCCTCAGGCCGCCGGCTCGATAGGCACGTTTCCAGTCAGGCTGATAATGCTCTAGAGGTTTGACGCTTAGGCCGGCAGCCTCCCTCACCCCCGCCCGGCCACCTATCAGATGCTACCGTCGGGGCGGCCGGGCGGGGGTGAGGGAAGGTGCCGGCTTAAGCTATAAAGCTTTAGGGTCAATCTCACCCATGACCGACCAGATCACCTATGCCGACTTCGAAAAGCTGGACATCCGCGTCGGCACCGTCGTGGATGCGCGCACCTTTCCCGAGGCGCGCAAGCCTGCCCTGCAGCTGTGGATCGATTTCGGCCCAGATGTGGGCGTCAAGAAATCGTCGGCGCAGATCACCGTGCACTACAAGGCTGACCAGCTGATTGGCCGGCAGGTGTGCGCCGTGGTGAATTTCGCGCCCCGGCAGATCGGCCCTTTCATCAGCGAGGTGCTCACGCTCGGCCTGCCGGGCGATGAGGGCGAGGTGGTGCTGGCCAAGCCCGACTTCAAAGTGCCCGATGG
>CAJCIS010000106.1 GCA_903970435.1 Acidobacteriota bacterium | reverse complement strand
GGCGTGCATCAGGGCGATGTGCTGGTGCGCGGCGCCGATCTGTTCGGCGACGGCGTCAATGTGGCGGCGCGCCTGGAACGGCTGGCGCGGCCGGGCGGCATTTGTGTGTCGGGCCGCGTGCGCGACGACATCCGTGGAATTCTGCGCCTGGAGTTCGAGGATCTGGGCGAATTGTCGCTGAAGAACATTGCGCGGCCGGTGCAAGCGCATCATGTGTGCTCGGCCTTGTGGCCGCCTCCGGCGATCAAGCTGCCGCCGGCGCCACCTGGGCCGCCGGCGGCCGCGCCGCAGGAGGCCCCGCAGCCGCACAATTTGCCGGCGGAGGCGACCCCGTTCATTGGCCGCGAAACGGAAATCGAAGAGCTCACACACTGCCTGCTCGAGCGCCGGCGCCTGACGCTGGTGGGATCCGGCGGGGTGGGCAAGACGCGCACGGCGCTGCGGGTGGGCGCCGCCGCGCTGGCATCGTTTCGCGATGGCGTGTGGATGGCCGAACTTGCCCCGCTGTCCGAGGGCGGCCTGGTGGCCGAAGCCGTATGCCGCGCCGTTTCGGCCCCGGTCGCCGACGCGCGCGCGCCGGTGGACGTTGCGACCGCGTTTTTGCGCCACAAGCAGTGCCTGCTGATTCTCGATAGTTGCGAGCATCTGGTGGCAGCCGTGGCCGAGTTGGTGAGCGCGTTGTTGTCGCACTGCCCCGACGTGAGCGTAATGGCGACCAGCCGGGAGCCGTTGCGTGTTGCGGGCGAAGTGGTGTGGCGGCTGCCGTCGCTGCCAATTCCCGGGCCGGCCGAGGGACGCACCGCGGTGGCGGCGATGCGCTTTGCCGCGGTGCGGCTGTTCGTGCAGCGCGCGGCCGACGCGGTGGGCGGCTATAGCCTTACCGACATGGATGCGCCCGCGGTTTCGGCGATTTGCCGGCGGCTGGACGGTGTGCCGATGGCGATCGAACTGGCGGCGGCGCGGCGCACGGTATTGAAGCCGGCGGAAATCCTGGCGCGGCTGGAAAACGCGTTTCGTTTTCTTAATGCCGGGGGTCCTGCCGCCGCCCTGCCGCGCCACAAGACGTTGTGGGCGACGATCGATTGGAGCCATTCGCTGCTGTCGCCGGCTGAGCAGGCGCTGCTGCGGCGGCTTTCGGTGTTTGTCGATGGCTTCAGCCTGCAAGGCGCCATTGCCGCAGCGGAAGGTGACGGGATCGATCCGGACGACGTGCTGGATTTGCTGGTGTTGCTGGTGGACAAGTCGCTGGTGAATGCGGACATGACCGGGGCGGCCACCCGGTTCCGCATGCTGGAGGCGACGCGCCATTACGCGCACGAAAAGTTAAAGGCAAGCGGGGAGACCGACCGCGATCGCCGTGCGGCGGAATATCTCGCCGATTTCTATGCGGGCGCGGACGCCGCGTGGCCCACCACGCCGACCGAGGCGTGGCTGGAACGTTACGAACCGGAAGTGGAAAATCTGCGCGCCGCGATCGATTGGGCGTTCGGGCAGAGCGTCAAATACCATGCCGGGGTCAACGATGGCGGTGATTCCGAACTCGGCGTGCGGCTGGTGTCGCATGCCGGGCTGATTACGGAAGAGATGTCGCGCCAGGCGGATATGAAACGGTGGGCCGCGGCGGCGATGGCACATATGTCGCCGGCCACGCCGCCCGGCCGGGCGGCGTGGGTGCGATTCTGGGCGATTAAATGGCAGACGGTGTTCAGCGTCGGTGAATTGTCGGCCGATCGGCGCGAGATGATCGAACTGTTCCGCGCCGCGGGCGACCCGGTGGGACTGAGTTGCGCATTGCGAACAACGGCGATGACATTGAGCCGGCCGGGCGACATTCCGCCTGAGGTCGAAACGATGCTGAACGAGGCTACTGCCTTGCTGCGTACTGCCGGTGTTACCAAGGACCTTGCGACGGCCCTTGCGCATACCGGATATTTTCATTTCGCGAAACGCGATCGCGATCTGGAGGCGGCGCGGCGCTTAAGCCAGCAGGCGCTCGCCATGCGGCGTGCGCTGGGCGACCGCACCGGTTGCCTGGCGTCGGCGATCAACCTGGCCGAGTTTGAATTCATCGGCGGCGATACGGCCGCGGCCATTGCCTATGCCAGCCAGGCGGCCAGCGATGCGCGCCGGGCCGGGCATTTGCCGTGTCTGGTCAATTTGCAGAGCAATCTTGCGGGCTATCTGCTCGCGGCGGGCCGGGTTGCCGAAGCGCGCGAAGCGGCCGTTGAAGCATTGTCGCTCACGCGGGCGCTGGACCACCATGACCATGCCGTGCCGTGTGTGGAATATTTGGCCCTCGCGCATGCTTTGTCGGCCAATTTCCAGGACGCGGCACGCTTGCTGGGATATACGGAAAGTCATTTTGAGCGCACCGGGCAGGTGCGCGATCTGGCGGAACAAATTGGCCATGACCGGCTTGTGGAGGAATTGCGTAAGGCGTTGCCGGAATCTGCTCTTGCCGCGCTGATAGCGGAGGGTGCCGCGTGGCCGGACGCTGTTGCGGACAGGGTGGCGAAGGATGAGGTTTTGGTATCGGATCGGGCGGCGACGGCGGCTTGAAGGAAGCAGTTCTTTTTTGTTTATTTCCCCGGCTGACGAAATAACGTCCCCAACTCGTGCTTAGGCTGGGGCGCCGTCGCCGGCATGTAACTCCTGGGGTTGGCGCTATTGCTGACCGTCTGCAAATGACCATTCCTATCAAGGTACAATTTCTGCATCTCCGTGAGGTTGAACGGGCGTGAGCCGAGGCGCCCGAATACTGCGATCTGATTGCCCGTTTCGTCGACGGCGCGGTCGCGATCGAGGCCCTTCGACAAGGCGTAGGCCGGGCTTGCGGTGTGGCGCCAGGCGATCAACTCCGGTTTCGGGTCAGGGCTGAAGCCGTAGAATCCCGGCTGCGATGTCGGTGACGTCAATTGAACAACTTTCAGGCCGGCGGCGCCGTCGGCGACATAGGCAAACAGCGAGGCATTTGTCGTTGCAACGACGACATCGCACGCATCCGTGATGCGTCCGTCGGCATTGAAAATCTGATACAATGAGGGTGCACGCGGGCGTTCGACGTCGATGATTGCCAGCCCGTCCGCGCCGTCCGCCACATAGGCGAAGGTGCGTGCCACATAGACGCGGCGCGCATCACGCAAGGGCACCGCGGCGCCGGCCACGATGACAGGCTGTTCCGGATGCGTCACGTCAACCACTTGCAAGCCGCTTGCTGTTGCCACGAACAGATATCGGAATTGGATCGCGGTGGCTCTGGCAGCCGGCAGATCGATGACGGCAAGAACGCGTGGCCGCAGTGGCTCATCCATATTCAGAACAACGACGCCCTTGTTCGCCACGACATAGAAAATCGTGCCGGCAATGGTGATGTGGCTGGCACCGTCCAGAACGCCGCCTTCGTTCCAGGTCATGGCGCGGTGGAGAAAATTGTTGCGCGGTTCGCCGTCGGTCAGCGTATCGATATTGACGGCGATCAGCCCCTCGCGCGCGTCGGTGACGAACGCGTAATGGTAGAGCGGGTGCATGACCTGCTCCTCGTTATCGCGCATGATGGGCTTTGCGTTGCGCGCGGGCGCGATGGGCTGATTGGTGGGCAACGCGACGCAGGTGGCATTCGTCGTTGCGACATGCGTGTCTTGGCCGAAGGGCGATACCGGCCCGGTCAAAATCCTGTCCGACACGCCCTTGTTGGCGATGGAAGCGACGTCGTAAACCCTCAAGCCGTCGGCGCCCGCGGCGGAGTAGAGGTATTCGCCGCGCAGCTGCAGGCATTTTGTCGATGAGCCTGCATGATGGAAGGCATGCAGCAATTCCTGGCCGCGTTCCTGATGCGCGCGCCACCAATCTGGGTAGGCATAGCGATGCAGGTAACTGCCGATCACCGCCTGCGGCTCGTCCCATTCCGTGACCTGCACCGCCTCGACGCCGCTACGTTCGCCGACCCATGCGTTGTAACCAACGAAGTTGACGAAGTTGGTGCCGAGCAGCAGCAATTGCGCCATGATGGCGTTATTGTCGTCGGTGGCAGAGACATGACAATCCTCGCAGGCTTTGGTCTCCACCGTTCGTTCCGTGTGCGGATAATGCGGTGCGAAAGCCTGCGAGGAAAATCCGCTCGCCGAAATCGGCGGCTGCTGCACATAGATATGTTCTCGATTTATATTGGTGGAGGACAAGACCAGCGCCGAGGATGAGCGGATCGGCGCGATTATATTGCCTTTGGCGGTGGAATTACGGCCCAGGAAGAACGTGTCGTCGCGTGCCACTTGCGGATTGTAGGTGGCGAAATTGCGCGTATCTCCACCCTCGAAATGTTGCCGCGGTGTTTTCCAGTTGGCCTCGATCGGCAAGTGGCAGCCGGAGCAACTGGTTGTCCATGACGTGTGGCAAGTAATGCACATCATGTCGCTGTCCCGGTGGGCGCGATCGGCGGGGGAAATTTGTGGGCCCCAGCGTCCCGACCATCCGGTGGACATCAGCTTGGCGCGCGCCGCCCTCGGGTTGTAATGAGGGCTGGCTGGATCGACCGAGTCCTTGACCAGGCTGATCTGCCATTCAAGCCCGGGTGTTATGGCCGAGCGCTGAAACAGCTTGCCGTCGCGCCAGGAGAAGCGCAGGGAACCGTCCTGGTTCCGCAATGTCGACAAATCGCTTCCGCCCGGCGGCGCCGCGGGGCCCGATGTGCGGAGCGTGGGATAGCGGTCAACCGTGCCGTGGCAATCGGCGCACTGGATTTCGATCGCGGCGGAAACCTCGCCATACAGGTTGCCGTTGCCGTGTGCGTCGTGCGAGAAATGGCAGTCGACGCAATGCATGCCCTTTTCCATGTGAATGGATGTCAGGTGCACGGCTTTCTGAAATCGCTGTGGGTCGTCGTGGCTGACCTTGTTGCCGACGGCATCGAGCAGGTTGCCCTTGCGGTCCTGCTTGAAGACAGCGCGGAAATTCCAGCCATGGCCGTGATAATCGGCGAACTGCGTATCCTTCAGGGTGGGATTGAGGTCGGCGACGCGCGCGAGGAATTCCACGTCCGCCCATTTTCCGCGCGGGGCGGCGCCTTCCGGATTGCGCGCATTGACCGCCCGGGTTTCGTCATCGCTCGGGTATTTCTGCCGCGCGGGCCATAGGGAAGGCGCATCCGACTCATAGTCCCACATCGTGTAGCCCATGAAGCTATTCAGGAACACGTTGGGCTGATGCATATGGCAAATCATGCATTGGCTGGTGGGAATTGCGCGAGTGAACACGTGTTGCAGCGGATGGCCGGATTCGTTATGCGGAATGGTTGGGTCGACCGACCGGCTGGTGCCGTCGTGCCCATAGGCGGCATAGGGGCCGGCGTGCAACGGGTCGCGGTCGTTGCTATAGACGACGTGGCAGCCGGCGCAGCCGGAGGTGCGGTAATCGCCGGGCTGATCATTGGTGCCGAGAAACCACATCGTCGGATCGTTAAGCCGGGTCTTGTGGATGTTAATGAGCGGCACGGCGATCCTGCCGCCGGTGCCCGGGCCGCGGTTGGACGCGCGAATATCGGGCCGGCCCGGTTCGTCGAGTTTTTGCAGCTCACCTGAAGCATTCGGATTGCCGATATCGGGAAATTGCGAGCCGATGATACGGCCGCCGCGTTCGAAGATGCGGAAAATGTCGGCCGGCGGCGTCACCTCCCAAGGCGGCAGCGGATCGAGATAAGGCAGAATGCCTTGGCGCCGCATCAACTCGGAGGGCTCGGTGGAACTTTCGATGCGCGCGCTGGCGCCGGTTTCGGTGTAGGCTTCACCGGTTACGTAATGCTTCCAATCGAGTATGCCGTTGTTGTAGGCGGCGCCGCCCCACAGCATGGCGCCTGTTGCCATCAGGGATCCTTCGCTGGCGCGCACTTCCGCCTGGTGACACGCGCCACACGCCAATTGATCGACGCGGTAGTCCGAAGGATTGAGAAACCGAATGAACGCCGGACTTTCGTGATTGAGCAGGGCATAGGTTCGTTGCGGCTTGGCGCTCACGGGCCAATTCCACATCTCCGGGTGCAACGGCAGCACATGGGCGCGATTCATCGCCGCGAGATAGTCTGTGCCGGGATGGCGGGGTACGGGCGGCAGATAGCCGGACAAGCCATTCTGGTTTGGGCTATCGGGCGGCAAGCCGGGATCGCTGCCGGGCGGGCGGAATATCGTTGCATCGCCGCCATGGCAATCGGTGCAGCCGAGTGTCACCGCCGGATTCGCATGCATCGTGCGCGCGTCGGACGCGGTGTGGCAACTGCGGCAGCCGGCACTTCGCGTGTCGGCTTCGCCGGGCAGTTCATAGCGCGGCGCCGCGGGCGCGGACCCCGCATGTGCGGGTATTGAAAGAAGCCCGATCGCGGCAATCAAGATGAAGAGTAGGCGTCGCATATGTCTGTCAGTAGGTCAGAATGACGTTCAGAAGGCCGGAATAATAGATCTGATCTTTTGCTTCGGAAGCATACAGATCCCGGAAACCCTGCCCGGGCAACAGAAATGCACCGGATGCCCGCAGCACGACATTCTGGGTATCAAACGGCCGCCATGTCGCGGCGCCCGAAAGGTCCCACCCGATGTCACGATGGATAGGTGATTGCTGGCGCAATATTTCAAGAATTTGCGTGGTGTTAAAGCTAAGGTGATTAGCATTGAAGCTTAGACGCAACGACGGAAGCACGTCCATATCGCCGCCGGCGCCGAGCAGCAGCAGGCCTGGGTTGATGAAGTTCGATTGGCCTTCATCCTTGGATGAGCGCAGGTCTGGCAGCAGGCCATCGCGCCCGACAAGATCCACGCCGCCGCCGCCGATGAGGGGAATCGCCTGACGTATCCAATAGCTTGTGTCGGCGCCGGCGAATTGCGGATTTTCCAGAATGGAATCAAAGCCGCTTTCGGTGTTGCCGTTCGGATGCCCGTCGCCGCTGGCATACAGGAACGATCCGCGCAGCCTGAACCAGTCGAAATCAACGGAGGGTTCGAGTGCGGCGAAGTAGGCGCGGATTTTAGCTTTGTTGCCGGTGATCTCGTCCTGGCTGTCGTTGCCGGCTGCATAGTAAAATGATTGCGTCAGATTCAGGCGGCCAAAATGCCCGTCGCCGTTCAGGCCATAGTAGGTCACGTCGTATTTATGCGGGTTTTCTAGCCCGAACGCGGCCGGCCGGGTAAGAAATCCGTTGGTGTCGTAGTAGGTGCCGGTTTCATGGTTGAGGTTTTCGACCACGCTGAATTCTGTGGTGAAGCCGGGCACTGGGAGGTCCTGCACAAACAGGTTTGCCAGAAATATATCGTCGCGCCGCAATGGCTGCGACAGGTCATTCAGGCCGCTATCGGTGTCCTTTTCAATGCGGCGGAAATAGGCAATATTGTACTGAAAGCGATTATTGTCCCGATCGCCATGCAGGCGGACGCCAAGTTGGTCATCCTGGAACAGAAACCCGCGGAAATCCGCGTTGATTGGCTGAACGCCCACGCGGATCGCGTCGAAATCGTAACGCGGCGACACGTCCCACAAATGGTAATCGGCGAACGCTTCCTGTATGCCGACAAAACGTGTATCGCGCACCGTGCCGCGGGCGGGACCGACATTGACAAGACCGAGTTCCTCTGTGCTCAACTGGGCATAATTGAATGCGGGCGTGAAACGCAGTTCGAAATCCGGCGGCTTGAACGATGTATCGCCCTTGATGAGCGACAGGCTTGGTAGCAGCGTAACCGACACGAGTTCTTGCGACGGGCGGCCGAATTGGCTTCCGGTTGAAGGCCGGTAGGTTGCCACGACGTCGACCGGCACCGGGACCGCCTTGGGTTCGTAAAAACTATCGAGAATGCCGCTCACCTGAATGAACCAGTCATCGATGATCGGACGATCGCCCTTCAGCGTGCTCTGGTGGTAGGGGTTGACCGGATTGTCCGGCACACCCAGGGTGTCGATAATCCGGTTTCGATCCGGTACCGGCACCGTCAGAAATCCGGGTGGTTCGGAGGTATCGATGAAGTCCGGCGCCGGGGGTGTTGGCTGAGGCGCGGGTGGCGTGCCGGGCTGACGAAATTCTTCCTGAGCGCGCGCGCCGGTGGTTAAGACCATGAACGCCAGCAGAACGGCTCGGCCGGCTCTCATTTACCGTCGCAAACATTGTCGCCGCTGCCATCAAGAAACGGCGCGTAGGGGCAATTGACATAGCGCGGCGACACGCCATAGGCCGACAAGAGGTTTGCGCGAATATCCACGGGTGCGTTGCCGATGCCAGTCGCGAGGCTGACGCCGGCATTGTACAGGCCCAGAAAGGCAATCATATCGTCCTGGTCGACACCGTCGCCGGAGACGCCGATGCCGCCGACCAAAACGTTGCCGCGATAGATCGGGAAGCCGCCAGGGAAAATTTGCAGGCCGTTGGCAAGCACCGGCGGCGCGCCGCTCGCATTCGCCAATGCGGTGCAAACCTTGGGTGTGTCCGCGTCCACCGTCGGATGCTCTACATAGGCCAAATGGCTACCTAAATTTCCAAGTACCAAGCTTAATTCCAGACCCACGGAAAAAGGCGTGGTCTCCGCAGCCGGAAGGCTGAACGGTCCGTTTGGGGAACCGTTGATTCCGTCGGGATAGGTATCGCGCGATATGTTGCCAATGGCACGGGCGCTCCACGCCTCGCCCTGGCTGAACACGGGGGCATTGAAAAATGACCATGCAGCTTCGATGTAGTGGGCGGAGGCGGATTTTGCCGCCAGCAATGGTCCGGCGGACGGGCTGGACATGAACGTCGCCGTGCGAGCTTTCTGCAATGATACGTCAATGCCGAAATTCGGTGCGTCCGGCTCGGTGATGATGCCGAGGATCGTTCCGTTCACGTCAACAACGCTGATGGTGACCTTGGCCGCCGATCCCGGCGGATTGCGGATTTGCGCCCTGGTTTGCAGGGCGACGTTGTAGGCACTGCGCAGAATTGCGGCCGTTTCGTCCTGCGTGAGTGTGCCTGGCGCGCCCGCGACGATCGGGTAACGCCCCTCGCACGAATTGTTCGCGCAGTCCGCAAGTACATAAGGCGGATTCTTCACGCTGATCATTCCGGATGTATCGGTCACAAGACCTGACGAGGGCGTGCCGTATGTGCTTCCGCTCAACACGCCGTTCGTTGCATCATAGTACCCGGTTACCGGGATCAGCTTGTCGGCAATGGTGGCAAAGGGTGGCGCCGAGGCCGGGTTGGCGACAAAGTTGCGGGTTGAGACGTCGGTGTAACGCAGCAGCAGGCCGTTCACGGTAATTTTGTTCGCCGTTATGTTGGCGGGTGCGGTCAAGCCAATAGTGCCGGCCAGCGCGAGCGTCTCGTCAATCGAGTTGTCGTCAACATGAATATTCAGATCCAGCCCGTACGGGCCGATGGCTTTGACGCCGACGCCGCCCACCAATACACCATTTTTGTAGAGCGGCAGTCCGCCCGGGTCGGCGGACAGGCCGAGCGGCGAGCGGCTTGGTCCGGGCTGGTTCGTTGGCGTTGCGGGACTGTAGCGGTTCATCAAGTCCGAACATGGCAACTGACTGAATTGAACACCATACAGGGGCCCGGAGGAGGCGTCAGTCGTGCCTGGATTGAAATGGTCCTGAATGATCTGGCTGGCGGTGCGTGTGCTGAACGCGTTACCCTGTGAACTCGAAAGATACGCGGCAGTATCGGCCTTGGCGATCGCCGCGGCCGCGGAGGGAATGGGAAATCCATTAAGTTGTTGGTTAAACTGCAGCCCATTCGGGTTGTTGCGTACCCAGGTGAACTGCGAACCGTTCTGCCAAACAGCCAGTACAGCGCCCATACGATCCACAACCGCAACGGTCGTGTCGATATGGCGGGCACTTGCTTCATGCACGACGCGGCTGATAACGCCCTCGACATCGTTTTGTGTCAAAAACGCGCGGCCCGGAGGCTGGCTTGTTGCGTTGCTGCTGCCTTGCGTTCTGGACGGCGGATTTGTAGATCCACGATTCGACCCTGGGATCGCCGCGGTGGGGGCGCCGCCGAACGATCCCCAGCGCGCCGCAAGCGGGATCTCACCCGCCGCCGCGCAGGCCAGGAGCGCCGCAGCGGATAAGGGGACACGCCGGAATTTGTCCGTTCGCATCATTGAAGCTCCTTGGCTGGCATGGATGGTGGCGCGCGGCCGCCGGTGAACGTTGCTGTGTCCGCCGGCGCGAGATGCATTAGGCTGTCGTCGTGAAACCGATGACACGATGCGCAGGACGAGGAAATGCGTGACGCGGGCGCCGCCTCGCCCGCGTGGCAGGCGCGGCAGGTGCCGATGCCGGGAAGCAACGAAATGGCGCCGAGGTTGCTGGTCGCGGCGGCGTGGCAGTTCTGGCACGTGCTGGTTGCATGTGATGCATGGCGGAACAGCGAGGATGGCATATAGCGGTCGGGCACGAATACCGGCGCGATGCGCCACGCGTCGTTGGGCTGACCTGCCGCCGGCGGAATGGTGACATGGCATTCGCCGCACGTGCTGCGCGCAATGGTAGACATCATGGCTGCTTCCGTCTTGTACGTAACGAGGTCGGTCCCGGTTGGCGGTGGCGGCGGCGGTGGGACGCCCGGCTTGTAGAATGGTTCGGTGTTGGGCCTGTCGAACACCTCGCCCGCCAGCGCTGCCCGCGCGTAATAACCCGCAATGCGGCTGGCGACTTCTTCCGGATGGCCGTGCGGCAAGCGCCACTCCGGATGTTGCGGTTCGAACTGCAAACTGTGGCAGGAAGCGCATGCGTCATCGAATTGCACCGGCTTGAATGTTACGCCGCCTGGAGCCGGAACATGGCAACCGCCGCAGACATCCTGACGGCCGGCCCGGTTCAGCTTGGGCAGTTTCAGATGCCCTGCATGGGTGAACCGCACGTTGCTATGATCCTCGGCTTGCAGATCGCCGATGTCGAAGCGTTTTGTCGTGCGCAGGCCAGCATCCAGCACCAGCGCCGGTCTAAATTGCGGGTGATTCGTGCCGAAGTCAAGCACATCATGCAAGGAAGTTTCTGGCGCGATCCTTCTGATGTCGCCGTGGCACGCCACACAATCGGCCTGGCTGTCACGCGTCGCAATGGTTTGGCCCTTGTGCTCATGATGGCAATGTTCGCATCGCTGCAAGCGCAGGTCCGCGGCCGGCGCCACGCTGGGGTCGGCGTGCTGGCCGATGTCGCGATGACAGGCCAGGCAGGCGCTTGATCGAACCGGCACGAAGGGCGTCTGATGGCAGAACGAACAATTGGCCGCAAAGCCGGAATGTGCGCGCGAGATCGCCCCGACATTCCAAAGCGATGCTGCCCCCCATGGTGGGGGGAAGAACGACGGCTCTGAAAACGAAGGGCCGCCTCGCTGCATGTCGCCGTTGTCATGTTTGGCGGCCTGCATCGACAGCAGGGGCCAGGCAAAAAAAATCACAACCAGGCCGCAGGAAAGGAGCAGCGCCCAAAGCCTTACGTTCGGAAGAGCCACGTTGAAGACACGCAGATAGATCTGTGCGAGCGCGCCTTCGTCCGGCTCCATATCGTTTGTCTGTGTCACCGACAGCGTGACGTTGCCGTCGCCGGTGACTTCGCGCACGGTGAGGATAAACGGTCCGATTTGCGTCGTGTCGCCCGCATGCGCCAACCGCGCGGACTGTTGCGGGTCTGCGGCGGTACCCAGGAACGCCCCTTCCGCCGCGACGAGGTAGAGGCCCGCGCCCTCCGTACGCAGAACGGCGTGATTGAAACGAATTTGCCGATGCAACAGGCAAAGCCCGCTCGCTGGATTGCGCCCGATGGCAATCTCGGATTGATCGAGCTGCACGCTCGGCCACGCCATGGCGGCGACCGGCCCGGTAGGGGCGAAAGAGACCAGCGTCATGGCTGGCTACCAGTCGTAAAATACAACGATGACGTGAATGGCCAGCGCCACGATCAATCCGATGGTCAGCGGCACATGGATGGCACGCCATTGCAACATCAATGCACGATAGCGCCAGTCACGATACATGCGCTCCATCAGAATCAGCCGCTGGGTGAGGCTCTGCACCAGCGGCAGCACCTCCGAGGGCGTTGCCGCCTGCCGATCCGCGAGTTGGGTTTGAACGCGCGCGATGGCAGCAAGGTTGTTTCGATGCACCTGATTGTGGCGCCGGCCCCAAACGAGGTCTGCCATACCGAAATGAGCGGTGCCCGGCGCCACCGTTTCATGCACCAGCGACATGATGTCGTCCGGGAACAACAGTGCCAATTGGCGGCACCTCAAATCCAGGGTGGCGAGTTCCGCCGTCATCGATGTCAAGGTCGCGCTGGCCCGGTTTTGGGTCATCAACTGCGGGTAACGCCAGAACGCGTAGCTGCCGAACATTCCGCTTGCCACAACCAGGCTCAGCAGTACAAGGGTCAAACTGTGCACATTCCAATGGAGCCGGAAACCGGCGTGCAGGGTCGCCACGATCATCAGTGCTATACCAAAATAGACATGCGCGGACAGCAGGCCCTCCAGCTGTCCTGCTCCGCCGTAGCGGCGCCGCCTTATGCCGAACCATGCAAGCCAGAGCACCAGGATTGCCGCCAGGGTGCCAAGGAAGTAGCCCACCGCGGTGCCCCCGTTCGCCGGGCCGGTGGGATGTTGCAGCGCGTAGAGCAGGATGCAAGAGGCGGTCAAAAGGAGCGCGGCCTTGGCGTATATTCCGTTCCGCCAAACGAGAAATGAGCGGTGGATGGGCAGCGCGGCGGCGGACGAAAACCGCGTCACGGGTTGGATCCCTCGCGCAACCAGGTCATGTAGGCCTCCGGCGCGATGCGGACTGCCGCACCTGTCGGACACGCCGTAACGCAGGCCGGTATGCCGCCGGCGCTGCTGCAGAGGTCGCACTTCAGGGCTTTCTTTTCGTGCTCCGCTCCCGTATCGATCCGCGCATCGGCCGGCCGTGCCAGCCCGACGGTTGCCAGCATGCGCACCAACCAGTTCGGCCGTTTTCTGGCACCGATGTCCACCATGCTGATGACATCGTAAGGGCAATCCTCGGCGCATTTCTCGCAGCCGATGCAGGTTTGCTGGTTGATGATGACCTCGCCAGTCGGCGTGCGCGAAATCGCATCGACCGGACAATTTGCCATGCAATGCGGTGTTTCGCAGTGCCGGCAGGCCAAGGGAATGAGGATCTGCTCGGCGCTCGCGCCAAGCTCGCGGCTCACCCGGCTGATGCCGCCGTGGGTGGCCGCGCAAGCCTGTTCGCAATTGCCGCAGCGAGTACAGATCGTTTCATCTATGATGAATACGTTTGTTGCTTCGCCGACGCCTTTTGACAGCAGGAAATCCGATATCGCGGCCGCCTTGCCGGCGGGTCCAGTACTCTGCGTTTGCGTGACCGTGGCGCGCAGGCTTTGCGCGAGTTGCGTTTGCACTGCACGGCTGAATGCCGCGCGCAGCGCCGGCGTTCGGGCCAGCGTATCGCGCACCGGGGCGGCGTCGATGCAGATGACGTCGCTGGCCACTGTCGCCGTGATCGTCGCCGCGCGCACCGCGTGATCGTCCAGAAAGCCGCGCTCGCCGAACAGACTGCCGGCGCCGAGAAAGTTCAGTACGTTCTCCCGGCCCGCTTCGGACCGCGCCACGGTGGCGGAGCCGCTGCGCAGTATGTACAACGCGGCGATCGTTTCGCCTTCTTTGATGATGCACGCACCCGCCCTGTAGGTACGCAAGGTTGCGCCCGCGATAATATCTTCCAATTCCGCAATCGGACGATCCGGCCCCAAGGTGGTGTGAATCAGTCGCCGCACGGCCACCCGGTCCAGCTCCTGCTGAACTTCGGCCACGGAAGTTTGCAGCCTGCGCACCGCGCGGAGCGGAATTTCGACCATGATGGACGGTGCAGCGGCGGTCACCGTGGCGTTGCGCCGGCGCCCGGACAACAGGCCCAGTTCGCCGACGAATTCGCCGGCGCCGACTTCGATGACATTGTCCGGCCGCGCGGGATCGAGCTCCACCGACACCGCGCCTTCGGCAATGTTCCATAGCGAACTGGTGTAATCACCGCGGCTAAAAACCGTATCGCCTTTGCCGAAACGAGCCAGCGTGCAGTCCAGCAACGTCTCGCGCAACTGCAAGCTGGTCAAGCCTGCGAGGATCGGCACGTGGTCGCGCAGGTATTGCAACACAAGATTGACGGGCTTGCCTGGAAATGCGTCGGCGCAGACGTTTTGCAATAGCGGCGCGTCGGCCGGCGGCGTGGGGTCGCCGGCAAGGCGGCGGACCAGTTCGTGGCCCTGATTGATGGCTTGCTTGATCAGCGTGTAACCGCCCAGGGCGCCGATAATATACAGGCCCGGCACATTCGATTCGTAGGATTCCGACAATTCCGGAATTGCCGCGGGATCCTTGCTCGGAAATTTAATGCCGCAACTCTCGAGAAATTTGCGCGGCGGAATGGCACCGAGCCGTGCAATGATAATGTCCGCGGGCAGGCGTACCTCGCCGTTGGGCGTATCGATTGTCACGCCTTCGTCATCGATGCGTAGCGGGCTGGCATTGTGGAAAGCCCGGATGCGCCCGGAACGGATCGCCCGATCGGTGTCCGACACGTTTGCCGGCTTGGCGCGCGAAAGGTCGGGCTGCCGGTTCACCACGCTGACGTCATTGTTACCGCACAACGCCAGCGCGTTCTCCAGGCCTGCGTCGCCGGCGCCAATGACAACAATGCGTTTGTCGCGGTAATCGTCAGGATCGTCCAACTGATATTTGACGTGAGGCTTCTCGGCACCGGGCACCGTCAGACGGCGGATATTTCCCTGCAGGCCAATCGCCAGTATCACGTGTGCGGCGGAGATGGCGGCGCCGTCGGCCATTGTTACGGTAAAATCATCATCCGTCTTGGCAATGGAGTTTACCTCGCTGGCCAGGCGCACATTGACCGCGTGCTCCACCGCGACACGCTGCCAATTGGCAAGAATGGTTTCGCGCGCGCCTTGCTCGAACGGCATTTCGCCGAGCAGCGGCAGGCGCATTGGGTGCGCCATCACCTTCTTGCCCTTCTGGTACCGGTAGACGGTGTCGCAAAGATGGTCCGTTCGTTCCAGCAACACATGCGACAGGCCATAGCGCGCCGCGGTAGCCGCCGCTGAAAGGCCGCCGGGGCCGGAGCCTACGATGGCTATCGAGAATTGTGGTGTCATGGGCGACGCCAGGAAGGAAGTCGTTCTTTTTTGAAAAAAAGAACGGCTTCCTTCGAGAATTGGCTACCACGACGGCGTCGCCTGTTCGATCGACAGCGCCGCTGCGGCGAACGCGCGCGGATCATAGGCATCCTGAACACGTGTGGCCGTGTAACAATTCTCCAGCGCCGCCCGCATCGCCCCATATGTGCCCGCGTCCACCGCGCCATCCATTTTCAGCGAATAGAGGATCGACGCAAACGCCATGGTGGCCTGCTCCGCCGCGGCATAATCGCTCGCGTCGCTCGTCTGGCTGGTTTGTGCCAAAGCCACGATCATGGCGCGCATGTCGGCGCGGGAGAAATTATAGGTGGACATAAGGTCGCAGAGTTCTTGCGCCTCCGCCGCGATTGTGCCGGCAATCGGGGCGGGGCGCCCGTTTCCGGCACTCAGCGCCTGGTGCAGGGCGCGGATATTCATTTCGAGTGCGCGCCCGAGCGCCGGTGCCACCCGTGCCGCAACAGCGCGCAACATGACCGCATTGGCATCGTTGAAATGCGGAACACCGGGTCCCAGGCCGGTGGCGGCGCGCCGCTGCCACCGCAGATTGGTCGTTGTATGATGGCAGGACTGGCAATCGAAGAAGACGAGTTCGGGAAATACGCCATCGCCCTTGTGCCGCTGATCGGCCAGTTCGGTCACCAGGCTTTTCAGCGCCAGGGCCTGACCCACGGCCCACACCTGCACGCCGGTGGCGACCGCCTTGCGGGCGCGGTATTTGTCGTCGATCACAAAATGCGCCGGCTGAATTTGGGTATAGGTTTGCAATTCGAAACTGAGGCGCGGGTGCCCGGCGCCCATGATCCGGTGCGAAATGAAACGCGTGTCGTCGCCCTGGTGGCAACTCAGGCAAAGGGTTGCACGCGCGACCGGTCGGTCGGTGGGGTACAGGCCGTCATCGCGCGTCAGAACCGTGTGCGGCGTGAGGCCGGACGCGTGCGGCCCGAGCCACTTTTCGCTGCCGCCGTGGCACGCCTCGCAGCCGACGCCATCCGACAGGTGGAACTTTAAGCCGCGCAGGGACGGCGCCACATTGTCCGCGTGGCAGTCCAGGCAAATCTGCGCCTTTTCGGCAGGGCCAATCCCAAGGTTGGCGGCGATTCGTTGCCCGAGCGCGCCCTGCAGCACGACATAGGCGCGGGCGTGCTTATCATATTGCTGCCAGATCCGATATTCGTTTTGCACGACGCCGGAGTTGCGTTTCGTCAGCGAATTCGAACCGTGGCAGTTCGAACCGGCGCAGGTGCCGACACCAAGATGCGCAAGCGCGTTCGCAGGCGCCGATGGCTCGGCCGCCTGACCCAGCGAGACCATCCACACACAGCAGAACCCGACAAGGCCGCGGCCCAGCACCCGCAGAGGTGACAATAAAATCCCTGCGCGCGTCGCAATCAGTTGCAACACCCCTCCGAACGACCCCGAGTCGGATCGCGGTGAGACGCTAGGGCAGGCTATGGAAGTGCGTCAAGTCGTTCTTGAAGCGATTTGCGTTCGCGGCTGCCGGCCGGCAATTGTCCGGCCAGGCGCTGCCACAGCGCGGCGGCGCGATGGTTGTCGCCGCGCTGCGCCGCGGCCAGCCCGAGATACCAAAGCGCGTCCTGCTGGTTGGGGTCGATGGCGTTGATTTGCTGCATGACGCCAATGAACTGGGGCGGCAGTTTATCCTCCGTGATGCCGTCCGCCAGGGCATCCGCGTACGCCAGCAGCAGATCCATATTCGCAGGCAACGATTGGTTTGCGCGACGAAGCGCATCCAGCGCCTTGGGCGCGTCGCCGGTTGCGCGATAGGTTCGCGCCAGCATCAGCCAGGCGGCCGCATTGGCGGGTTCGCGCCGGACGCGATCCTCCAGCGCGGCGACCGGCGGGTCGTCGCGGGGGGGCGCGGCATCGTCCGCAGGTGCGGCGGGCGGCGGGCCGAGCCTGGCGAGTTCGTCTTCCACCGCATCGATGGCCGAGGATTGCGGCGTGCTCTGCGGGTGCGCGGTGCCGTCGAGCGAGTGCAACGAATCCACCACCATTTGCCGCCAGTCGGCGTCCGGCGGTGCCGCGTCCGCCAGACTGCGCAGGCGCGCCTTCGCCTTCTCCGTCTCACCGTGCTGCGCCAGCGCGAGGGCGAGATAATAGATCGAGCGCGGATCATCGGGGGCCTGGCCGAATTGCGCCGCGGCGGCGTCGCCGACCTGTCCGCCGGCCTTCAGGGTCAGCACCTCGCCGAGCTGGGCGTGCAGCGCGGGCTCGTCCGGACGCAGGGCCATTGCGTGGGCGAATGCGTCCTCCGCGTCCGGCCAATTTTGTAACGCAGCATAGGTGCGGCCTAGCAATATCCAACTGTCGGTGTCTTTCGGCTGCGCGGCCAGCCGGGTCTTCAACGTGAGAGCCATGCGCGCGAAATCCCCCGGCGAATGGCCATGCGTTGCGTCTTGCGCGCGGCACGATGTCGCATGCACCACCGTCGTGACGCAGCCCAGGAGTAAAAGTTTCTTGGTTCTTTTTTTCAAAAAAAAACGGCTTCCTTCCTTCGTCACCAGGTCAAGCCCGCTTGCCATAAGCCGCCAGAAAGACGCGCACTGCCTCTGTAACGACCCGCGCCTTTTCGTCGGCCGCAAACGCCAGGCGGTAGCGCGCGCGCATCACCGCTCTGGTCTGGCAGAGCATGAAAAACTGCTCCGCCGCAAAGGCGGGGTCGGGCACCACCATGCGCCCGGCCTGCACCTGGGCGGCGAGATACCGTGCCATCGTCGCCACGGCCGACCCTGGGCCCGCGGCGTAGAAGGCTTCCGCCAATTGCGGAAAATTGGCCGCCTCGCTGATCACCATGCGCTCGATCGACAAGGCCTGCGGGTCGGTCAACATATCGACGAAGCGTTGGCCGATATTGCGCAACGCCTCGCCGGCCTCGGCCGCGTGGTCCAGCCCTTCGAACAGGTGCGCCAGCCGGGTTTCGCACTGCCGTGCCACGGTGGCCGCGAACAGCGCCGCCTTGCCGGGAAAGTGTTGATAGACCGTGCCTTTCGATACACAGGCCGCCGCCGTTATCATCGACATGCTGGCGCCTTCGTAGCCGCGCTCGAAGAACACGTGCGCCGCCCCGGCCAATATCGCCGCCCGTTTTTCCCGCGACAGGCTTTCCGGTGCCGCCACGTGTGCTTCTCCCTTGCGCACTGGATGTAAGTAGGAAAGCGTTCTTTTCCGAAGAAAAGAACCAAAGGACTTTTGCTCCTGCGCCTGCACCTAGGTTCGGGCCAAGGCCGATAAGTCGGGGATTGCGTCAAAAAGCAAAAGTCTTTTGGATCTTTTCTTCAGAAAAGAACTGTTTCCTTACCCCTCGACCTAAAGCTGGCGCATCCGCCAATCTGCCCTTATGGTAGACCGAACGGTTCAGTATCGCCAGCATTTTGGCACCACAGCCGCGAGGTCACGATGGACGATGTCCGCCCCCATGAGAATTTTTCCGAAGAGGATCGGGCCAGCAGCACGGAAGCGGCCGATCGGCGCGGCGCCGACGCGACTCAGGCCGACGCCCGCGTGGCCGCGGCCGCGGCCGACGACGCGCCCCCCGCCCGCGGCAAGGCCCGCGCCTTCATTGCCTTGTTCCTCGTGCTCGGCGCCCTCGGCGCCTGGGGCGTCACCACCTGGCTGCAAAACCGCTTCATGCAATCCACCGACGACGCCTTTATCGACGGCCATATTAGCCAGGTTTCCCCGCAAATCGGCGGCCGCGTCACGGCGATCCTGGTGCAGGACAACGCCATGGTGACGGCAGGCCAGGAATTGTTGCGCATCGATCCGCGCGATTATCAGGTGCGGCTCGAGCAGGCGCAGGCCCAGGCCGACCAGGCGGCCGCCGAGTTGACGCAGGCCCGCGCCGCGCTCGCCGTCCGCGTGACCGACCTCGGCCAGGCAGAAGCCAATATCCGCGAGGCGCAGGCGACACTGCAGCAGGCCCAGCAGGACCTGGCGCGCTACACCGCGATCAACCCGCGCGCCATTACCCGCCAGACGATCGACAGTGCCACAGCCGCGCAACGAACCGGCCAGGCGCGGCTCGATGCCAGCCGCCAGGCCGCCGCCGGCATGCGCGCGCAAATTCAGGTGGCGCAGGCGCAAATCGCGTCGGCCACCGCGGCGCTGCGCACGGCGCAAGCCAATGTGGACAACGCCAAGCTCCAGCTTTCCTACACTCGCGTGGACGCGCCGGCGCCGGGCCGCATTACCCGCCGCACCGTGGAGGTGGGCAACTACATCAACCCAGGCCAGGCTTTGCTCGCGGTCGTGCAGCCCGGCTTTTGGGTGACCGCCAATTTCAAGGAAACGCAGCTCACCCATATGTGTCCGCGCCAGCCGGTCACGATCGTGATCGATGCGTTTCCGGATGCCAATCTCACCGGGCACGTCGACAGCCTGCAAACCGGCACCGGCGCTATTTTCGCCACGCTGCCTACCGAGAATGCCACAGGTAATTACGTGAAGGTCGTTCAGCGCCTGCCGGTGAAGATTTTGTTTGACGGCGACGCCGCCGATCATCTTCTGCTGGCGCCCGGCATGTCGGTGCGGCCGCGGGTTAATGTGGCGAGTTGCGGGAAGTAGGAAGCGGTTCTTTTCTGAAGAAAAGAACCAAACGACTTTTGCTTTGCGCCTGCATAAAGGGTTGGAGCCATGGCCGACAGGGTAGGGGATTGCATGAAGAGAAAAAGTCTTTTGGTTCTTTGTTTCAGAAAAGAACGGCTTCCTTCTTAAACGGACACGCAGCATGGCCACCGAAGAACTGCCCTATTCCGCCGCCGGGCCGAACAATCCGTGGCTGATCGCGGTTGTCGTTTCCATCGCCACCTTCATGGAAGTGCTGGACACCACGATCGCCAACGTTGCCCTGCGCCACATCGCCGGCAGCCTGGCCGCCAGCCAGGATGAAAGCACCTACATCCTCACCAGCTACCTGGTCTCGAACGCCATCATTGTGCCGATCAGCGGCTGGCTCACCACGCTGATCGGCCGCAAACGTTTCTACATGATTTGCGTGACGTTGTTCACACTGAGTTCGGTGCTGTGCGCCACCGCCACCACGCTGTGGCAGATCGTTCTGTGGCGCATCATGCAGGGCATCGGCGGCGGCGGCCTGGCGCCCGTGGAACAATCCATCTTTGCCGATACATTTCCGATACGCCTGCGCCCGCAGGCCTTCGCGCTGTACGGCTTCACCATCGTGCTCGCCCCGGCGATCGGGCCCGTTCTCGGCGGCTGGCTTACGGACCAATTTTCCTGGCACTGGGTGTTTCTCATCAATTTGCCGGTGGGCGTGGTGTCGCTGCTGCTTACCTGGTTTTTCGTCTATGACAGTCCGGCGCTCAAACGCGACCGCAGCGCGCTGCTCAAGCGCGGGCTGCGGATCGACTATTTCGGGTTCATCCTGGTTGTGCTCGGCTTCGGCGCGTTGCAGATCCTGCTGGATCGATTCGAACGCGCGGACGGATTTTCATCCCCCTATATTGTCGCTTGCGGGATCATCAGCCTGGTGTGCCTCTCGGTGCTCGTGGTGTGGGAAATCTATCACCCGCAGCCCGTCATGAACGTGCGTCTGTTCCGCTACCGCAGCTTTGCCGTCAGTTGCATCCTCATGCTGGGTGTCGGCTTTACCCTGATCACCGCGACGCAGCTTTTGCCGCAGCTTGCGCAGTCGCTCATGGGCTATGACGCGACCACATCCGGCCTGACACTGGGCCTGGCCGGCATTGCCACGCTGTTCCTCATGCCGTTTTCCGGCATGCTGACGGGCCGGGTATTACAGCCCCGTACGCTCTGCTTCGTCGCCTTCTGCGGCACCGCGGTCGCGTTGTGGTACACCTCGCAATTGACGTTGCAAGCCACGTTCTGGAACCTTTCATTTTCCCGCCTGCTGCAGGCGATGTGGCTGCCCTTCCTGTTCATTCCGATTTCGTCGGCCAGCCTCGTGCAAATCCCGCGCGCGCGCAACGGCGACGCGTCGGCGTTGCTCAATCTGATGCGCAACCTGGGCGGCAGCATCGGGGTCAGCTACATCACCAACCTGCTTGCCTGGCGCAGCCAGTTTCATCAGGCGCGGCTGGTGGAGCACCTCACGCCCTATACCGGCGTGACCGCGCAATCGGGGCTCGCAATGCTGATGCAACGGGTGACGCTGCAGGCGGGCTTCATGACCTATCTGGATCTGTTTTGGGTGCTGTCGCTGACGGCGGCCATCATCGCGCCGCTTAGCCTGTTGCTGCCGAAACTGCCGAAGGGGGCGGTGGCGGCCGGACATTAGGGGGTTGCCTGACCTTCCTTAAGTAGCAGGGCCCCCTTTGGCTTTTTTAGCGCACCCCAAATAATCACGCGCGCACGTCATACTTGATCATTGAATCGGGCGGCCGGCCTGCCTACGCTAAACCGGAACCAAATGGCACGCGATTCGCGGGAGGCCGGAATGGCAGACAGGAGGCGCATTGGCGCGGCGGGATTGAGCAGTGCCTTTTCAACCGCGGCTATGTGGACGTCGCAGCAGATGGGGCGCGCATCGACCTTCATCGTGGCGTGCGTGGCCATCCTGGCCTGGGCGGTGACAGGGCCGCTGTTTCACTTTTCGGATACCTGGCAACTGGTGATCAACACCGGCACCACGATTGTAACGTTTCTCATGGTGTTCCTCATTCAGAACACGCAAAACCGCGACATGTCGGCTTTGCACTTGAAACTCGACGAACTGATACGCGTCAACCAGGATGCCCGCAATACCCTGCTCAATTTGGAGGACATGACCGAGGAAGAGCTTGCCCGCATGAAAGGGACGTTTGCCAGCCTGGCCGTGGAGCCGGCGGGGCCGGGCGCGCTATAAAGAAAGTCGTTGTCTTTTGAAAAAAAGAACCAAAAAACTTTTGCTTTTGGTGACGCCGGTCGGGCTCCTGAGGGTTATTGCTTTGCGGCCGCGGCAACCGTGTCCGCCTCATTCTCCTGTACGGGGGTGAGTGGACAAAGATGATGCAGCGCATCGCTCAGGCAGGTGAAGATGGCGAGCCTTGCAGGCGCGTTGCCAGGTATGTCAGCAAACAGAACCGCTTGCCCTTCTATCGTTGCGGCAATGATGTATTTTGGTCCGCTCAGGCGATCGGCAACAGGTGACGGCGGCGCAACCAGAACCACATGGCCGAGATCGGAAGCCTCCGCCGGAACCGCCACGATCCAACCGCCAGGAGCGACCTTCTGCCAACCGGCAATTGCCCAATGCAGGTCGTCCGGCGGAAAGCTCGCCCATATATGCTTGTGGCGGCAACCTGCATCCGCGCCGTCTTCGTTAACCATAAGTTATAATTCCCTCTAATGGACAAGCTAAAATGCGCTGTCGTAGCGTTCGTAGCGTTCGGTAATTGCAATCGGTGTGCCGACCGGTGCATTGTGCAAAAACGAGTTTCTGCAACCGAAAACGTTTTCCTCAAAAAGATTGCCGCTGCCTATAAAAAACTTTCCTGCCGCGACAGTGTCGCGATAATGTGAAGCCGCCGATTGTCGGCAACGCGTTGTTTTGTTGTGCAAGGGTGCCGGTTGCAATCTTCGGTTGTGCCTACGCAGAAGAAACGTACTGAAAAGGAGTTGGATGATAGCATTGCAACTTTTCGGAATTGTTGCCGGTATCGTCGCGCCATATCGGCACTTCTAACCACCAAGGGGGGCGTTCACGCCGGAAAGGGCCAAACGCCATGAGTAGTCTCTACAAATTGCCTGGTCGCACGAGGATGTCAGGTGATGAGCGCCGCCGTCTCATCGTGACAACGGCGCTGAAATCCTTGACCGTCAACGGCGCCGAAGGCACCAGTCTTCGCAGCATCTGCCGCGACATGGGCGTCGCACCGAGCTTGCTGCTGTATTTCTTCAAGGGCTGGCACGAGTTGCTGGTGTCCGCGTACGAAGCCATGGTCCAGCGTCTTCTCGCGCATCTTTCGCAACTTCTGTCCCGGCCCTATGCCGATGAAGGCGCGCGCGTGCAGGAGATGATCGCGTATCAAATTCCCGCCGCGGTGGATGACGAGAGCACGGGCGCGCTGTTGGCGTTCTGGCAGTTGTCGCGCTCGGTGCCGGCGCTGCGGGAGCCGTTCCGCACGTTTCTCGAGGCGCGCAGACACATCATGTATCTCGCGCTTTGCAGGCTGGCGCCTGACGGCGATGCGGCCGTTGATCTGGAACGCGTCACGACGTCGCTGGTCATGATGGTCGATGGCTTTTGGCTGCACCGGTCGCTGAATCCGGCCACGATCATCGCGGAGGACGCGCATGGCCTGTGCTGGGCGTTCGTGGCGCGAGAATTGAGTCTCCCCATCCATCGAGACGAATGCTGGGACCTGCTGCTGGCGCCGCCCCATCCGCAGCCGGCGAGTGCCTCGGCGCCAGGCGCCGCGGGTCCGCCGCGCTAGGGTTTGGGTGGCACCTGCTGTCTTACGAACTCGGCAATGGCTTCGACGAAGAACCGGCAGTTCTGCCACGGCGGATGCGGACACAGGTGTTCGTCGCGCGGCTGCCAGTCTATGAACGCCCGAATGGGCGTGCCGTCCGTGTGCGCCCGCTCGACATAAGCGCGGCATTCCCGGCAATAAATCGTTGCACCCGGCGTTTCATCGCCCATGCATCGGCTCCTGGCTTCAAGGCTGATGCACTATAACACATGTTCAGTCGTTTCTGACGAGCTTGCGAGCGCGGCCGGATGGACCGAAAAACCTGTGAGGAGATCGGTATGCATTCTCGTGAACTTGGCCGCAGTGGCCTGCAAGTATCGGCCGTCGGCCTTGGCTGCATGGGCATCAGCTTCAGCTACGCCACACAATTGTCCAAGGAAGACGGCGTCAGGTTGATCCGGGACGCCGTTGGGCGTGGCGTGACCTTGTTCGACACGGCCGAAGTCTATGGCCCTTTCGTCAACGAAGAAGTGGTCGGAGAGGCGCTTCTGCCTTTCCGCGACCAGGTGGTGATCGCCACCAAGTTCGGGTTCGACATCGATTTCGCGACGCGGGAGAATCGCGGCGTCAACAGCCGGCCCGAGCGGATCCGCCAGGCTGTTGAGGGGTCGCTGAAGCGGTTAGGCATCGAGACGATCGACCTGCTCTACCAGCACCGGGTCGACCCGAAGGTGCCGATCGAAGACGTGGCCGGCACCGTCAAGACTCTGATTGCCGACGGCAAGGTCAGGCATTTCGGCATGTCCGAACCAGGGGTTACGACGCTTCGCCGCGCGCATGCCGTGCTGCCCGTGGCGGCGTTGCAAAACGAATATTCGCTCTGGTGGCGCGCGCCTGAGACGAACGGCATTCTTGCGGCCTGCGACGAGCTTGGCATTGGCTTGGTGCCCTACAGCCCACTGGGGAAGGGATTTCTCACGGGCGCAATGAGCAAGGAAACCAGGTTCGGCGAAAGCGATTTCCGCAGCACAATTCCGCGCTTTTCGCCCGACGCCATGGAGAAGAACCAGCTGCTTGTCGACCTGCTGAAGCAGGTTGCCGGCGAGAAGGGTGCGACACCCGCGCAGATCGCGCTCGCCTGGCTTCTGGCGCAGCGGCCTTTCATCGCGCCTATTCCCGGCACGACCAAACTTGCACGCCTGGAAGAAAATATCGCGGCGGCCGATATTCAGCTGACGGAGGCCGATCTGCGCCGGATAGAGCAGGCCGCGTCGCAGATCGAGATCGCCGGCGAGCGCTACGCGCCGCAGCAGCTGGCTATGGTTGGGCGGGACGCGCCGCCGGCTGGCGCGTAGGAAGAAAGGAAGCAGTTCTTTTTTGAAAAAAAGAACCAAAAAACTTTTATCTCGTGCGGGCAACAGACAAAAGTTTTTTGGTTCTTTTTTTCAAAAAAGAACTGCTTCCTTTTTCGTTTTGGTTACGGCCTGACGTTGAAAACTGTCCCAAAACTTCCCGCGGTCCCATATCCCGCCGCCGTTCCGTAGAGCCGTTTTCCAGACCAGAAGAGCGTCGATTCCGGTTGCGCCTCAGTCAGCGAATCATTGCTGAATGTGAACAGCGTCTTCTCGCGCCACCCTGCGTGCGCCGAGGGCGGAAGAAACTCCACGATGGCGCCATAGGAATTCGCCAGCGGATACGGCCCGCTACTCGTCGCAAACAACCGTCCATCGGCCTGCGTGATCGATGCGTTGAACGGATATCCGCTATCCGGCCCCAGCGTGAAATCCCAAATCGTGTGATAAGTCCAGGCATCTGTCCCATTGGCCGGCGGCGACAGTTCGAACGCCACGCCGCATCCGGCCGACGATCCGAAATTCAGATCCTGCGGACAGAGCGGATTGGGCGGGCCGCCCTCGTTTGTCATGCCATAGATATTGCCGGCCCAGTCCGCCACCAGGGCATTGCTGCCCGCGGTGCCGTCCAGGCCATCGAACGTCCACAGCGCCTGCTTGGCCCATTCGCCGTTGCGCCGCGGCACCAACCGGAACACCTCGCCGCATCCGGTGGACGGCGCGCACGCGGGCGGCGCGCCTGGCCCGCCGCCGCCGGTTTCACCATATAGCGCACCTTGCGAATCGATCAGCGGCGGCCCGAAAGGTCCGTCGCTATCGTTGTCGTTTTTGAAGGTGTAGATCAGGGAGAAACTCCATGGGGCGCCCTCGACCGGGGACAATTCAAACGCGGTCCCGCAGCCGAATGGTTCGTCCTCAAAATGGCATACGCCGGTGCCCCCGATGAACCCGAATCCATAAAGATTGCCGGCGCTGTCGAACGAAACGCCTTTGGGCTGCTGACCGTCCGGCGAGCCCTGGAAGGCGTAGAGCACCTGTTCGGTCCACCCGCCGCCGACCGCCGGACTGAGTTCGAACACCGTGCCACACCCGAGCACCGTGCCGTTACTGGAACATACACTCGATCCGCCGCCGGCATTCGAGGTTCCGTAAAGATTACCGACCGCATCCATGGTCAGGTTGTTCGGTGCGGAAGCATCGCTTCCGCCGGCGAAACTGTATAGCGTGGTCACTGTCCATTGTCCGGAACCCTGCCGCGGCCGATCCAGCCGGAACACCGTGCCGTTGCCGGAAGCGCCGCCGGTTTCGGCCACGCCGTAAAAACTTCCGTGCGGCCCAGCAACCAGATTGCCCGCCGGCGCGCCGCCGTCCGAGGCGCCGCTGAACTGGTATAGCGTGTGCAAGGAAGCGGCCTGCGCGCCGCACGGCAGGGTTGCGGCCCCGATGGCAGCCCCCGCGCTGACCATAAGGCTGGAGCGCAGAGCGGTTCGTTTCGTAAAATGCGACATTGGCGGCCTCCCGGTTCAAACTGCGCACATCCTAGCGGCGGCGCGGATTGAACACCTGGGCCAAGATATGACCAAGCAACTGGGCCATTCCGAAAGCAAAGAGCCCCGAGCCTGCACAAAGGCTCGGGGCAAGGCCGATGATTCCGGCATTGCAAGAAGAACAAGAGTTTTTTGGTTCTTTTTTTCAAAAAAGAACGGCTTTCTTGCCTTCTATCGGCCGAACGGAAAAAGACCGCTCTAGGCTGCCACCTCGAACGCGTAACGATCCGCCACCTGGCGGCGGGAAAGATTTGGCGCCAGCGCACGCCGCGCGTTGTCGTAGGTGATCCAGAGCGCCTCATCCGCCAGCGGTGGGATGGTTACGACCTCACCCCGATCGAGGCCGGTCAGCGCCGCGTCCACCAGGTCGCCGGTTTCCATCACCCTGCCCGGCATGGCCGCATCCACATCCTTGCCCGATCGCGCCCAGATTTCGGTTCGTGTCGCACCCGGCAGCACTGCCTGCACCCGGACACCGAGCGATTCCAGGGAGCCGGCCAACTGCAGCGACAGGTTCAGAAGATACGCTTTCGATCCGCTGTAAACCCCGTCGAACATTTCGGGTGCCAGCGCCAATACCGACGAAATGTTGACGATTGTCCCGGCGCGGCGGCTTGCAAAGGCCCGTGCGGCGGCCGCGGCGAGAATCGTCGGCGCGGTGACGTTGATTGCGATCAGGCCGGCAAGTTCGGCCGGTCCATTATCCAACAAACCGCCCCGCAGCGATATCCCTGCGTTGTTGACGAGAAGCGAAATGTCCGGATCGGCCGACAACCGCGCCTCCACCGCCGCCAGTTGCTCGGCGCGGGTGAGATCGGCCGGCAGCACCTCGATTTTTCGCCCCGTCGACGCCCGCAACCGTGCCGCGAGCGTTTCCAGCCGGCCGGCGTCACGTGCCACAAGGATCAGGTCGTACCCCCGGCCTGCAAGCCTGTCGGCATAGACGGCGCCAATGCCCGACGAAGCCCCGGTCACCATGGCCGTGCCTTTGTTGCGCGCGGTATTGCTGTTTTCTGACATAATCGACCTCCATTTGCTCTTGCCGAGTGCCAAGAGACTTGCAACAAGCTAGTATCGTGACTATCATCATGCAAGTGGCTGTTTGGGGATAGACGATGCAGCGGAAGAGTTTTGACGGCATGTCCTGCCCGATCGCCCGCAGCCTGGAACATGTCGGCGAATGGTGGAGCATCCTGATCCTGCGCGATGCCGCACGGGGCATGACGCGCTTTGATGAATTCCAGAAAAGCCTTGGGATCGCGCCAAACATGCTGACACGCCGGCTCAGTGGCCTGGTTGAGGCGGGGTTCCTGGAACGGCGCCAATATAGCGAGCGGCCGCCGCGCGACGAATATGTGCTGACGCCGCGCGGGCAGGATTTCCGCCCTGTGCTGTGGGCGATCATGGCCTTCGGCAACCGCCATTTCGCGCCCGAGGGGGAGAGCGTCGTGCTGGTGGACGCCGAGACGGGCTTGCGCGCCGACCCTGTTCTGATCGACCGTGTGAGCGGCAAGGCGATGACGCCCGCCACATTCCGGCCGGCGCCGGGGCCGGCCGCTGCCGTTGCGTATCTACAACGAAATGGCGCCGCCTCCGAAGCCGGCCATCCATGAACGCCTTGCCGCCCGGCAGCCTCATGCCCGCGGCACCGAAGCAGTACGCAGTTTTCCGGCAGCTTCTTGCCGCCAGACGGCGCTTCGCACTCGCCATTCTGTGTGCCGCCGGCCTGGTTGCCATTGGGTACGCCGGGATCGATTGGTGGCGGCACGGCCGCTTCATCGAAGCGACCGATGATGCCTATGTCGGCGGCGATGTCATTGCGATCTCTCCGCATGTTTCCGGTTTCGTCACCGATATTCTGGTGGCCGACAATGCGCATGTGACAGCATCGCAACTGCTCGCGCGTATCGATGAGCGCGATTACCAGGCCGCTTGTGACCGCGCGGTGGAAACGGTGGCGGCGGAAACCGCGGCCCTGCAAGGGCTGCGGGCGCAACGGATCGTGCAGCTTGCCGACATCCGTCAGTCGGCCGCCGAGCTGTCTGCCAGAAGCGCGCGCGCCGCCTTCACCAGGCTGGACGGCGTACGCTACGAAACCTTGTCCGCCACCCGAGCGGCGTCGTTGCAAGATGCGGAGCGCGCGCGCACGGTGGACCGCGAAGCCCAATCGGCGATGGCCGCATCGCAGGCGGCACTCGCAGCATCCCGGGCGCAAATGGATGTGCTGGATGCGCGGATCCGGCAGGCCGAGGCGGCAATCGCCCAAGGCGAGGCAGACCTCAGACGCGCCAGGCTGGATCTCGGCTATACCGAAATCCGGTCGCCGGCCGATGGTTTCGTTGCCAACCGCGCGGTGCGTCCCGGCGCCTTCGTCGCCGCCGGCACCTACCTGCTTTCGGTGGTTCCCGCTGGTGGGCTCTGGGTCGATGCGAACTTCAAGGAGGACCAGTTGGGCGCGGTCGCGCCGGGACAGGGCGCGACATTGGCCGCGGATGCCGCGCCGGGCCGGGTGTTTCATGGCCGGGTGCTGAGCCTGGCGCCAGGAACCGGGGCGGTATTCGCCGTCATTCCGCCGGAGAACGCCACCGGCAACTTCACCAAAATCGTGCAGCGTGTGCCGGTGCGCATCGCGCTCGACCCGTCTGACGCGACACTCGGGCGGCTGCGGCCCGGCCTGTCGGTCACCGTCAGCGTGGACACGCGGGACGCGCCATGAATGACGACCCACGGCCAGGTGTGCTGCCATTTGTCGTGATGTGCGCGGGCATGTTCATGGCGCTGCTGGATATCCAGATCGTTGCTTCCTCGCTGCAAAATATCGGTGGCGGACTGTCGGCGGCGCAGGATGAAATCAGCTGGGTGCAGACTGCCTATCTGATTGCCGAAATCATCGTCATTCCGCTGTCGGGCTGGCTCACCCGCGTGTTCTCCACACGCTGGCTGTTCGCGGCCTCCGCTGCGGGTTTCACACTGACGAGCCTGCTCTGCGGGCTGGCCTGGAATATCGACAGCATGATCGTGTTCCGCGCGCTGCAGGGCATGCTTGGCGCCTCCATGATCCCGACAGTATTCACCTCGTCGTTTCATTATTTCTCCGGCGCGCGGCGCGTCTATGCCGCCGCGGTGATCGGCAGCATCGCATCCATTGCGCCCACGCTCGGCCCGGTGATCGGCGGCTGGATTACCGATGCGCTGAACTGGCATTGGCTATTCTATATCAATCTTGTTCCGGGCCTGGCGATCAGCCTTGCAATACCATTCCTTGTCCGCATCGATAAGCCGGATCTGTCGTTGCTCCGGGGGGCGGATTATTGCGGCATGGCGCTGATGGCGGCGGGCCTCGGCTCACTCGAATACGTGCTCGAGGAAGGCACGCGGTGGAACTGGTTCAGCGATCCGGGCATTCGCCTGTGCGGCTGGATCGCCGGCGGATCGCTGGCGCTGTTCATGCTGCGCAGCCTTACCTTCGCGAACCCGGTGGTGGACCTGCGGGCGTTCGGCAACCGCAATTTCGCCTTGGGCTGCCTGTTGTCATTTGTAACCGGGATTGGAATTTTCACCACCATATACCTCACGCCGCTGTTTCTGGGCTATGTGCGCGGCTACAGTGCGAGGCAGACCGGAATTGCCGTGTTCTCGACGGGCGTCGCCTCGCTCGTGGGCACGCCGGTCTTTATCGCATTGTCGCGCAAAATCGATGCACGCTGGCTGATGATGGCGGGCCTTGCCTGTTTCAGCGCCGCCATGTGGCGATACAGTTTCGTAACCAGCGAATGGGGCGGCGCCGAATTCCTGGTACCGCAGGTGTTGCGCGGGTTTCCGCAAGTTTTTGCCGTCGCCCCCAGCGTCAATCTCGGCCTTGGCAGCCTGCCGCCCGAGCGGCTCAAATACGCGAGCGGATTGTTCAACATGATGCGCAATCTCGGCGGCGCCGTGGGGATCGCGGCCAGCGCGGCGATCATCAACACCGCAACCAACACGCATTTCCTGATGATCGCTTCGAACCTGACGCCGGCGAACGGCGCCATGACAAGGCTGGTCGCCGCCGTTGATGCGCGGCGCCACGGCCTAGGCACGGAAGGCGGTTTCGATACGCATGCGGCGACGCTCAGGCAGCTTTGGCAGTTGGCGTATCGTGAGGCCTCGACCCTGGCCTATGCCGACGCGTTCCGTGCCATCATGATCGCCTTTGCCCTGGCAACCCTGCTGGTGCCGTTCATGCGCCCGGTCTCGGCCGGACCGCAGCCCGCGGTGGCCGCTCATTGACGACAACCGTTACCAGGCCTGAAGGGAAATCGATTGTGAGTGCCACGGAAAAAACCCGCCCTTCGGGCCTGGATGAATTGCAGCAAATATTTTCCGGCGCGGCCGGATACGAGGGCATCGTCAAGTTGCTTGGCATTCGGCCGGCGCAACTCGAAGCCGGGCGCGTCGTGTTCGAAGGCAATCCGGACGAAAGCGTCTATAACCCCATCGGCAGCGTGCATGGCGGCTACGCGGCAACGTTGCTCGATTCCGCCCTCGGCTGTGCGGTCCACTCGAGACTCAGCGCCGCGCAAGCCTACACGACGCTTGAGCTGAAAATCGCCTATCATCGTGCACTTAGCAAGGACAGTGGCACGGTCCGCGCGGAAGGCAAAGTCGTTTCGATTGGCCGCCGCGCCGCGTTCGCGGAAGGTCGGCTGACCGACGGTCAGGGGCGTCTTTGTGCAAGTGCAACCTCGACGCTTCTGATATTTGATCGGTGAAGGCGAAGCAGTTCTTTTTTGAACACGGAACCAAAAACTTTTGTCTGTTCAGAGGCAGACTTCGCCACATGCTAACGCTGACCGTGAACTCGCCCGCGCCTGCCGAGTTGCATAATCATATTCAACCAATAGGCACGGTCGAACATTATGGGGGGAGATTTAGGCGGGAGCCATCATATCCGACAGGAACTGCTCAGTAGCGGACTGATATCAACTGATGCGCGAATGTCTGGGGGGCTTTTTCGCCAGGCTTGGTGGCTGCGCGCCGCTTCGGCGGGCAGGATGGAAACCGCAGAAGTCCGGTGGGACGGAGTCATTGTTGGGCAACTCGACTTTTTTCCGCAACAGCGGCTCGGCCTTCTTAGGCAACTCGGCATGCCACCCTATACGAGAACGCTCGGCCCTGTACTTTCCCTTCCCCCATCGAGTGAAGTGCAACGGGCGTTAAATGTGCGGCGCGTCGTTGGCGAACTCGTCGCCCAGTTGCCCCATCACGACCGCTTTTTCCATATACTCGACCCGGGGGACACGACCGCGTTTGCCTTCTCCCTAAGCGGCTGCAGCGTCCTACAGGACTATACGTTTCGCATTCCCGCAGGCACCGACCCCGCTGGGGCCCTTCGCAATGTCGCCCCGCCTACGCGCCGGCTCATCCGGGGTGCCGCACGCAAACTCACGGTTGAATCGCACCTCAGCCTCAGCCGTTTTCTGGCCATGGTTCGTCAGGATCACGCCGCACAGCACTCCACGCATGATTTATCTGCCCTTGGCCGCCTTTTCGAGGCTGCGAAGCTAAATGACAGCACGATTATCCTGAGTGCCGTCGACGGGGATGGTGTCGATCTGGCGAGTGTCATTCTGGTTTGGGATGACCGGGTGCTATATTATTGGCTGCCGCAGCGCGATCGGGTGCGCGCCGGCGGCGGGGCGAATGCGTTCCTTCTGTCGCAGGCCATCTGCTTCGCCATGGAGCGCCACCTTGAGTTCGACTTCGACAGCTACAATTCCGTCGGCAATGCCAGGTTCCTGGCCAGTTTCGGCGCTTCGCCCATCGTGCGCCCCGTCATTATTCACAATAGCTGGCGATTTGCCGCCGCTGATTTGATCCGCCGTGCATTCAGACGCCATGCGATTGTGGGCGGTGTCCGGCCCGATCCGGCTGCCAGAATTTCGTTCCACAATGCCCGCAATTCGCACCGTGGCTCTTAGGTTCTGCCGTTCGGTTCGGCAGAAACGCCACGCGGATTTGCATCCGGCCTTCACGTCTGCGTGAGATTTACCGCGTCATGTCCACCAATTTCTGGCGTGACCCCGCGCTCGCGCCCCATTCGGCTCACATTTTGAACGACTGGCCGATGTTTCCATAAATCGAAGTTGTTGCGGCCGCACGCGGCGTTGAGGCACACGGATAACGTGCATATGCTGCACCGCAGCAATCCATCGGTTGTATCTATGTCAAACCGATTAAGTTTGACATTGGACTGCGTCAAACCAATAAATAATTTGGGGCAAGCTGTTAGTTCTGGGGCACCGTACTGGCATGGGCGAATATTATCTCTCAGCAACATTCGGCACGGTCGGCGATAACGCGATTTCGCCTAGAAATGATGAATCTACTGACAGGAACAAGGAAACTGCTGGCCACGCGCTGCCGGTGCGCGAACCTTTCGCAATACGCAATCACGCGATAGCGGCCATCACAATAAGTTTAATCGCGCTCGATGGAACCTTCGCTGCCCTTGTCGGTCGGGCGCTCGTGGGTGGCGCCAAAGGTTGGCTAGCACCTTTTGTGTGTTCGGTTGTCATCGTCATCCTTGGCCAGATGTGTGGCCTATACGCCGTTAAATACTCCAGTGACCTGCAGCGAACTGCGCGCAACATTGCCGGGCTCGGCCTCATCACGGTTGTGGCCGCAATTGGCGGATTGATATTGACCGGCCATTCACCCGCGGCCTTGCCTACGGGGCTGGCTTTGCTTGGCGGATTCAGCCTCGCGATCGCCACCCGCGCGATGGCCGCTTTGGGGCTACGTTATGCGGCGCCCCACTTGATTGAACGGGTCTTGCTTGTTGGCAAGAGCGAACCGAGCAATATACTGTACGAATACCAATCTCTTTCCCCGCACCGTGTCAGCGTGGTGGGCCATTTCGTGGTGGGCAACGGCGACTCGCGTTATTCCGTGGTGGGGCGCCTTCCGCCGGCATGCGATACGGCTAATTTCGACAACCATAGCCTGCAAATAGATCGCGTTGCTATTCTCGACTCCGAACTTTCCGATATTGAATTAGATACTGTCTTGCGCGGTCTGGATGCCGTATCGTGCCCTATCCATCTCCTGATGGAGCTGCCCGGCATTGATCGGTCGAGAAGGGCAAATCGATACCAGACCTTGATATTGCGCGAGGCAGCGATCAAGCCCCTGGCCATGCTGCTAAAGCGGGCCCAAGATGTGACGATTAGCCTGCTGTTGCTGGCCGTCGTTGCGCCTCTGTTGCTGTTGATCGGCGTGATGATCCGTCTGGATAGCCGCGGGCCGGCGATCTTCAGACAGACGCGACTTGGCCGCGACAATCAGCCATTTGTGGTTTACAAGTTCAGGACGATGAGCGCTGACGCGCCGGGAAACGACGGGAGCATTCAGGCCGTTCGTGGCGATGCCAGATTGACCAAGATCGGGCGCTTTTTGCGCAAGACGAGCCTCGACGAATTGCCGCAGCTGCTCAATGTCCTGGAGGGATCGATGTCGCTGGTGGGGCCGCGCCCGCATCCGGTGGCTCTCAACAAGCGGTTTATGACACTCGTGGAGAATTACTCGGCCCGCCACCGCATTACGCCCGGTATCACAGGGTGGGCTCAAGTGAACGGCTCGAGGGGCGAGACGTCAACGATTGAACAAATGCAGCGCCGCGTCGACCTGGATTTGGAATACCTGCACAATTGCTCGCTATCGTTCGATGTCTGGATTTTGCTTCGTACCGTAATTTCCGTCCTGTCGCTAAGCGATGCGTACTGAGTGAACGGCAACAGACAAAAGTTTTTTGGTTCTTTTTTCAAAAAAGAACTGCTTCCTTCGCCTGCGCCTATCCATTGGTCAAGTAGTAGGACTGATAGCGAACAAAATCCGAAGGAGTTTCGCTTTGGGATCGGTATTTACGCATATCAACGGCCGTCAGCGCCAGTCCCACGAGTTTGCCACCGGCAAGGCCAATTCGTTCAACCGCTCTCGATATGAAGGCGAGCGGTGTGCTGTTCCATC
Source organism: Acidobacteriota bacterium (assembly GCA_903970435.1). Taxonomy (GTDB): domain Bacteria; phylum Pseudomonadota; class Alphaproteobacteria; order Acetobacterales; family Acetobacteraceae; genus CAJCIS01. The sequence continues at coordinate 15,821 of CAJCIS010000106.1, read as the reverse complement.
GGGCAACCATGACCGTAGCGTCGGCCCGCGCAATGAAATGCAGGGCGTCATCGACAACGCCAACCGGCGCGGTATCAACGATGATGGCGGTGTAGGTTTTGGCGGCTTCTGCCAGAAGAAGCTCAACGCGGCCGGCATTGAACAAGACGCTTGGATCATCTCCGGCGCTTCCCGCCGGCAGGACGTCCACGCCCTCGACCACGTCCCGCACAACGCATTCCTCGAGTGTCTTGCCGCCAAGATGTTCGGTCAGACCAAGGTTGGCTTGCGCGGCCGTGCTTTTCGTAAGGCCGCGATGGCGGAGGTCCGCATCGATCAAGAGCACGCGTGTCCCGGATGATGCGAGGCTCCGTGCATACAAGGTGGACAGAAGCGTTTTGCCGTCGCCGGGCAAAGCGGAGGCAAATACCGTTACTTTTGGAGTCTGGCTACCGCAGCGGAAAGCGATGGAATTGCGCAGCCGGTGTAAAGCCACGCCGAGATGGCTTGTGGCTTCCGGCCGCCCAACCAGCCCCATCTCCTTCTTGCCAAGTTTCGGGATGATCGCGAGGCCCGCTACGCCGCATCTGGACGCAATCGTTTCAAGCGCGAAGGCCTTGCGTCCGCCGAGGCTTTCGACAAGGAACGCGGCCGCAATTCCGATCAGCCCGGCGGCCATCGTCGCGACAGCCATCAGCATCCCCTTTCTTGGGAAGGCAGGCACAAGCGGCAATGTTGGGGCGGACGCGATGCGCGTATCGGGTGTTTCCAGCTGATCCTGAATACTCGCCTGCTTGGATCTCAGCAGCAGGTCGTCGTAGAGGTGCCGGTCGACTTCGATGTCGCGGTCCAGCTGCACCGCGGTCAGTTCATCCTTGCTGGTCGCGTCCAATTCCTGATTGGAGGCATTCATGGTTTGCTCGAGCATCCGCACGTGCGCTGCCGCAATCGTAACGTCGCGCGCGGCCGACGCTTTCAGGCGCCCCATCTCCGCCGCAATGCGGCCTTGCAGGTCGGCCAATCCGGCCCTGGCAGACGCCAGGGGTGGATAGTTGGCGCCGGATGTTTGTTCCATTTGCGCGGCAACCCGGGCTGCGATTGCCTCCTGTTCGCGCAATTTCTGCAACAGGTCCGACGACAGCGCCTGCGTATCCGCGCCACCGCCAGACTGCGCGCTGCCGCTCAGTTCCGCGTAGCGCGCCTCCTTGCGTGCCAAATCCGAGCGCGCCGTGGTCAGCTGACTTGTTATCTCAGCCACCTGACGTGAGGGTACTGTCTCCCCGGAAGCGCGGACAATGCCATTGTTCTCGCGGAAGGCCTGTTGGCGCGCCTCGGCGGCGAGCAGGTTGGACTGCAGCGCCTGTAGCTCGCCGGCGAACCAGTGTTCGAGACGCGCCGTCGCGGCACGTTTTGCCGCCACCTGGCCGGCCTGAAAAAGGTCGAGGTGCCGTTCGAGAATACGCCGCGCGAACACCGGATTATCCGCGGTGAACGACGCGGCGATAATGAAGGACTTGCCGTCGCTGAACGCGCCGAAGCGCTCCTTGTATATTTGAATCGCGGCCTCGATGCGCTGGTCGGTTGAGGCGGCGGTGCGCGCGCCGCCGGTGCCGCTGATGTTATCGAGCAGCCGCGATACAAACGAACGTTTCGGTAAGAAATTAGGATCATCCTGAAGGTGCAGGTCGGTGACCACTTCGCCGGCAAGCCCATCGCTGGTCAGGATTTGCATCTGGCTGCGGACGAAGTTGAGGTCCGAAAGAGTTGTCTGTGTTGCCACCGACGGTTGCAGACTTTCGGCGCTCGTTTGCCGCGGGTCGACGATCAGAAGGGCGTCGGCCTCGTAACGTGGGGTGAGCGAGAAAATAATGCCTGCCGCAGCCGCCAGGGTGACGATGAAAGCGCCCACAAAAACGTCACGCCGGCGCCACGCGGCCGCGATCAGGGTGCCCAGCGTTACGGCCGGGCCCGCTTGCACGTCGGCAAACGCCGTATCGCCGGTCAACCGCAGGCTTGGCACGCGGCGCGGGCGGGAGATGTCGAGAGCCGATCCGTCCTCGATTTCCGTCATGAACTCTCAAACCCTCGATACGTCGAACAATGTACAATGCGGCAGAATGCAAAGCAGGATGCAAAACCCGTTCCTCGCCGTCGCGCTGAGGCGGGATTGCCGTATCACTGTTGTAAGATAACAGAAGAAACCATATCGCGTTCCCTAGTGGGATGCTAGTGCTTCGTGGTGCCCGCGTGGGGCATGACCCATTTCCGAAGGGCCCGAGGGGCGCAATTTGACGCAATCAAGTCTGGTTCTCAGCCTCAATCGGGTCGAATTCTTCGGGGGTGTGGAGCGCGTTCTGGTGAATTGCGCCCAGGCCACCCGGTCACGGCACTTTCAAACGCTCATCGCCTGCCCCGCGCCGGGCGAGCTGGCGAACGAGGCGCAGCGGCGCGCGGTTGAAATCCTGCCCATTTCGATCAACCGGTCGAAGGCGACGCGCTCCCCGGCCGGCTGGCTGCGGCTGCTGATGGCTTTGCGGCGCGGCCGGCGGGAGGTGACCGACATCGCGCGTCGCCGCAACGTTCGACTGCTGCACACCCACCATCCGATCGGCGCTCTTTATGCCAAGGAGGCCGCGAAAACGCTTCGGCTGCCGCTGCTGCTGCACGTGCACGAGACGTTGCCGGTTCACGTATTTTATCGCATGGTTGCGCGGCATGTCATTCCGTTTTGCTCCGCGTTCGTTTGTTGCTCGGAACGTTCTCGCCAGTTGATGCTGGCGCTCGGTGCGCCGGCGTCTCGCGTGCACGTGATCTACAATGGCGTGGACCCGAGCTTTCTCATGCCGGTCGACACGGTCGAGGAACTGGCGCGGCCCGGCCCGCATGTCGGCATCTTCGGTGTGCTCGAGCCGCGCAAGGGGCAGGATATTTTCGTTCAGGCGGCGCGTCGCGTCGCCGCGCAACATCCGGCGGCGATGTTCTGGATTGTGGGCGATCTCAGCTTTGCTGAAAATGCCGGCTATGTCGACGCGTTGCGAGCTTCCATCGCGGCGGCCGGCCTGGCGGATCGCATCCGGTTCACCGGCCACCGCCGCGATGTCCGGGACTGGATGGCGGGAATGGATGTCATTGTTCTGGCGTCGCGCGACCGCGAGGCTTTGCCGACCGTATTGATCGAAGGGGCCGCGCTGGGCCGTGCCCTGGTAGCGACCGATGTCGGCGGCGTGCGCGAAATCATTGCCGACGGCAGCACCGGCCTGGTCGTGCCGCCGGGCGATCCTGACGCACTCGCGCATGCCATCCAGCGCTGCCTGGGGCCGGAAGGAAGTCAATTCGGCAACGCCGCGCGAACCGACGCGCTGTGCCGATTTGGCTTTGATCGTTTCGGTCGCCAGATGGCCGATCTCTATGAAACCCTGTTGTCGCAGGGGGCGCATTAAGCCGCATGAAGGTCGCGATCGTGCATGATGCGCTCAATCAATATGGCGGCGCGGAGCGCGTGCTGGAGCAGATCAAGGCAATCTATCCGCACGCGCCGGTGTTCGCCCCGATCTACGATCCGACGATTATGCCCGCGCATTATCACGGCTGGGACGTGCGGGCTTCGTGGCTGGACCGGGTGCCGCTGGCCCGCACCCGCCATCGGCTGATGCTGCCGTTCTACCCGACGGCGATGGAGAGTTTCGATTTCGACGACTATGATCTGGTGGTCGGCAGCGCCTTCGCATTTGCGCACGGCGTGCTCACCGGTCCGCAAACGTTGCACGTGAATTATTGCCATTCGCCGGCGCGTGCCTTGTGGGACTATCATCGTTACGCGGAACGCGAACGGCTTGGGCGTTTGCCGCGCACGGTGCTCGCGCCGATGCTGACCTGGCTGCGCCAATGGGACCGCCTGGCTGCCGAGCGCCCCGACGCCTGGGTCGCCACGAGCCGGCTGGTGCGGGATCGCATCCAAAAATTCTATCGCAAGACCAGCGAGATCATTCCGCCGCCCGTCGAGGTGGACCGGTTCGACAGGGGCGACGGCAGCGGCGGCTACTTTCTTATGCTGATGCGTTTGCATCGCTGGAAGCGCCCCGATATCGTGGTGCAGGCCTGCACGCGGATCGGCGCGCAACTTGTGGTGGCCGGCGACGGGCGGGAACTCGCCGCCCTGCGGGCGATGGCGGGACCGAGCGTGCGTTTCGTGGGGCGGGTGAATGATGCGGAGATGCGTCCGCTGTATGCCGGCTGCAAGGCATTCATTCTGCCCGCGGAAGAGGATTTCGGCGTCACCCCGCTGGAGGCCATGGCGTCGGGAAGGCCGGTCATTGCGTATGGACGCGGCGGCGTGCTGGACACGGTGGTGCCGGGTGTCACGGGCGCGTTCTTTGCCGAACAGACGGCCGAGGCGCTGGCCGAGGTGCTGACGTCGTTCGATATGTCGGCGTACGATCCTGTGGCCATCCGCACCCATGTCGGGCAATTCGACAATGCGGTGTTTCGCACGCGGCTGAAGGCGTTCATCGACGCCGAATTTGCCCGTGCCCAGGCCAGCCGCGCCTAATGCCCATCGCGCGCCGTGCGGCTGACCGATCTGCAATCGTATTCATGTGGGAGCAGTTCAGCGCCTACCATGTGGACCGGCTGGACGCCGTGGCCGCCGCCTTTGGCGATCGCTACACTATCGTGGGCATTGAAATCGCGACCAGCAGCCGCACCTACGCCTGGTCGCCGATCGCCTCCGGCAACAACTTTACACGCCATACATTGTTTCCGGGCGCTGTGTGCGATGACGTGCCGTGGCCCCGCAAATTGCGCCACGCCATGCGGGCCATTCGCACCGCGCGGCCTTCCGCCGTGTTCCTGTGCAATCAGGACAAGCCGGAAATAATCGCGGCACTCGCACTGCTTCGCCTGCTCGGCATTCCGGCTTTTGCCCTGCTGGACGCCAAGTTCGACGACTCGCCCCGGCGCGTGCTGAAGGAGGCGGCCAAGCGCCTGGTGCTGGGTCGTTTCAAGGGCGGCCTGGTCGCCGGCGCGCGATCGGCGGCCTATTACCGTTTCCTCGGCATGCCGGAAGGCTGGGCGCGCACGGCCTACGATACGATTTCGCTCGACCGCGTCCGCCGGCTGGCCGGAACGCCGCCGGCGCCAGGCGGCGTTCCCCACGGCGAGCGTGATTTCGTGATTGTGGCGCGCTTCGTCGCCAAGAAAAACCTTCCGGTCGCGATAAGGGCCTATGCGCGCTTTCGCGCATTGCCAACGTGCCGCGGCCGCGTTCGCCGCCTGGTACTGTGCGGCGCCGGCCCGCTGGAAGGCGAACTACGCGCGCTTGCCACCGCGTTGGGCGTTGACGCAGACGTCGAATTCGCCGGCTTTCTCGATCACGAACAGGTTGCCAGGCGGCTGGGCGCGGCATTGTCGTTACTGCTCCCCAGCGTCGAGGAACAATGGGGACTCGTCGTCAATGAGGCGGTCGCGCTCGGTGTGCCGATTCTATGCTCGGACAATGTCGGCGCACGCGATAGTCTGGTCAGGGTCGGTGTCAACGGATTTATGTTCGAGCCTGATAACGACGAAGGCCTGGCCGCGCTGATGCACCTTGTTTCCGAAGACGAGACGCTTTGGCGAGGTCTGGCGGAGGGCAGCCTGCGGCTGGCGCCGAACGGGGATGTTGCCGAGTTCGTGCGCGGCGTCTCCGAATTGCTCGGCGTGGCCGCGGCCAAACCTGTGGCCTCCAACGCGGCCGTGCGGACGGCGCGGCATTCCGCCGATCCGGTGTGTTGATGCGCTTTCGTGTTATTCTCCGCAACGTCGCCGGCGCCCGCGGTGGCGTGATGGCAATGATCCAGACCGCCATCGCCCAGGGTTTGACCATGGGCGTAAACATTGCCACCGGCATCATTACGGCGCGTTTGCTTGGGCCGACCGGGCGCGGAGAGTTCGCGGCGGCCAGCTTCTGGCTATTGATGCCATCGGCACTTGCCACAGCGGGCCTGCAGAATGCCGTTATCTACGGCATCCGGCAGCGTCCGGCGCAGGCCGGCGGCATTGCGGCGGCCGGCCTCGTCGCGGCGACGTTCGTGTTTCTGCCGCTGCTGGCCATCAGTTTCTGGCTGCTGCCGCCCATCATGCATGCCTATCCGCCGGAAATTGTGGCGCTTGGCCGGATGGCGCTGCTGCTGTCAATCGCCAACGTCTGGATGGTCATGGTGCGCCAGTGGCTGCTCGCCACCCAGCGCTACGGGCTTTTCAATGGTCTCGTTTACGGTATCGCACTGACCTATCTGGGGCTGCTGCTGCTGTTAATTCCGCTTCATGCCGTCACACCGGCGCGTGCGACCTATGCGCAGATTGGATCGACAGGTCTCGGACTGCTGGTGGTGTTGCCGGCGTTCCTGGCGCGCCTACGCCGATGGAAGGTGCAACATGTCGCGGACCATCTCGGTGCGCTCTGCAAATACGGAATTCGCGCCGCGCCGAACGATGTCGTAACAGTAATGAGCCAGAATATTGACCGGCTGATGCTGGTCATGCTGATCCCGGCCGCCGAATTCGGGCTCTACGTCGTTGCCCTGTCATTCGCGCGCATTTTGTCGATCCTGCAAACGGCGGTGTCGGCCGTCATGCTGGCCGACCTCGCGGGCCGGACGCAAGCCGAGGTCGCCGCGTTCACCCGAGGCTGTTTCCGCCTGGTACTTTGGCTTTTGCTGGTGGCGTGCGGGGCAGTCTTGCTCGTGGATGGCCCCCTGCTGCGATGGGTGTACGGCCCGGGCTTCGCCGCCGCTGTTCCGGTGTTTCGTGTTCTGCTCCTGGACGCGGCGCTATCCTGCCTGGGACAGATCCTGATTCAGGCATTTCTGGCCCGCAACGCGTCCGGCGTGGCCTCCACCATCCAGGTCGTGTCTTTTGCGGTTTCTTCCGTGGGCGTCGTGTTGCTCGCACCGATGCTGGGCAGTATCGGTGCTGCGTACGCGCTGGCCGCCGGTTCGCTGCTGCGCCTTGGGCTGCTTCTGGCGTCACTGCACCGCATTGGTGTTCGCCCGCCCGGCATCGTGCCGCGGCGCACCGATCTGGAGCCGTTGTTGCGCCGCCTGCGACGTCACGAGGCGCGGGCATGTCCATGAGGGATTGCAATCCCATGGCGCGACCGCCTTTGGCGTCGCATCCATGAGCGCAACGGTTCCGGCGTATCTGCCGTCGCGACGCCGGCCCGGGCGGCCGGGGTGGTTTGGCCACCCTCTTGCCGTTTTTCTCACAACGATCGGGTTGGCACTTATCCTGCCTTACATAACCATCGAGGTTCTTGGCGGCGCCGCCGTTCGCGCGGTTTATCCAATCTACATCCTGTTGAGCGCCTCGATTATTGTTGCGAAATACCGGCCTCTTTATCCCGCCTTCATGCTCGCGGTCTTCTGTTTTTCGCCATTCCTGCGAAGGGTGGCAGACTACCAGGCGGGATTTGCACTTTTTAATCTCATTCTGCTCGCGCCTTATGTGGGGCTGCTGCCAACTTTGCCGGCGCTCCTTCGGCTGCCGCTGGGCGCACGCCGCCCGTTGGGTTGGCCGTTTGCGGTCATATTTGGGTGCGTCACCTACGCGTTTCTTCTGGCGATGTTCCGTTTGGCGTTCATTCCCGCAATCTATGAAGGGATACGGTGGCTGCTGCCGGTCTGCCTATGCGTGTTTGTCATGGAACGGCCCCAGGATGCGGCCGCGACACGCCGGGCCGTCTTGCTGACACTGGGCATGTTGATAGCCATATTGACGGCCTATGGCATTTACCAGTTTCTTTATGCGCCGCCCTGGGATGTATTTTGGCTATCCAACATCGACAATCCAACATTCGGCGAGGGAGAACCTTACAAAATCCGCACTTGGAGCATGATGAATTCGCCAGGCACCGCCGCGGTGTTCAGTGCGCTGGCGATGCTGCTGCTCGCCGGCGATGGCGCATTAGGTATCGCCGCCGCTTCGGTAGGGTTACCGTTGCTTGCTTTGACCGTCATCCGCACAGCGTGGCTGGCGTTAGCCGTTGGCTTGGTGGTGCTCGTCTGGAGGTCGTCCGCCAAGAGCCGCCTGGCCCTTGCGGCGGGCGCCATCATTGTTGCATTTGCCGGTTTTGCTGTCATGAACAGCCGAACTCTGGCGCCCGATATCCGGATTCCCGTGGAGGAGCGCGTCGCGACTTTTTCCCAATTAAATACGGACGTCAGCGCCTATGACCGGCTTCAGGTATACGAGAATTTTTTCAACCGCCTGTCCGATAATCCCTGGGGTGAAGGCTTCGGCGCCAACGAATCCACGGTGACGCGGGCCGTATCGCGCAGCCCGCCGTCATCTATCGACAGTGGAATTCTGGAAGCCTACCTGATCTTCGGTGTGTGCACGGGGACACTCTATTTTGTGACACTCGCAGTGCTCGTACGCGAAGGCTGGCGCGCGTTGTTGCGATTGCCGGCGCGGTTCAGTGGTCATTGGGCGGTGATTTGTGCGGTCATTGTTATTTTGCCTCTTGGCAGCATTCAAATCGGCGAGAGTGGGGTTCTGCTGTGGACCGCCTTTGGCCTGCTCGTTGCGAGCGATTTGGCAAAGGAAGCAGTTCATTTTTGAAAAAAGAACCAAAAAACTTTTGTCTATTGGCCACGCGTAAACTGGTAAAAGTTTTTTGGTTCTTTTTTTCAAAAAAGAACTGCTTTCTTTGCCTGTGTCCGCGCTGATATCCATAGCACAACTTGGTTCCTTAGGCGAACTTCAAGCCATGCATAGCTGACGATGGACGCCGCCATTGTTGTCGAAACGCCCAGCACGACGAAGGCGCCAAAGAGAATCGAACTGTTGAAGTTCCTGCGAACAAGATATGCGCCCAGTGATTGATACGGGAACATAGCGATCGGGTGGATCAAATAGAGGCTATAACTGATCTTTCCGCAATATTGCAGCGCTGGGATACGAAGGAGGCGGGAGGTGAGACTACCGTCCTGTAGCACAACCCAGAAAATGAGAAGGGCAGGCGGGATAGCGGCGAAATAACTGACAAACTCGGCACCATAGAAAAATGCCATGACGCAAATCGGCACCAGCACACATTCCTGAACGCGCCCGATATTGATTTTCGTGCGGAGGAAGGAAAACATCATCCCGATCACGAAATAGCAGCAAATGGGAAAGACGGCGCATGCGACAAGGGCGGCCGAGGCTATGATCGCGTAGGTAAATTGTCTGCGACGCGGACTGACAATCATGGTCCATGCGGTTGCTACGAACAGGTAAAATGCCCACTCGTACGTTAGCGTCCAGGCGTTTTGCTGCGCCAGCGGCAGGCCGAGCGGCAACGCGGTAAACGTCATGTTCGACACAAAAAATGTCAGGTACCGGAGCTCACCCACTCCTCGCAACCATTTGTATCCTATAAACGGCCCGACCGCGAATACCAGAATGTGTAATACCAGGAAGACTGGCATGATCCGAAGAACACGGTCGAGCAGGAACCGCCGCACGTCGTGGTGCCGGAAAAGGCTGGCTGGAATAACAAACCCGCTGATTATAAAGAACAGCGCGACGCCGTTGCCCAAAGTCGACAGAGGTGATTGCAACGGCGCAAGCGAGACGGGGAAAAAGCCACCGTGCAACGCCATCAAATAAATATGCACCACGAAGACGCTGAGTGCTGAAACGCCTCGCAACCCCTGCACGGAAGGAAAGTATTGCTGGGGCGGTAGTCTTAAGCGGAACGCGGTCCTTGCTGCCTCCTGACTATGTAGCACCGAATCAATCTCGCGTGATTGCGGTTGGTCGTTGGGGACGGCGTTCGGCACAGGCGGCAAGCTCGCTCCTGATGAGGTAATCGGTCACCAGAGTTCATACCCTGAATGACTGAAAGGTCAACCACCGGTTGAGGGCAGAAGCCCGGGAGCCGCGCAGGGCTTTGCAGCGGGCGGCAAGTTCCTGGTCGCAACACCAGAGCGGCAAATTCCTACAGGGGTGCTTCGTCAGCCCTTGCCGCTGAATTGAAAACCGAAGGTTTCTTGCCAATGCGATATCGCGCCGCAACTGATTCCGGCTGAAGCCTGGCCAAGATGTACGAGGCCACCGCCTGGACGCGCACGACGATCCGTTTGCGGTGTCTGATAACTGGCTTCTCGACAAGATGCCACGAGAGAAATGCGTAGGAGAAGCTTAACGCCATCGAGATGACCACATCGCGGCTCCACGTCCGCTGGTGCGGGAAAAGGGCGGAATAGGTCTGCTGGATTGGGAACGCAATAAGATAGAGGCCATATGAAAAGTCGCCATCGCTGAACACCGGAATTCTCGGTGGGTTCATCAGCCCAAGGCATACTGTTAAGTAAGCAACCGGAAATGGAGCCAGAAAGGCCGATTCCGGCCGGGATAACAGGCCATACGAAAGGACTCCTGAAATCAGCAACATCGCAGGACCTGGCAGCAGCAACTTGTCTCGCAGAAGAAAAATAACGGTACCGGCGAGAAAGCAAACAACGAGAAAATGTCCTGAGGTTCCAGATTCCATGGCGACTTTGACCGACCCGTGCCACAACAGCAGGGCTGTGCAGACGGCCCATGACAAAATCACGACAAAAGACAGCACGCGCACGTGCTTGAGGAATCCAACACTGGCAAGCAAGGCAAGCGCCATATAGCACCCCAGCTCATATCGAATGGTCCACAGCGATGCATTGACTGTGCGCTGCTCCGGAGTGTCCATAAATACGCCGGGTAGCTGGAAATGAATTGATCCAATGATGTTCAAAAGATACTGGTAAGACTCGGCGCGGGAGAAATATTGTGCCAAGGTCAGTGTCGTCATTAGTGGCCCGAGCACAAGCGCCGATAAGACGACAACCACTGTAAGCGCAGGAACAATGCGCAGGATGCGATGCACAATAAAGGGGATCAACCCGCGTGAGCGATCGAGGCTGGCGCAAACCAGAAACCCGCTCAACGCAAAGAACATCGGCAGGAGTAACGAAATCGCGCCATGCAAAGGGCCGCTTAGAATTGCGCGTTCGGCATCAGGGCCTTCCACCGCCTTGACGCCATGCCAACACAACACGAGGGATGCAAGACAAAATCGCAGGTAATCGAAGCCTCTTGTATGCCCGCGCGTATCCAACATGCGCTGGTGAAGTGATAGCCCCTGGAACCATCGCACCTGAATTGTTGCCGGCATGCGTTCATTCCATAACAGGGATCAACAAACCAGGAACGCGCTAGACAGCGCCGCTCTTGGGGGCAGGATTTATCGGAACCGCGATCTTCTCTGGCGGCCGCCAAAATTCAAGGTAATGACTATATCCGTGTAGGCCGTCAGCCAGCCTGGAGATGAGAATCTGCCAATCACCCCGCTTGCGTCGGAGCAGAAGCTGAATTGGCTTGTCGCATAGCTGGTTGAATGCAACGCCCGCACCCACACTCACGGACGCGACGGCAAGGAATGTCGCGTCATTAAGCGGCACGTGACGCATGCGGATCACCAGGACCGCCAACAGCGTGATTGCCGAAAAATGCACGAGATAAATTGCATACGAGGCGTCGCCTAATTGGACCAGAAAATTTGGCACCACAATGCGCCCCGCCCGCTCCAGCAACGTCAAACCGACAATCAGTGCGCCGGCGCCCAAAGCGCAAGGAATCCCGGCCGAAGCGGTCAGGGATTGCACGGACATGCCGCCCAGAAAGGCCGCCGCCCCACCAGCCACCAACGCGTATTGCGCGAAACCGGTACGGGCCGCCTCAACAAACCGAGGGCGCCTGACCAGCCACGCACATATGATTCCCACGCTGAAATCCAGGCACAGCGACCGCAGATAAAAACCGGCAAGGCCCATGTCCGGAGGCCGAAGCCAGACCGTTGCGAGGAACACGAGAAATTGCCAGGCCACGAAGAGCGCCAGCCCACTACGGAAGCTGACAATCATGACGGCAAACATCAGATAAAAGAAAAGCTCATATTTCAGGGTCCATGTGACATTGACCAGCGCGTCGCCCGCCTGTGGCAGCAACAGCAAACTTGCCGCAACACTCCAGGAGGTGAGCTTGCCAATTTTTTCGGCGCCGCCAAAACCGACCATATACATGGTGCCAGCCAATGCGGTCATGATCCATACTGAAGGATAGATCCGGGCGGCCCGGCTGAATAAATAGTTGCCTAGGCGTGACGGTCTGTCAATATCCCGGGCGTGCACATGCGCGATTATAAAGCCGCTCAACACAAAGAAGAGATCTACACCACGAAAACCGGAACCAAACAGGCCACCAAAGGGCAGAATTCCTGAACGGGCGACGAACACGCCCTGCACGTGGAACAGCACAACGAGGAGCGCGGCGATAGCGCGTAACATTTCCAACGAACGAAGCTTTTTCACCGCAGCAACCCCCACCGGAGTACTCGGGTGCCAATGTTCCGTCGCGCGTAAAGGTTCCCGCTGCACAGGAAGAAGACTGAACAAATCCAGATGTACGCAGGATCGTTATTAATTGGAAAAATGATTAATTCCGATGCATTACTAATACCGAACAAGAATCTAGCTGCGTGACGGGTCGTTCATAATATGCCTTCGCAAAGGAAAACTAGCGGCTTACCGCGACGGCGACCACACTATCCGGCACAAGAAAGTCAGCGCTGCCGGCCGCGCCGCCGGACCGGCCGTCGACCATGAACCGCACCCCCGTGCTTGCTTCAATCCGGGCCGGCAGCGGCGGCACCGTCACCGGTCGGCGCGGGTGGCTCGACGTGTCTTCGCCCGATACCTCGTGCCACAGCAGCAGCAGCAACGTGCCGTCGGGGCGCCGCACCAGCAGGTGGTGCCCGCGCGACGGATCGGTGAATTCGCCCGCGCCGCGCACCGTGAGCACCAGCCGCAGGTTCGGGGGCACCGCCCTTCCGCCGGCTGGCGTTGCGGCCAGCAGATGGGCCAATGCTGCCACCGCGCCGAAAGCCGGCCGCTCGGAGAGATCGTAGCGTAGCAGGCCAAAACTGCCGTCCGGATCGCCGATGGCGGGGTGGGCGATGTTGTCGAGCAATTGATACAGGTAGGTGCGCTTGATGCCGAGCCGGAAATTCTCCAGGTACAAGCGGACGATATATTTGGCCGCCAGCGCCTCCGACGTGAACATCCCACCCGTCGGGTAGCCGCTTTCGGTCGCCGCCATGGGGCCCGGGCCGTAAATTGTTCGATACGCCCAGTAATCGACCGGCGACTGGTCGAGCCCGACCGACGGGAAGGTGCCGTTGTGAAAAAACGACGGCAGCGTGCCGTATTGAAGTTCCGGCGCGAATTGATTGCCGTTGTAGGGGTAGGGGTGGAAATCGCCCCAGTCCACGAACGCCCGCAGGCCCGTCCACGATGCCGGCGGCGTCGCGTTCGGCAGGCCCGCCAGCCCGAGGGAAGGGCCGATGATGGTCAGCTTTGCGGTGGCCGGCGCGGCCTTGAACACGCGATACAGGTCGCGTTGCCACAAGGCCGGCCCTTCCGGATAGCCATGCCCGCGCCAGGTGATGTGCAGGCGTTGCCAGAACATGTCGGGCTCGTTGGCACCCTCCACCGCGTCGACCGCGCGGGTTGCGGCGTTCAGCCGCTCGATGCGTTCTCGGAATTGATCCGGTGTGCCGAAATTCGGCTCCGCCAGCACCGTGGTCGCAATGCCGAGCCGGGCGAGGTCGCTGACATGCGGGTTCAGCACATCGCGGACGTGATGCAAGCCTGAAGCTGCCAGTTTGGCGCGAACCTCGGCGTAGCGCGTCGCGTAAGGGCTGTCGGCGAAGGTGAAATGTGTGTTGATGCCCATGGAGTCCAGCAATTCGGACGCCGGCACCGCATCCCCTGGCGACATGCAAGTCACCTTGTCCGCGCCATAGGCGGCGCCGGACAGGCACCCGAGCGCCACAACCGCCAGGCGGGTGAGCCGCCTGCCCGCGCGCCGCCTGCCAGGCTGGCATTTATGCGTGGGCTGCATCTGCGGGGCCCCTTCGGCCAGGTTCGCGGCGGGCAGGATTTTCTCTCCGCATTTGCCGGAACCCCAAGCCTACCACGCACGGTCGCGGGCGGACAGGCGGCGCGATCGGCACACGCCCGCTGCCCTTGCGCGTCATTCTTATTAACGCGTCGCTTTAAAAATACTTATCCTCATAAAATCTACCTGAGCTGCATCGTTTCCGTTGACGCTCGTCCGCACGTCGATATATAGGGTCGTGCAGTAAATTAATCGTGATCGTCTTATTTATTACCCATCATATAGCCTACCTATAGCTGTAATATTTTGAAATTGTTCGCCTTCTGGTTGTGTATTTTAGGCCCGCCTATTTAAGGAGCCCGCGCCATGCGGATTAAGCATCGTTGCGTTCAACGTGCGCGTCATCTGGCTTGCCTTAGCCTCGCAAGTTGGGCTGCGTTTTCGGGCGCCGCCGCCTTCGGGGCTGGCAATGCAACAACCTACCGCGCCTGGAATTTCACGCAGTCCATTGGCGTCAACACGCATATCTCGTGGCAAAACCAAGGTTCTGCCTACGCCAATCCGGCCGTCGTGGAGCAATGCATTGCCTATCTCGGCGCCACTCACGTCCGCGACGGGGTGCCTTACCAATATTGGACGTTGCCGGAGTATATCGACATTGCCGCGACCGGCGTTCAGTTCGATATTGTGGCGAGCGGCCCGACAATCGACTTTGCCGGCGACCAGGCGGATGCAAGTTTGCTGGCGCAGGCGGTGCCGGGCAGCGTGGCATCGATGGAAGGTGCCAACGAGTTCAATACGCAGAATTCGGTATATGACAGTATAAACTCGCTCAACAATCCACCTTGGGCGCAGCTCTATGGGCCGCCTTTGTATGCGGCCACGCAGTCGAACACGGCGTTGGCGGGGGTGCAGGTCATTGCGGCTTCCATGGCCAATGCCGGGCAGGAACAATTGCAGCAGGAGGGCGACCTGAGTGCATTCGTGGACAGTTCCAACTGGCACACATATTTTGGCAACGGCGATCAACCGGGTCCTAATCTGGCCGCATCGATGGCGTATGCGCAAAGCACGGCGCCCGGCAAGCCGGTCAGCATAACGGAAACAGGATATTATACGGCCATCGATGCCATGCAGTGGGGCGGCGGCGGCGTCAGCAAACCGGTGCAGGCGATTTTGACGGTCAACGCACTGTTCGATTCGTTCAGTGATGGCGCCGAAGTCACTTATCTTTACGAGTTGCTCGATAATATCGCCAACCCTTCAAACACCGACCTGGAAGACAGTTTTGGCTTATTCCTGGCCGACGGCACACCGAAACCCGCGGGCAGCGCAATCCATAATCTCGCATCGATCCTTGCCGACCCGGGCCAAAACGCGGCAAACTTTGCCACCGCGCAGCTGGCAGCGACCATTTCCGGCCTTCCCGCCGATGGGTCGTCGCTGACGCTGGAGAAATCGGACGGCACCTTCGATTTGATCATCTGGCGCGAGCCGCAAGTGTGGGACGAGGCGACCAAGTCGGAGGTCCGGCCGCAAGCCGCGGTCGTGACAGTCAATTTCGCCGCGATGGCGCCTGCCGTCAGGCTTTTTAGGCCACTCGCCTCGGCGTTGCCGGTGCGGGTCGCGACGAACGCGAGCAAAATACAATTCCCACTTGCGGCCAGGCCGGTCATTGTCGAAATCAGTCCAGGCGCGAACGGTCCGTGACAATGAGGCTGAGAAATACCATTTCGCGTCGAGACGGACCCATCGGCGAGGAAGGAAGTATTTCTTTTTTGAAAAAAGAAACAAAAAACTTTTGCCTGCTTGGGGCGCGCGACCGGCAGCCCTAAGTTTTTTGTTCTTGCGTTTGACGGTCTACGGCTCGGTTTGTTCGAGCG
>CAJCIS010000105.1 GCA_903970435.1 Acidobacteriota bacterium | reverse complement strand
TTTGGTTGGTTTCTTCAGAAAACCACACCCTCCTTCCTAAACCACTGATCGCATTTAATTTATTGCGGATAAGCCAGCGCGAACGGACCTCCGCGCTGGAACGGCGCGAACACCCCATCCGGCTGCGCCAGCCGATCCGCCACCGCCCACAGCACCGCCGGATTGACCCCGAGCCCCAAATGGCTGGCGCCGAACACCTCGATATTTTCCGCCCGTTCCGCCTGCCGCACCAGGCTCGTCCGCCAATGCACAATACCATCGCTGCGCGAGTAGATGGACGTCGCCGGCACCGGCAAGTCGCCCGCCAGCGCCATCACATCCTCCTGGCGCGCATCGTCCACGCTCTCGCCGGACACCACGTCGTACAGCCGCCCGACATTGTTGGCCCGCAGATCGCCCGAAAACGGGCTGCCCAGCGTGACGATCCCGCGCACCATATCCGGCAGGCTCAGCGCCAGGTCGCGCGCATACACCCCCCCAAGGCTCCACCCCACCAGGCTGATCCGTCCCCCGGCCGCCTGCCGCAGCGCCGCCACCTTGTCGCGCAACCGCGCCCGCATGGCGTAAAGCCCGCCCAAATTGCGCCCCAGATCCCACCCCACCGCGTTGAACCCAAGCTGCCGTAACATTCCCCGCAGGAACTCGGTCGATTTGTCGGACGTGAGAAAGCCCGGCAGCACCAGCACCGTGTGCCCGTCGCCCTTGGGCGCCATCGCCAGCGTCGGCAGGCTGGCAATGCCCAGCGCGAGCTCCCCCAGCGCCCGGCATTCGGCAAGCAGCAGCAATCTGCTGGGCGGCTTCAACCGGCCCGCCGCCTGTTCGTCACCCTGCGCCATCACCCTCATATCCCTTCATTCGCCCGGCCGAATGCAGCACGGCACGAAATGCCACGCGGCGCGAGCCGATTTATCGCACACTTTTATGTGAAGATACTCTACAAGACACTGCCCTTCGCGAGGCACGTCGCGCAAAACGGGTGTAAAGTTGGCACAAGCGGCCCCTTGTGCGGTGCAATATGTGGCGCCGCGCAAAGGTTCCGCGCAAGAACCCGCAAAAAACCGCAAAAACCAAAGGAGGCTCAGCGCCATGGCCGAACAGCCGTCCCTCGATCCCACCAGCCTCTGGCGCGACATGCTGACCCAGTGGGAACGCGGCCTGAATTCCGTCGCCAACCAGACGATGGGCTCGAACGAATTCAGCCGCGCCATGCACCAGGTCACCGCACTCAGCCTGCGCATGCAGCAAACCGCCGGCGAGGCCATGAGCAAATCGTTGCAGGCCATGAACCTGCCGACCCGCACCGACATCCTGGCCCTGAGCGAACGCATCGGCCGCATCGAGGAAACCCTCGCCCGCCTCGAAGCCGCCCTGCCGCGCGAGGCCGCCGATACTGCCAAACCGGCAGCCCCCCGCCCGCCGCGAACGCGTCAGCCCCCGACCGACTGACGCCGCCTTCATGCCGGCCACCCGCACCCTCGACATCGCTTCCATCGCGGCCAGGCTGCAGGACGAAACCGAACGCGCGGTCCGCCGCGCCATCAACGGCGCCAATTATATCACCTCGCCCGCCCCGGCCATGGGCTGCACGCCGAAGGACCTGCGGCGCGCCCGCGGACCCATGCGCCTCTATCATTACCGCCCGCTGCAAGCCGATCTCTACCGCGTGCCCATCCTGATCGTCATGGCAACCACCAACCGCGGCTACATACTCGACCTCGCACCAGGCCAGAGCTTCGTCGAATTCCTCCTCGGCCGCGGCTACGACGTTTTCATGCTGGAATGGGAAGCCCCGCGCGACGACGAGAAACACCTCGACCTCGCCAGTTACGCATTCGATTTCATCCCGCAAGCCGTCGCCGACGTCAAGCGCCGCACCGGCGAGCCGGACGTCACCCTGCTCGGTTATTGCGCCGGCGGAATGCTCTCCTGCATCTACGGCGCCGTGCATCCCACGGACGGCATGAAGAACCTGGTCGCCTTCACCACGCCCATCGATTTCCAGCAAATGGCGCTCTTCGCCAACTGGTCCGACCGCCGTTTCTTCGATGTGGAGGCCCTGGTGGACCGGCTCGGCAACGTCCCACCGGAAATGATCTACACCAGCTTCGACATGCTGCGCCCCGCCGCCCGCATCGCCGGCCAGGTGCGCCTGTGGGAAAACATGTGGAATGACGAATTCGTCAAATCCTACCGCATGTTCGACCGCTGGGGCGTCGACGCGCTGCCGTTGCCCGGCGCCTATTTCCGCCAGGTGGTCGAGGAATTATTCTGGGAAAACCGCCTCGCCCGCAACGAACTCATCCTCGACGGCCACCTGGTCGATCTCGGCCGCATCACCGCCCCCTTCCTGCACGTCGTCGCCGAACATGATCACATCGTCCCGCGCGCCGCGTCCGCCCCGCTCATCGAATTGGTCGGCTCATCCGAAAAACAGGAACTCGTCCTCAAAGGCGGCCACGTCAGCATCGCCGCCGGCGCCAACGCCGTCCGCCGCATGTGGCCCGCGGTGGATGCGTTTCTCGCGGGGCGCTCGGTGTGAAGGTAAGGAAGCAGGCCGGGGCTCTGCCCCTGGACCCCGCTAAGGACAAGTCCTTAGAACCTGTTACTTAAGGAGGGTCGGGGATAAGGAGGGGGACACACGGTACCTGCGCAAGCCTGTGCTCCCCTCCTTATCCCCGACCTTCTTAAAACAAATGGGGTCTGGGGACTTGTCCCCGTCGTGCGACGCACGCATTCGCGTGACGGGGTCCAGGGGCAGAGCCCCGGCCTTCCTTCTCACCTTTAACCCGGACGCCGCGCATGACACACGATTTCCCCAAGACGGTTCCCATCGAGGGCGGTAGCATTGAATTGCGTCTCATGCGGTCCGCGGACGATGCCAAGGTGCTTGCCTTCGCGCGCGCGCTCCCCACGCACGATCTGTTGTTTCTCCCGCGCGACATCACCCAACCCAAGGTGCTGGCCGCCTGGGTGCGCGCCATCGACGCGGGTCACATGACCACGCTGCTGGCCTGGCACGAAGGCAACGTCGTCGGCTGCGCCGCGATCTTCCGCGATCCGCATTCCTGGTCGCCGCATGTTGGCGAGTTGCGCGTGGTGACCTCGCCCGCCATGCGCGGCCGCGGCGCCGGCCGCGCGCTGATCCAGAATTGTTTCGCAATCATGCTGCAAAGCGGCATCGAGAAGATACTGGCGCAAATGACCATCGACCAGCAGGGCGCGATTGCCGTCTTCGAAAGCCTCGGTTTCCGCAGCGAGGGATTATTGCGTGAACACGTGCAGGACCGCGACGGCAAGCGGCACGACATCGTCATTCTCAGCCACGACGTCGGCAAGGTCCTCGGACAGATGTCGGCGTACGGGGTGACGCGCGCCTTCTGAAGGAAAAGCCGGCCGTCACGCCCGTTCGTGCAACAGAAGCGCGGTTGTTTCCGCCATATGCGAGGGCACCGGCGCCACCGCCGACAGTTCCGGCACCAGATCGAGGCGGATCGCCCGCGCCAGCAGATGCAAGCCGCCAGAATCGAAGCTGCCGTACACCGCGTCGCCCACCACCGGACATCCCAGCGCCGCGCAATGAACCCGCACCTGGTGCGTCCGCCCGGTGCGCGGCCGCACCTCCAGCAACGACACGTCGCGTCCGCGCCGCAACACGCGCCAATCGCTGACCGCGCTCTGCCCCGCCGCGTCCACCACCATGCGCCAACCGGCCGGCCCCGTCGCCTTTCTCAACGACACCGCAACGGTGCCGCTATCGTCCGCGGGGCCGCCTTGCACCACGGCCCAATAAATCTTCTCCGCCCGCCCCGCGGCAAATTCCTGTTGCGCCGCCAGCAGCGCCGGCTTGGTCAGCGCCACCACCAGGCACCCCGCCGTATCGGCATCCAGCCGATGCGCCAGCCACGGACCATTCCGCCGGCGCGACAGCATCGGGAAGAAATCCTCCACGCTCGCCCCGCCGCGCGGCCCCGCATGCACCGGCAGGCCCGCCGGCTTGTTCAGCACCACGAATCGCGCATCCCGAAACAGGGCAGGGGGCGCCTCACCCATCGCGAAAGCACGAGGGTGTTTCCCCCGCAATTAAGGTGGCATAGGAAGGAAGTATTTCTTTTTTGAAAAAAAGAAACAAAAAACTTTTCCTCTTCGTGCCAGCACCAAATGATCAATCTTGGCCCCCCGTCCAAGGGTACATCCTTCCTTCTCGAACGGACACGCAAACGACCCATGGAAGATAACACCATCTGCGGCCTGAACGCCGTCTGGGCGCTGTTCCGGCGCCGCCCGGACGACGTGGTCCGCCTCTACCACACCGAGGCGGTGCGCCATAAAATCGGCCCGCTCCTGGCCGAAATGGCCCGCCTGCGCCGGCCCTACCGCGAACTGCCCCCCGACGAAATGGCCCGCGCCGCCGGCACCACCCACCACGCCGGCATCGCCGCCGTCGCCCGCCAACGCCACATCCCCTACATCGACGTGGACGATCCGCCCCGCGTCCCCCTGATGCTGGTGCTCGACCAGGTCGGCAATCCCCACAATCTCGGCGCCATCGCCCGCAGCGCCGCCTATTTCGGCGTCGCCACCCTGCTGCTGCACGAAACGGATTTCGCCGCCATGCCGTCCGACGCCGCCTACCGCACCGCCGAGGGCGGCCTCGAGCATCTCGATGTGTTCCGCACCAAGCACCTTGCGCGGGCCCTGCGCGGTCTCACCCCGCATTACCGCATCGCCGCCGCCACCTTGGAACCCGACGCCGTCCCCCCCGCCACCCTGCCGCGCGACCGCCCGACCGCGCTTGTCATGGGCCACGAGGAACATGGCGTTTCCGGCAGCGTTCTGGCCCTGTGCCGCCGCCGCATCCGCATCCCCGGCGCCGTCCCCGGTAACGTGCAGAGCCTGAATGTCGCCCAGGCCACGGCGGTCATGCTCTACGCGTTGACGTCCTGACCGCGCCGGCCCGATATGCGACGACGCAAGCTGAACCTACGCTGAGGAGTGCCCCGAAACATGAAGCCTGCCCTTTGCTTCGCGCTGGTCATGGCGGCCGCCCTCGCGGCCCCGCACGACGCCCACGCCGGCCCCACCTACACGCTCGACAAGGTCGAGATTAACGGCGTCAAGTCGGTCCCCGCCGACGAGTTGCGCGCCGGCCTCAAGGATCAGCCCGGCGCCCGCGTCACCACCAACGACCTGCTCGCCGACCAGGACGCCCTGACCAAGGAACTGGAGGCCGACCACGTCGTGGGCGGCATCAAAACCTCGCTCCGCAACAAGAACAACGGTCATATCGACCTGATTTTCGACGTCGATGACCAGGGCGTGCAACAGCCCAAAGTCACCACGGTGGCGCCGAAACTCGGTACCGAAACCTTCGTCGGCAACAAGAAGCTGGCAACCGACGACCTGATCGCCGCAAGCGGACTGCAACCCGGCGATGAATTGTCGGACGCCCGGATCCAGGCCGCCCAGGTCGCCATCGGCGCCGCCTACAAGAAAGCGAAAATCGGCGTGCAA
>CAJCIS010000104.1 GCA_903970435.1 Acidobacteriota bacterium | reverse complement strand
GCGGGGCACGATATCGACTACATCGCGGTGGCGGGCGCGCTGCACGCCTATGGCCGCGCCGGGGAACCGCCGACGCCGCCCATCAACATGGTGGGCGATTTCGGCGGCGGCGGCATGCTGATGGCGTTCGGCATGCTCGGCGGCCTGCTGCACGCGGCGCGCACCGGCCAGGGCCAGGTTGTGGATTGCGCCATGGTGGATGGCGCGGCGCTGCTGATGAGCATGATCTGGGGCTTTCGCGCCGCCGGCCTGTGGCAGGATGCGCGGGGCGTGAACATGCTGGATACCGGCGCGCATTTCTACGACACGTATGAAACGGCGGACGGCAAATACATGGCGGTGGGCGCGATCGAACCGCAATTCTACGCCGAGCTGCGCCGGCTCGCGGGCCTGGCGGAGGACCAGGCGCTGGACAACCAGATGGATCAATCCGCCTGGCCGGACCTGAAGCAGCGCGTGGCGGCGGCGTTCCGCATGCGCACGCGGGATGAATGGACGCGGATTTTCGATGGCACGGATGCCTGCGTCTCGCCGGTGCTGTCGATGGCGGAGGCGCCGGCCTACCCGCATAACGCGGCGCGGGGCACGTTTGCCGAAAGCGGCGGGGTGATGCAGCCCGCGCCCGCCCCCAGATATTCGGCGACGCCGTCGGCATTGCCGCCCATGGCGACGGGTAGGGCGGAGACCGAGGCGGTGCTGCTGGCGGCCGGCTTTCCGGCCGAGCGGATCGCCGCGCTGAGACAGGCGCGGATTATAGGGTAGGGAACGCGGCATGGATCAGGACCACATCGTCATCGTCGGCGCGCAGCGCACACCCATGGGCGCCTTTCAGGGCGCGCTGGCCGGCTTCACCGCGCCCGCGCTGGGCTCGGCCGCCATCAGCGGGGCCATGAGCCAGGCCGGGCTGCAACCCTGGGAGGTCTCGGAGGTCATCATGGGCTGCGTGCTGCCGGCAGGGCTCGGCCAGGCGCCGGCCCGTCAGGCCTCGCTCGGGGCCGGCATCGCCCGCGAAGTGCCGGCCACGACCGTAAACAAGATGTGCGGCAGCGGCATGAAGGCCGTCATGCTGGCCTATGATCAGATCCGCGCCGGCAGCGCCGACGTCATGGTCGCCGGCGGCATGGAGAGCATGAGCAACGCCCCCTATTTGCTGGAAAAGGCCCGCGCCGGCTACCGGATGGGGCATGGAAGGGTGGTCGACTCCATGTTCCTGGACGGGCTGGAAGACGCCTACGACCGCGGGCGGCTGATGGGGTCGTTTGCCGAGGATACCGCCGAAAAACTGCAATTCTCCCGCAAGGCGCAAGACGATTTTGCGCTGGAAAGCCTGGCGCGCGCGCGCCGTGCTACCGCGGACGGCTCGTTCCGCGCTGAAATTGTTTCGATATCCGGACGCTCCGAGGTCGCCGATGACGAAACCCCCACCAGGGCGCGTCCGGAAAAGATACCCACCCTCAAGCCCGCCTTCCGGCCCGACGGCACGGTGACCGCGGCGAATAGCTCCTCGATTTCCGACGGCGCGTCGGCGCTGGTGCTGATGCGTCTGTCGGATGCGGAGCGCCGCGGCCTTACGCCGCTGGCCGCCTTGAGCGGCCATGCGTCGCACGCGCAGGACCCGGCTTGGTTCACCACCGCGCCGATCGGCGCCATTGAGAAACTGCTGGCAAAACTTGGATGGCAACGAAACGATATCGATCTGTTTGAAATCAATGAGGCGTTTGCGGTTGTCACCATGGCGGCGATGCGAAACCTCGACCTTCCGCACGACGCGGTGAACGTGAATGGTGGCGCCTGCGCCTTGGGCCACCCGATCGGCGCTTCGGGCGCGCGCATTCTGGTGACCTTGCTTTATGCGCTGCAGGCGCGCGGGCTGAAACGCGGCGTGGCTTCGCTTTGCATCGGCGGCGGCGAGGCGACTGCGGTGGGGGTGGAGCGGCTTCATTGAGGCCCGGGAACAGAAAAAAAGTGTTTCTTTTTGAAAAGAAGAAACAAGAAGCTTTTGCTTTCAGGCGGGTTCGGGGACGGGAATGGGGGGCGAAAGGGCTCTGTGAACATGTATTTGTCTTGCCACAATATCTTTGATGAGTTGGCAGCATGAGCGGACATCTTCCAGGCCTATCGAGGTGCCGTTCGGGAGCAGCATGATACGGGCGCACAGATCGTTCGTGTGCGGCAGGCGGGCGCCGGCATTCGGATCCAACGTGCGGTAGGGTTCCATCATGTGGCAACCGGGGTAGAAATATCGCCGTGCGTGAACATTGTCGGCCCATAGGGCGGTAACGATTTCGTCGCGGCTGAGGCCCGCCGCCACCGCGTCGATCTCCACGACGACATAATGGTAGTTGGAACGGTTTTCGGCATCGTACGTCAGCAGCTTCATGCCGGCGATAGAGGCGAGGCCCTGTTGATAGGCAAGGTAGTTCTGCCGGTTTCTTGCGCGTATCTGATCCATGTCGTCCAACGAAGTAAGGCCCGCGCAGGCGGAAAACTCGTTCATCTTGGCGTTGGTGCCCAGACATGACACGGCGTCGAGGCCGGAAAATCCGAAATTTATCATCGACCGCAGCGTTTTCGCGAGCGCATCGTCGTTGGTGACGATCGCCCCGCCCTCCAGCGAATTGATGAACTTTGTGGCGTGGAAGCTGAACACCTCGGCACGCCCGAAGCCGCCCAGCATGGTGCCGCGCGCCGAACAGCCGAACGCGTGCGCTGCATCGAAAACCAACGCCAAACCGTGTTTCCGTGCGAGTGCGCCGAGCCGCGCGGGGGCGCAGGGGCGGCCCCAGAGATGAACGCCCATGATGCCGGTGGTGGCCGGCGTAATGAGTTCCTCGACCCGGTCAGGGTTCATCATGTGGGTGGCGGGATCGATGTCGCAGAAAACGGGGCGGATACCAAGCCATTGCAACGCGTGCGCCGTGGCCACGAAGGTCAAAGACGGCAGGATGACGTCACCAGACAGTCCCAGGGCCCTGATGAGCACCTGAAGCCCCACGGTGGCGTTGGTGACGGCAATGCAATGCCTGACGCCGGCATGATCGCTGATCCGCCTTTCGAATTCCTGAACATATTGACCATTGTTGGTGAGCCAGCGGCGGTCGAGCACATCTTCAATACGCGCCAGCAGCGCCCCGCGGTCGCCTAGATTGGGCGCGCCGACATGCAGTTTGCGCGCGAAGCGCGGTCGTCCGCCAAGGATTGCAAGGTTTGGCGGGTGGCGTGCCATGCGGCCGGAGCGGTCCATCGACTTGGGTGAGGTGGGTAGACACTGAATTAACCGGTGCGCCGCTATGCCGAGCGGCCGCGCAAACGGACGCAAGCAGAATGCCGCGCACACGATGAAGGAATGATGAAGCATGAAGACCGTGATCTACGGCAACGGCGCCATGGCTCGCGTTCTCTTCTCCTATGCCAGGCACAGCATGGAAATTGCCGGCTTTACCGTCGACGATGCGTTTTGCGAGTCGGATCGTTTTTGCGGCCTACCGCTGGTACCTTTTTCAGACGTCGAGACAAGTTTCGATCCAGCCCGATACGACATGCTATTGGCGGTGGGTTTCATCGACATGAACCTGGTGCGGGAACGCAAGTTTCAGGAAGCCGCCGGCCGCGGCTATCGTTTTTCCCAGTACGTTCATCCATCGGTCATGCTTCATGATAACGTCACGATTTGTGAGAACACGATTATTCTGGATCATGTGTCGATCCATCCCGGATGCCGAATTGGACGCAGCACATTTATTTCGAGCAACGTTAATATCGGCCATGATTGTGAGATCGGTGACGGCAATTGGATCAATTCCGGCGTTGCGATTGCCGGCGGATGCAGAGTGGGAAAATGCTGCGTCTTTGGCGTGAACGCTTCGGTCGCCCACGCGATCCAGATCGGCGCGCGGAATTTCGTTGCCGCCAACACGCTGATCAATCGCGCCACGCAGGACGATGAGGTGCATCTTTCCAGCGCCGGCGCGCTGTTCCGGCTTCGCAGCCAGCCATTTCTGACCTTCAGCCGGATGAATGGGTGATTTGCCGATGATTCCGGTCTCGCCACGGACCGGCTTGCTCACTATGTGCTTCACCCCTTGGCAATAATTTAAGGCTATACCGGCCGCATCACAACGAGCGCCGCAAACGTGACCCGAACCGACACGCGCGCATGTCGAATTTAGCAGGTGCTTTCTTCCGCCAGGCGCGTGCTGTGCCACGCAAACCCGCGCTGATCTGTGAAGGCGCCACCGCCACCTACGAGGCGCTTGCAAGATCCGTTCGGCGGCTGGCAGCATCGTTGGTGGCACGTGGCGTGCGCCGCGGCGACCATATTGGTGTGGCGCTGCAGAACTGTCCGGAATTTGTCCTGTTGATGGTGGCCGCGGCCGATCTCGGCGTTGTGCTGATACCCGTCTCGCCCTCGCTGCCACCGGACGCGCTCGAACGCGCGTTTGCGGCCACCCGCACGCGGCACATCGTCGCAACCGCCGACGTGCTTCGAAGTTTGCGGTCCCCGGCCGGTCCCGACAATCTCCGCCTGACGGTGGATAATCGCGATGATGACGGCAGGTTTCCGGTCATTGCCGCTCTGATTGGCGAAATCGCGTCCGATCCCGCGCCATTCGGCTGGGGCAGCCTCGATGACCCTTTCATTTTGACCATGACATCGGGTTCAACCGGCGCGCCCAAGCCGATTGTGCTCACGCAATCCACCAAATACAACCGCGCCATGGCGGCAATCGATTCGTATCGGATAACCGCGTCGGACGTAACGCTGGCGGCAACGCCGCTTTACCATTCGCTAGCGGAACGGCTTGTCCTTATTCCGTTGCTGTCCGGCGGCACGTCGGTGTTGATGGCGCGGTTTTCGCCACGCGAGTGGATCGAAACGGTACGCCGCCATTGCGTATCGTTCACCATTGCTGTCTCCTATCAGCTGCGCCAGAACGAGCGCGCCATGCCACGGGTAAGCCGCATCGAGAGCCTGCGGTGCATCGTTTCGTCATCGGCGTTGCTGGAAATCGAGGCAAAGTCTTCGTTGCGGGCGACGCTGCAATGTGCCATTCATGAATGTTATGGCACGTCGGAAATCGGCATAGCGTCGAGTTTCGATATGTCCGACGCCAGCCCGCCCCTCAATTCCGTGGGTCGCGCTGCGGCGGGCGTCGATATCAGAATTGTCGATGACGATGGGCGGCCTTTGCCGGCCGGTGCCGCGGGTGAGATTGTTGTCAAGACACCCATGATGTTTGGCGGATATTTTCGCCGGCCAGATCTGACAGCGTCGGCGATGTTGGGCAATTACTTCCGTACGGGCGATCTCGGCCGGCTCGATGAGGCGGGATATCTCTTTGTCCTGGGACGGAAAAAGGAGACGATCATTACCGGCGGGATCAACGTCTATCCCGCCGATATTGAAGAAGCGGTGCGCGGATATCCTGGCCTTGTCGAGGCGGCGGCTTTTGCGGTGCCCGATGACAGGCTGGGCGAGGTCGTTGGGCTGGCCTATGTCAGCGATGATGATTTTGATTTCGATTTGCCGCGACTGCGCCGCCATTGCGGCCAGCGCCTTGCCGATTTTCAGCAGCCGCACAGGTTTGTCTCGCTCGCGGCCCTGCCGCGCAATGCCATGGGCAAGATCACACGCCATGCCTTGCCGGCGTTGATGTCGGCGGCCCCGGGGGTGCGTTCGCGTGATTGAGTCCGATGGTACGACGCTCTCGCTGGGCTTCATTGGCGGCTCGCTTCAATCGGCGGTTGGCCGGGCGCATCATTGCGCTGCGGTCATGGACAATGCATGGCGCGTTGACGCGGGATGTTTCAGCCGAAAGCACGATACCAATCATGCAACCGGACGTGCGTTTGGCGTGGCGCCGCACCGTGTTCATAATGATTGGCGCGGCCTGATTGCAGCCGAGCGGACACGGCTGGATGCCGTGGCGGTACTCACGCCGACGCCGTCGCATGCGCCTATCGTCGCCGCCTGCCTCGAGGCGGGGATACCCGTGATTTGCGAAAAGGCCCTGGCCACCGACAGCGCCGCGGCAAGGCAGCTTGCCGCATTGCGTGACCGGCGCCGCGGCTTTCTGGCGATGACCTACAATTACGCAGGCTACCCAATGGTCCGGGAACTGCGGCATATGGTTCGTTCAGGCGTGCTCGGCAAGCTTGTCCATTTCCAGGTCGAAATGCCGCAGGAGGGCTTCATTCGGACCGATGGCACCGGCAGGATGCCGATGCCGCAGGCGTGGCGGCTGCGGGACGGCCCTCTTCCGACCATATACCTTGACCTGGCGGTTCATCTTCATCAGTTGCTGTACTACCTCACGGGTGCGCAACCCTGGCGCGTGGTGGCGGAACACGGCAGCCATGGCGCATTCAAGGGCGTGATCGACGATGTGAATTGCCTATGCCGTTATTCAGGCGGGATGTATGGGCACATCTGGTTCAGCAAGTCGGCACTCGGTCACCGCAACGGATTGCGGCTGCGCCTGTATGGCACCGCGGCGGCCGCCGAATGGTACCAGGGCAATCCCGAAGACCTGCAGGTAAGCTACAGTGATGGAAGCCGCACCATTCTCGACCGTGCGGTCAACACATCGATCGCCGGCCAGCCTCGCTATGGACGATTCAAGCCGGGCCATCCGGCCGGATTTATCGAGGCATTCGCCAATCTTTACGGCGACATTGCAACAGCCCTGCGGCGCTGGCGGGCGACCGGCGATTTCGTGTCGGAGGAAGTTTTTTCCGCCGAACTTGCGGCCGAGGGATTGCGTTTTCTGGAGGCGATCCGGGACTCGGCGGCAACTGGGCAATGGAGGGAGATTGAGCATGCAGATCTGTGCGTCGCGGCCTGAACCGGCCCCCATGGCTGCGGTGCGGCCTTTCATTCTGCGCTACGTGCAAAAAAAGGCCAGACTGCCGGGAGAGATCGATCTTGCGCGATTCGACTATATCGATGCGGGCTATGTGGATTCCATGGGCATCATCAAGTTCGTCATGGAAATTGAAACGGAATTCGGTATTTCGATTGCCGAAGAGGAATTGGGCTCGAACGCGTTCAGGACGATCGGCGGCATTATCGCACTCATTGAAGGCAAGATGAAGTAGGGAAGCCGTTCTTTTCTGAAAAGACTTTTGCTTATAAGGTGCACACTAATATGATAAAAGTTTTTTGGTTCTTTTTTTCAAAAAAGAACTACTTCTTTCCTTTGCCATGACGCCCCCCATGGGAACGCCGCGCTTTTCCATCATCGTGCCGGCATTCAATTCGGAGGCATTCATTTGCGATTGCCTGCGCAGCTGCTTTGCCCAGGACATCGATGAGGGCGACTTCGAAGTCATTTTGATTGACGATTGCTCGACCGATCGGACGCATACATTGGCCTTGGACATGGCAGCTGCTTCGGTACCGCTCCGGGTTGCGCGCACGGGTGCGAATGGCGGGCCCGGCGTGGCGCGGAATATAGGTGTCAAGCTAGCGCGGGGGGAATGGATTCTGTTTTTGGACAGTGACGATATGTTGGATAGCGCCGCGCTGCGGCTTCTCTCCGATGTTATCGATCGGCCGGAAAATGCGGATTGCGATGCGGTTGGCTTCGATTGGAGCGATGCCGATGGCGCCGCCCGCGCCGGAATGCGGCGCGATCAGGCGTTTCTGACGTGTGAGAAGTCCGTGCTGATCAGCCGGTATTTGTCATTGCATATGGATGGATCTGTTGTCTTTACCGCCATACGCACGAGCTTGTTGCAGCTGCGTTCTATCGGCTTTGCGGCCGGCTATCACGAAGACGTGGATTTTCTGTTCCAGGTCTATTGGCATGCGCGGCGGATCGCCTTTGTCGATGCAGTCCTCTACGTCAAACGCCGGCGTGCCGGTTCGATTATCGAGACGATATCCGTGGCGCACATTCATGGCTTCGTTCGCGCCTGGCAGGCGATAGGGCATTTCTTGTGGGGTACGACCAGCGGCGATCGGGAGGCCTGGCGGCCGGTCTATCAGACAGGGCTTGTCGGTGTGGCCGCGACACGCGTGCGCGAAGTGATAAGGTGCGCGGAGGATTACAGCGCGAAAGGCGCGCTATATCGGGCGCTTCACGCCGGCTGGCTTGCCACGTTGGCATTCGCCGGCGACATCGACCTCGACGCGCACGACACGGCGTATTTCCAGGTGACGCGGTGTTTTTTGGCTGCAATGATAAAGGGTCGATTGGGCACGGCTGCGGACATCGAACTGTTCGAGCGTCACGTGACGGAGATCATGGCGAAAAGCTGGAGCTGCGCCGACTTGCATCATTCGGTATTTCTGGCGCCCTCCGAAGTCAGGACATGCTGCAAGCGGTTCTTTGTGGATGGTGAAATGCGCGGCGACGTTGTGCTGACGCGGGCAATCGCGGGCGCTGCGCCGAGCGGCGCGGCGATCCTGGCGGCCAAGGACGATCTGCATCGGGCCATCAACCGGGGTGAGCCGACTGCGTGCACGGGCTGTCCGTTTTTGGAATTCAAGGCCTGGGGACCGGTCGCGCCGGTTTCGATACGATATCTGTCGCTGGAATATCATTCTGTTTGTAATTTGAAATGCACCTATTGCGACGAGACCTATTATGGCGGCCGCAAGCCCGCCTATGGGGTGCAGGCATTGGTTGAAGATTTCATGGCCAAGGGGACGCTTGACCCGCGCGCGACGGTGGTGTGGGGCGGCGGAGAACCGGTGATCGATCGCAACTTCACGCAAATTGCCGACATGATCGCGACACGCCTGCCCGACGCCAGGCAGCGCGTGCTGACGAATGGCGTGAGTTACTCGGCAACGGTTAGTCGCCTCTTGAGGGAAGACCGCATTTCGATGACGACCAGCGTGGATGCGGGCACCGGCAAGGTGTTTGCCAATATTCGCGGCCGTGACAAACTTGCACGCGTTGTAGAGAACCTAAAGAAATACGCCACGGGACGCGCCGCTAACGTGACGATCAAGTATATTTTTACCGAGGGCAACACCGCACTGGAAGAATGCCGCGCCTTTGTGGCGAAAATGGAGGATGCGGAGCTGCTCGGCTGCAACTTCCAAATCAGCCACGACTTCAAGCGCGAATCCGTCGATGGCAACGTGCTTGTTTCCATCATTGCGCTTTATGCGTTCCTGGTCGAGGCCGGTTGCCGCCTGGTGTTTTTTGATGACCTGCTGCGCCAGCGGCTGGCCGGCCTGGAGGCCCGAACCGAGCGTGCTGTTCGCGCGCAACTTGCATCGATCGGCGTGGCGGATGTGCTGATGGAGGAGGCGGACCATCCCGGCCTCGTTATCTGGGGCGCCGGCTGGCAGGCACGATATTGCCTGGAGCAGGCGAATTTTTTTAAGCGGCGCAAACCGGACTTTCTGGTCGATTCCACGCCGTCGAAAATCGGCAGCGAGTTCATGGGCTACCGTGTGCGCGACCCGGCCGACCTTGTCACCTGCGCCCGCCCGGTGCTCATCGCGGCGGCGCAAGGATATCCCGCGATATTCGATGCGTTCGTCGGATTGGGCCTGCCCTTGTCGCGGCTGGTGACCAAGGTGGTGATCTGAATGCCATGAACGCACGCGGTGACGAGGTAAAGGCGCAGGCCATTGAGGTAATCTACCTCAATTTGGGATCCGCCGTGGCGCGGCGGGACGCGTTCGAGGCGCGATATGCGGCGTGCCGGTTCGCGCCGCACTGGACGCTGCATCGGTTCCACGCCATCGATGCGCAGCATGAATTGGTCAGGAACGCCAAGGGTCGTCTGTCGCCCGGCAATAAGGGATGCTACTTCAGTTCGTTGGAGTGCATCCGGCAATCCTTTGGCAACGACAAGCATTTGTTCATTGTGGATGACGATATCGATTTTTGTGCCGCCACGCAGCTTTGTGTCGACCGGTCGATCGCATTGTTGCCCGAAGATGGCTGGGACATCATGTTGACGGACACCGCCATTCCTTGTGCCGTCGACATGCCATGGCTGACCATGCTCTGGCACACCTATACGCAAGATCACATCGTGCGCATGCTTGATCTTGCCGAAACGAAGTTTACGTTCTGCGCCGGTTCAACCTTGACCAACCGGCGCTCGAAGGAAAAAATCTACGATCTGATGATGGTTGATGACTTCTCCAAACCGTGGGATCTGGCCGTGCGCCAGCACATCCAGCAAGGGCGGATCAAGGCGGTGCTTATTTTTCCGTTCGTTACGACAGTGGGTAAACGCGGCGATATCTCGCAAATCAGCCCTGACGATCCGAAGAGGATGGAGCAACTTCTGTGCAACGAATTTCGCCGCATGATGTGGATCGGCAATCAGCCGAAACCGTTTTACAGCGAGTGGGCGCGCAAGGAATATCGCGACCTGATCAGCGATGAGGTCGTGCGGCTGAATTCGATCATGCTGCCGCTGCTGTCGCTGCAAATGGGGCAAGTAGCAAAAGCGGAAGCCGTTCTTTTCTGAAGAAAAGAACCAAAAGACTTCTGCTTTTGATGCAATCCCCACCTTACCGGCACCTAGCCTAGCCTTGCCCGCAGGCGCAGGGACAAAAGTCTTTTGGTTCTTTTCTTCAGAAAAGAACGGCTTACCTTCTTGACGCAAGCCGCACCATGCCGCATAGCCCCCCACTTCCGGGTCACCCTGATCCCGGTCCCCGCCCGGCGCGGGGGCTCCGCCGCTCCGCGAGGGTTCGCGCAGCGGCGCGAATTGCATTGGAGTAGGCGCACCCATGTTCGACGCGCTGTCGGACAAGTTCTCGGGCATCTTCGACGGTCTGCGCAAGCGCGGGGCGCTGAGCGAGGCTGACGTCGGCGAGGCCCTGCGCGAAGTGCGCCTGGCCATGCTGGAAGCCGATGTGGCGCTGCCGGTGGTGAAGGATTTCGTCGCCCGCGTGAAGGAACGCGCGGTCGGCGCCGAGGTGCTGGAGGCCGTCTCCCCCGGCCAGCAAGTCGCCAAAATCGTGCACGACGCGCTGGTCGAGGCGCTGGGCGGCGAAGGCGCGGTGCCGCTCAATCTCAGCGCCCCCGCCCCTATTCCGCTGCTGATGGTGGGGCTGCAGGGGTCCGGCAAAACCACGACCTCGGGCAAGCTGGCCCTGCGCCTGCGCACGCGGGAGCGCCGGCGCGTGCTGCTGGCGAGCCTGGATACGCAGCGGCCGGCGGCGCAGTTGCAGCTCGCCCAACTCGCCGAACGGGCGGGCGTGCCGTCGCTGCCCATCGTGGCCGGGCAAACGCCGGTCGAAATCGCGCGCCGCGCCATGGAGGCCGGCCGGCGCGAGGGGTTCGATATCGTCATCCTCGACACCGCCGGCCGCCTGTCGATCGACGCGGCGCTGATGGAGGAGGTGCGGCAGATCCGCGCCGCCACCTCGCCGGTCGAGACGCTGCTGGTGGTGGACGCCATGACCGGGCAGGACGCGGTGGCAACCGCCCGGGCGTTCAACGACGCCGTGGGCGTCACCGGCGTCATTCTCACCCGCATGGACGGCGATGCGCGCGGCGGCGCCGCGCTGTCGATGCGGCACGTCACCGGCGCGCCGATCAAGTTCTCCGGCTCCGGCGAAAAGATCGATGCGCTGGAGGAATTCCACCCCGAACGCGTCGCCGGCCGTATTCTGGGGCTCGGCGACATTGTCGGCCTGGTGGAGCGGGCGGCCGAAACGATCGACCATGACGAGGCCGAAAAGCTGGCCACCAAGATGCTGAAAGGCACCTTCACGTTAGAGGATTACGCAGCCCAGCTCAGGCAGATCAGCAAGATGGGGTCGATCAGTTCCATCCTCGGCATGATGCCGGGCATGGGGCAGATGAAAAAGCAGCTGGAGGGGGCGAACATCGATCAGTCGGTGTTCAAGCGCCAGCAGGCGATCATTTCATCCATGACGATGAAGGAACGGCGCCAGCCGGACATTATCAAGGCGAGCCGCAAGAAGCGGATTGCGGCCGGGTCCGGCGTGAACGTCAGCGAGGTGAACAAGCTGCTCAAGCAGTTCGACGACATCAGCGACATGATGAAACGCGTCGGCAAGCTGGGGCAGAAAGGCTTGATGCGGCAAGGACTTGCCGGTCTGATGCCGAAAGGAATGAGCCAGCCGCGCGGCCAGCAGAAGCGGCCCTGGTGAACTGCGACAACCGACAACTGATGAGTGGAACCTGATCATGGGACTTAAAATTCGCCTCGCCCGCGCCGGCGCCAAGAAGCGGCCCTACTACCACATCGTGGTGGCCGACAGCCGCAGTCCGCGCGACGGACGGTTCATCGAGAAAGTCGGCAGCTACAACCCCATGCTGCCGGCCGAGCACGAGGAGCGGGTGCGCCTGTTCTCCGAGCGTATTCAGCATTGGCTCAAGCAGGGCGCGGTCGCGACCGACCGGGTGGCGCGTTTCCTCGGCAAGGCGGAGATCGCGCCGATGCCGGCACGGCGCGAGCAGCCGGTGCAGTCCGCGCCGAAGAAGAAGGCGCAGGAACGCGCCCGGGCCGCGTCGGCCGCCGCGTCGGCCGCCGCGGCGACAGCGGCCGCCGCGTAAGCACGGCGTATCGTGGCGGACGGCAATATTCTGATGGGCGTGATCGGCCGGCCGCACGGTGTGCGCGGGCTGCTGCGCGTGCAGAGTTATACCGAAGACGCGGCTGGCCTTTCACGCTACAACCCCCTGCTCGATGAGCGCGGACGGCGCTGGACGCTGACCTGGAAGGGCGACGGCGTGGCCGAACTGCGCGACGAAGATGGCGTTGCAGTACCGGATCGGACGGCCGCCGAAAAATTGGTCAATTTGCGCCTTTACGCGCCGCGCGCGCGGATGCCGGCAACGGCAGCGGACGATTATTATATTGCCGATCTGATCGGGCTGCTGGCACGGGACCCAGACGGCGGCGAACTCGGCCGGGTTGCCGCGGTGCATGATTACGGTGCCGGCACCAGTCTGGAAATCGTGGCCGAGGGCGCATCGCTCATGGTGCCGTTCACGCGCGCGGTGGTGCCGGTGGTGGACGTCGAAGGTGGCCGGATCACCATCCATGCGCCAGACGAAATCGAAATGCGCGAGATCGAAACCGGGGAGAAGGCGGCATGACCTGGCGTGCCACCATTCTCACCTTGTTTCCCGACATGTTTCCGGGGCCGCTCGGACATTCGCTGGCCGGGCGGGCGCTGCTGGAAGAAATCTGGCAGGTGGATGCGCGCAACATTCGCGATTTCGCGCCCGGCAAACACCGCCATGTGGATGATACGCCGTTCGGCGGCGGCGCCGGCATGGTCATGCGGCCCGACGTCATCGAGGCCGCCCTGCAAGCCGTATCGGACGGGCGCCCGCTGCTCTACATGACGCCGCGCGGCCGCCGGCTGGCGCAGGAAGATGCCGTGCGCCTGGCCGCCGGCGCGGGCGTAATCATTTTGTGCGGCCGTTACGAGGGCGTCGATCAGCGCGTCATCGAAGCGCGCGCCGCCGAGGAACTCAGCGTCGGCGATTATATCCTTTCCGGTGGCGAACTGGCCGCCATGGTGGCGCTGGATGCCTGCGTGCGCCTGCTGCCCGGCGTGATGGGCGCGGCCGAAAGCGCGGCGGAGGAAAGTTTCGCCGGCGGCTTGCTGGAATATCCGCACTATACCAAGCCGGCTGAATGGAACAGCCGCCCCGTGCCGCCGATATTGCTGTCCGGCAATCATGGCGCCATCGCCACCTGGCGCCGTCAGCAATCCGAAACCATTACCCGCGAACGCCGCCCCGATCTGTGGGCGGAGCACCTCGCGCGAAAAACCGTGATCTGAAAGGACCCCGCCATGAATGTCATCCAGAAATACGAGGCCGCGGAAATCGCGCGCCTGTCCGCCGTCCGCGCCGTGCCGGAATTCGCCGCCGGCGATACCGTGCGCGTGTCGGTGAAGGTGGTGGAAGGCGAACGCAGCCGCGTGCAAGCCTACGAAGGCGTCTGTATCGCCCGCAGCAATCGCGGCCTGAACAGCAATTTCACCGTGCGCAAAATCAGCTACGGCGAAGGCGTGGAACGCGTGTTCCCATTGTACTCGCCCTCTATCGCCGCCATCGAAGTGGTGCGCCGCGGCGACGTTCGCCGCGCGAAACTATATTACCTCCGCGGCCGCCGCGGCAAGTCGGCCCGTATCGCCGAAAAAGCGCGCGAGACACCGGCGGCTGCGGAGTAAGAAAGGAAGAAGGCCGGGGCTCTGCCCCCTGGACCCCCGCGTCACGCGCAGCGTGCATTCGCATGACGGACAAGTCCTTAGAACCTGTTACTTAAGGGAGGTCAGGGGAGAAGGAGGGGGGCACATAGGACGTGGGTTCGACGCGCGTGCCCCCCTCCTTCTCCCCTGACCTTTCTTAAACAAATGGGGTCTGGGGACTTGTCCCCAGCCGGGGTCCAGGGGCAGAGCCCCGGCCTTTTTTCTTCCTTTCTTCGGAGCCACCAATGCCACGCACGCTTTTCGACAAGATCTGGGACGCGCATGTGGTGGAGCGGTTGGGGGATGATACGTGCGTTCTCTACATTGACCGGCATTTGGTGCATGAGGTGACGTCGCCGCAGGCTTTCGAGGGGTTGCGGGCGGCGGGGCGGCTTGTGCGGCGGCCGGAGGCGACCATTGCAGTTGTCGATCATAACGTACCGACCAGCGACCGCCGGCTCGGCATTACGGAGCCGGAGAGCCGGTTGCAGATCGAAACGCTGGAGCGGAATGTTGCCGCGTTCGGCGTGCCGTATTTGCCGTTGCTGGATTCGCGCCAGGGCATTGTGCACATTGTGGGACCCGAGTTGGGGATTTCGCTGCCGGGCATGACGATTGTGTGTGGCGACAGTCATACGTCCACGCATGGCGCGATGGGCGCGCTGGCGTTCGGCATCGGCACATCGGAAGTGGAACATGTGCTGGCGACGCAGACGCTGTTGCAGGCGCCGGCGAAGAACATGCTGGTGCGGGTGGATGGTTCGCTGCCGCCCGGCGTGACGGCGAAGGATGTGGTGCTGGCGATCATTGGGCGCATTGGCACGGCGGGCGGCAATGGGCATGTCATTGAATATGCCGGCGACGTAATTCGCGGGCTGGATATGGCCGGGCGCCTCACCGTATGCAACATGTCGATCGAGGCGGGTGCGCGCGCCGGCCTGATTGCGCCGGACGAAACGACGTTCGCGTATGTGAAGGGCCGGCCTTACGCGCCGCAGGGCGAGGCGTTCGATCTGGCGGTGGAATATTGGCGCACGCTGCCATCCGATCCTGATGCGGTCTATGATCGCACCGTGGTGATGCAGGCCGGTGACATTGCGCCGATGGTGACGTGGGGCACCA
>CAJCIS010000103.1 GCA_903970435.1 Acidobacteriota bacterium | reverse complement strand
GGTGCCCAATCAGGGGGCGCCCTGAGGATCAGGCCGTTGTTACGCGCGGCTTCGATAATAGATGTTGCAACGATCCTTTCTCGCTCGCCAAGGCCAGCGTGAAGATCACGTTTCAATCCTTCAATAACTTTCGGCAACCCGAGCGGCCCCCGCGCCGCGTTGATGCCGATTTGAACAAGTTTTTCGCCAGAAATTTCTCGCGGGACGCCAAGCGTGAGCGCTTGTGTTAGCGCCGGTCTAAATCCGCGTTTTTTCGCCGCAGTTTGGTTTGGGCGGACGTGATTTGATAGGTTGCGGAACCGGTGGTGTTTCTGGCGTTGTTGTGGTCTGTCAGAACGGCAGGTCGTCGTCGTCGATCTGGAACGGCTCCGGGGTATGGCTTTGGCGCTGCTTGCAGATCAATTCCTGCAGTCCGTCGCGGTAGATTGACCAGATTCGGTCATGCAATGCGTCGACGAGTTCGAATACGGCGAGGGCTTCTTCGGCGGTCCAGTAGGTTGGAACGTCAATGGCGAGGGTGAGCGGTAAGCCCGGGCGATAGGATGGTTTGCTGGGTTGCGGTGACTGGCTTGCCGCGGTTTGGGGATTATGCTGGCGGCGCTTTTTTCTTTTGTCTTTGGGCATTATTTTCCTCCGCGGCGTTGTTTTGCCCGCTGTTCGGTGCGCTCCAGGGCCTCTTTGACGCGGTAGGATTCGCCGTCGATGGCGACGATTTCGGCATTATGCATGAGCCGGTCGACCATGGAGACGACGCAAGCGGCATTCGGGAAGACGTCGCGCCATTCGGCGAAGGGCCGGTTGGTGGTGACCACGGTGCTTCTTTGTTCGTAACGCCGGCTGATCAGTTCGAAGAGCAGATCAGCGTGCCGATTTGAGTATGACAGGTAGCCGACCTCGTCGATCAGCAGCAATGCCGGTGCGGCGTAGTGCCGCAAGCGCCGGCGCAAGGCGGAATCGCTGTCCAGTGCGGTGAGCTCGCCGAGCAACTGCCCGGCGCTGGTAAACAGCACGGTGTGGCCGTGAACCAACGCATGATGGGCGAGATTGCGCGCCAGTGTCGACTTGCCGACGCCGTTCGGACCGACCAGCAGCGCATTGGTGGCGTCCTTTAGAAAGTCGAGCGTCATCAAGGCTTCGAAAGTTGTGCGATCGCAACGCTTCGGCCAGGTCCAGTCGAAGTCGCAGACCGGCTTGAAGCGGCCGATCCTGGCGTCCCGGACGCGGCGCTCCAGGCTACGGCGGGCGCGTTCGGCTTCCTCCCACTCGATCAGTTGTTGAACCCAGCCGGCGGCGGCGGCTTGCGGCCAGTTCGCCAGCAGGCCGTTGAGTTGCAGCGCCTTGGCGCGGCTCTGCAAGAGATCAAGGTTCGTCATTGGAGCATCCTTTCAGTTTGTCGTAGGTATCGAGCGCGTGCGGGGTGACAGCGACATCGCGGTCCCGCACGTGAGCCGGCAGGATCATGTCTACGGGCGGCGGTTGCTGGCGCTCTTCGCGATGGCGCTCCAGAGCCAGGCGCACGGCATTCGGGTGCGGCACCTCGCGCGCGAGGGCTTCGGTAATGGCGGCATTCAGCGGTGCCGCGCCGTAGCGCCGCAACAACTGCATCAGGGTCGATGTAATGGCGCCGATATTGTCGCCGCGGTCGGCAGCGGCGGCAAGCAATGCCTGGCTCGCCGGCGCCGTCTGCGCCAGATGATCGGTGGCGCGATGGCGCCGTGCTGCGCGTTTTTGTTCAACCAGCGCCTGAATGTGCGCGGGTTCCTCAACCTTCTCACCCTTGTCGTAGCTGCGTGGATGATCGGCGAGGACGCGCTCGCCATCGACGATACGCACCCGGTCGATATCGGCCAATACTGTGAGCGCACGCCGCACATGAGTGTGGGGTATCGAGTAGTCGTTCAGGTCGAAGCGGATATATGGCGTTTTGCCGACCGAGACGGCCACCCGCTCCAGCACTGGATAGGGATTGTGCGGCAGCTTCAGCAAATACGGCAGCTCCTGGATGAACGCTTCACGAACAGTCGCGGTGTCTTGGTCAGGACACCGCCGATCCGCCGCCGGCCCCTGGCACCAGGCATCGGCCTGGCGATTGAGATCGGCGAGATCGACGAATTTGCGGGCGGCAAAGAAATTGTCTCGAACATACCGGATCGCCCGCTCGACCCGGCCCTTCTCATTGCCTCGCGCGATGGCGACGGGCCGTGGTTCGAAGCGATAATGCCCGGCGAAGTCGAGCAAGGTTGGATGGAAGCGGATGGCCTCGCCATGGCGTTCGAGAACCGCGCTTTTGAGATTGTCGTAGAGAATCACACGCGGTACCGCGTTCCACGCCGCAAACGCGCCGAGATGGCCGCGCAGGAAATTTTCCATGCGCGCATCAAGGAAAAACCGTAGAAAGATTTGCCGCGAGAAACTCAACACCGCGACAAAGGCCATCAACGAACGGCGCGCCCGGCCGATCACCAGATGGCCAAAATGCCCCCAGTCAATTTGCGCCTGTTCGCCAGGCAAACTGCGCAGACGCAGAAAGGCTTCCGCTGCCGGTCGTGGCCGGTGGCATGCGACAACATGGCGAAACTGGCTTGGTCCACCGCGGTAACCTCGGTCCTGAACCATTGCGAGCAGACGGCTGGCGGTCAGCGTTGGGAACTTGTCCAGAGTTTCGCGGATGAACGGCAGGTATGGGTCGATTTTCGATGGCCTTTTCGGCTTGCCTATCCGCGGCAGCCCAGCCTGCGCCAACACCCGGGCAACGGTCTCATGATGGATGCGCAATTGCTTAGCGATCGTCCCGACCCGCCATTTTTCAACGTGGTAAAAGCGCAGAATCTGCGCCTCGATTTCCGCGGGAATGGTCACTGCGACGCCCTCTCCTATTGTTCCGGGGACCCTGGCGGCGCCGCAGAAAGTCACGGCGGACAAACTCCGGACAGAGGCGGCCGCAGCAATGGCACTGCCATCGCGGCCGGACACTCCGGTCCGTCATCGTCTGATCCGTTACGGCCACCGCTGAGCCTGCGAGAAGCAAATCATCGGTCAGGTCCGGCGGTGAACCCTGATGCGTCACATTATTTTTTCGGGCCCGGTAACGACGAGACCGGGCGGCATGGTTGAGGCGGCCGCGCCGGCTGGTTTGGTAACGCCGTCCGGCTTGCCGTTGCGCCAGCAACCGGGCTTTGCGGGCACAGCCTTCGAGGCAGTACATCTGGCCGCGATCGCAATGGCTGCAGATCAGGACTTGCGCGCGGCACCGCCCGCACAGAAACAGCCGGGCTGGCACGCCGGCCTGATCTGGGCAGCCGCATCCGGCATCCGCCGGAGCCGTGTCGTGTTCTGGACGCACCCGCTTTTGAGTGCGATATTGATCCCGCATTGTGCCCCTGCACGGTGTAGGGCACGGCGTTGAGTCAAACTGCCAGGTTCACATCGGCGCCGTGCCTGCCTGCAACTTCGATCAGGTCTTAGCGCGCCAGCCGGCCTCATGTCAGCCAACCAGGCCGAAGAAGAAGCTCAATCTCAACGAATTGGGAACCTCAGGAAAGTTGCGTCGCCGCCGCTAATCACCGTCATTCGGCTTTTGCCTAACTGCCCCGACGCCTGGCGGCGGACACCCCGAATAGCGCCCTCGCTCAGTCGCCCGCCGCCCGGCAGCTTGCCCAGGTGGGTCCACAGGCACCTCCCGCCCCCTCCGCTTCGCTGCGCGCAATAATGCGCTCCGCTACGGGGGCGGGGCCCTCCTGTGGACTACCTGGACAAGCCACCCACCCCGTCAATCCAAACTGCGGCAAATATCTGCGGTTTTTAACCGGTGCCGACAATATCCGCCTCATGCCAGCCGAGTTCGCGAGCGCGCTGGCGAAGCGCGTATTGGAGCCGTAGGCTTTCCTGGTTGCTCACGACCTGATGGGGTGTCGATTGCCGGATGTAGACCAC
>CAJCIS010000102.1 GCA_903970435.1 Acidobacteriota bacterium | reverse complement strand
GAAATCAAGCGGAAGGCGCCGGCGTGATGCACCGGCGCCGGTCCCGCCATAGCGACGCGGACGGGGTGGGATTCGGCGTGCGGCGCGGCGTGCGGTGCGAACCTCGGCTCGGATCGCGGTTCGGGCGCCTCGGCCACCTCGATCGGCGCCGCTTCGTGCCCATGGCGGCGCGGGTGCAGCGCGGCGTAGCGCAATTCCGCCTCGTGACGCCGCCGCGCGCGCGCCGCCAGCAGGGTGGTGGTGTGGCGCGCGTAGCGCGGACCGGCCGGAATGTTCAGCGGGATTTGGTTCACCGCCAACTGCTCGGCGGGGGAGCGCGTGCTGGGCCACACGCCGGTGATACGGTTGCCGATCATCCAGACATAACGCCGTGTTTCGTCGGGCAGCGGTTTGTTGTGGATGAGGTAGTCCTGCAGCCGGTTGGGACCGGCATTGTAGGCGGCCAGGAACGCCGGCGTGCCAAACGCATCGTACATTTCCCGCAGATAGGCCGCGCCGGCGAGGATGTTGTCGTGCGGCTCGTACGCGTCCGGCCCGAGGCTGTAGCGCCCGCGCATGTCGTCATACGTCTGCGGCATCAGCTGCATCAGGCCCATGGCGCCCACCGGCGACGTAGTGAGCTCCCCCGTGGCGCGGAACTGGTAGCCCGCCGATTCGACGTGCATCACTTCGCGTATCCAGGTGTCCGGCACATCGAAGCGATGCGACGCCTCGACAATATAGGGTCCCCACGGGTCGCTGGGCGGTCCCGGCGGCTGGTAGCGCGGCTTGGCGTGGGCCAGGTAGTCGGCCGCTTCCACCTGCGGCGGAATGGCGGGGGCCTGGGACAGTTGCGGATGGCCGGCGCAGGCGGCCAGGCCGCCGACGGCAGCGATCGACAAACCGGCGCGCAGCATTGCCTTTGGCGCTTTCAGATAATCCGTCCACCACCCGGCCGAATGCTGCATCAAGTCCCCCTCCGTGGCGTGACCAGGGTGTGCAAGCTGCGCCGCACACTTAAACACGCCGCTGTGTCAAAATCGCGTAAATCCAAAACCCTGTTACAGCCGCGCCTGAACGACGGACCCTAAGTGCTTAACCACTCAACGGGAGTCCCGCAAGAAACTCTTGCGGGCGAAAAGCCGGCGGCGGCCGGAACCGCGGCCTGCAACACTCGGTTGCATTCCCCGCCGGAGGCGCGGCCATGGCGCGGTTGCGGTGTGCCGATGGATGGAGTAGCCGCCGAAAAGCATGGATCAGGCATTGGATCACACGGCGCCGCTGCTGCCGGCTTCGCACATGGAGGTGGGCACCGGCTCGGCCAGCGGCGGCCGTGTCCGCCAGGCGGTGGCCGATGTCGCCGATGGCGCGGCCCTGTGGCGCCTCGGCCTCACCCTGGGCTGGCTCGACATCAAGCTGCGCTATCGCGGCTCGATGCTGGGGCCGTTCTGGCTCACTATTTCGACTGCGGTATGGATTGGCGCCATGGGCGCGCTGTACAGCCTGTTGTTCCACATGGACCTGCACGGCTACCTGCCTTTCCTGGCGCTGTCGCTGGTGCTGTGGACGGCGCTCGGCGGCCTGGTGGGTGACGCCTGCAACACGTTTCTGCAGTCCGAAGCGACCATCCGGGCGATGCGCATGCCGTATTTCGTGCACGCGGTGCGCGTGGTGGTGCGCACCATCATCGGGCTGGCGCATAACATTCCGGTGGTGGTGGTGGTGTTCGCGCTGCTGGGCCTGTCGCCCGGCCGCACGGCGTTGTGGTGCATTCCCGGCCTGGTGCTGTGGACGATCGATTCGTTTGCCACCTGCATCGCCCTCGGCACGCTATGCGCCCGGTTCCGCGACATTCCGCCGATCGTCGGCAGCGTCATGCAGATTGCGTTCTTCATCACCCCCATCATGTGGCAGCCGAAACAACTTGGCACGCATGGATGGTGGCTCAAGCTCAATCCGTTCTACGACGTGCTGGAAGTGGTGCGCCAACCGCTGCTGGGTTCGGTGCCCACCGCGCAAATGTGGATCGCCGCCGGGCTCTACAGCGTGCTGTTCTGCGTGCTGACATCGATGCTGTTCGTGCGCGTGCGCGGACGGCTCGCCTTCTGGATGTAAACAATGGCGCACATCGTGGCGGAAAACGTTTCGGTCGATTTTCCGCTCTACCATGGCAGCGCGCGCAGCCTGAAGAAGACCGTGTTCGCCCGCGCCGCCGGCCGGCTGGGCGAGGACAACCAGCACCGCACCGTGGTGCAGGCGCTGCGCGACATCAATTTCGCGCTGTCCGCGGGCGACCGGCTGGGCCTGATCGGCACCAACGGCGCCGGCAAAACGACCCTGCTGCGCACGCTGGCCGGCATTTACGAACCGACCTGCGGCCGTGTGATCGTGGACGGCAGCATCAACGCGCTGCTGGACACGCAACTCGGCATGAATCCGGAACTGACCGGGCGCGAAAATATCCTGCTGCGCGGCCTGTATAGCGGCCTGAGCCGCATCCGCATCCGCCAGCTGGAGGAGGACGTGCAGGCCTTCGCCGAACTCGGCGCGTTCATGGACCTGCCGGTGCGGATGTATTCCAGCGGCATGGTGGTGCGGCTGGGCTTCGGCCTGGCCACCGCCATCAACCCGCAAGTGCTGCTGATGGACGAATGGTTCATGGCCGGCGACGCGCGCTTCATGTCCAAGGCGCGCGGCCGGCTGGAAAACGTGGTGCAGGGCGCGGAAATACTGGTTTTGTCATCGCATCAGAACGACGCCATCCGCGCCTGGTGCACCCGCCTGATCTGGCTCGATCATGGACGCATGCGGGCGGATGGGGCGGTGGATGAGGTGTTGGAGCTCTACATGGGACAGCAGCGGGCGGCTTGAAGGAAGCAAGCCGTTCTTTTTTGAAAAAAAAGCACCAAAAAACTATTTCTGTAAGGGTGAAAGCGTCTGCGGCGCAGGTGCAAAGGTCTTTTGGTTCTTTGCTTCAGAAAAGAACGACTTC
Organism: Acidobacteriota bacterium; assembly: GCA_903970435.1. Lineage (GTDB taxonomy): Bacteria > Pseudomonadota > Alphaproteobacteria > Acetobacterales > Acetobacteraceae > CAJCIS01. The sequence continues at coordinate 2,157 of CAJCIS010000102.1, read as the reverse complement.
CTTACTTCCATCCGAAAATCAGAACGCCTGACTAAGACCCAAAAACACCTCCCTGCGCGGCCCGTACTGCGGGGCGAATTCGCCGATGCCGTCGCCGCTGCGCAGTATGTAACCCTGGTCGAACAAATTGACGAGGCTAAGGCGCAAGGTGAGCGGCTTTCGGGCAGACCATACGTCGAATTGTTTTGAAATCGCGCCGTTCCATTGCACGTAGCCCGGGGTGTGCGTTTCGTTGGCGAAACCGGTCCGCAGGCCGCTGCCGTAGAGGCCGTCGACGCTGACGAGCAGGGTGCGCCACAAATACGACGCGCCGAAGGAGGCGGTGACGGTTTGGGCGTCGGATGCATAGGTGTAGTGATGGGCGAGATACGCGAGCTCGACGGGATCGTCGATGAGATATTGGTTCGAGACGATGTCGCGTCCCTTGGTTATCTCGCTCGACAGGTTTGCGTAGGCGCGAAAACCGTCGCGGGCGTAATTGACCTTGAATTCGAGGCCTTTGCTGTAGCCGTCGGCATAGTTGAATTGTTCGAGCACCACGGCCTGGCCGAATTGCCCGTCATCGAGCGTATCGGTCGATCGCTTGTAATAGGCGTCCATGCCGACCGTGAGGCCGGCGAAGAGTTTCTGCTCGATGCCGGCATCGAAGTAGGTGGCGCGCTCCGGCCGCACCGGGCTGTTCTGCGGAATCGCCGGCTGCTGCACGGTGTTGTTGAACAAAGCCAGGTTGGTGGGCGTTGCCTGCGCCTGCATCGGCGGTGTGAAATAGCGCGATATGCCGATGTGCAGGCTGGTGGTCGCGGTTGGCGCGTAGGCGAGTGCCACGCGCGGGCTGACCTGGTTGGCGGCGACGAACTGGCTGATCTGGTCGAAGCGCACGCCGGTATTGAGCGTGAGGCCGTGGCCGAGCCGCCATTCGTCCTGAAGATAGATGCCCGCGGTCCAGCCGAGTTTGGCATCCCTGTCATCCACCGTGACAGGCGTGGGAAGCGGCGTTCCGTCGGCGCCGAGCGGAAGCAGGGTGGAAAGATTATTCACGTTGGTTTGCTCGGCGTTGAATGTGAAGCCGGCGCGCAAGGTGTGCGCATCGCTGACCCGCCAGGCGCCGTCGAATTGCGTTCCGCCCAGCATGCTCTTGCGGCTGACGTCCGAGGCGACGTCGTTGAAGGCCAGATCGTCGTAGATATCGGGAATGAAATGGGTGGACGCGTAGCGCGCGAAGGCGGAGAACTGGGTGTCGATCGCGTCGGTATGCGTTTGCAGCGCCACCAGGCCGAAGTAGAAATTGTCGTTTTCGTTTTCATTGATACGGGTCGGCGACAAATTGGTCGGCCCGAAATCACCCAGCGGCGCGCCGGCGGCGACGTCGGGGATCTGGAAATGGCCGTTGAACCCGCCGGCCATGTAGGTGAGGCGGTTGGTGTCGCCGAACAAGGTCGATCCGTAGCCGAAAAATTTCTCCTGCTGCGTCTGGTCGTGGATCGGGTTTTCGCCAGGGGTGGCGCTTTCAAGGCCCTCGTTGCTCTGCAGATACCGGCCGCTCACGAAATACTGGGTCCGGCCGTCATTGCCGCCATATTGAAGGCTGGGGCTGAAGGTGGACTGGCTGCCGCCGTAAATATCCAGCAGGCCGCCCGGATCGAACGCATTCTTGGTGGTCAGGTCGATCACGCCGGCGGTGCGCAGGCCGTATTGGGCGGGCAGCGCGCCGTCGAGCAGATTGAGGTTGCCGATGAAGTTGGTTTCCAGCACCGGGCCGAGGGCCGATACGCCGTCGGGGAGCTGAATGCCGTTGATGCGGTATTGCGAATTCGCATATTCGTTGCGGATATGGAAATCCGGATTGCTGATCGCGGTATCGGCCGAAACACCGGGGGCTTGCAGCAGCACCTTGTCGATCGGCGTGTCCTCCCCCTGCGGCAGCGCCTCGAGGGCCTTGTGATCGATCGCGTACGTGGTGGCGCCGATTTTCGGCAGCAACGCCTTGTCGCGCGCGCGGTCCAGGTTTTCGTTCTTGGCGCGGATCGGCTTGATGCGCCTGGCGGTGACCACGATCCTTTCCGCGCCGGCGGCGGGCGGCGCCGCGCCGGCCGCGGCGGGCGGCGCCGGCTGGGCCGACGCGGGCGCGCCGGCGCCGGCGATCAAAACGGCCGCCGC
>CAJCIS010000101.1 GCA_903970435.1 Acidobacteriota bacterium | reverse complement strand
CGCACGCCTTGCCGCCGCAACACCGACACGGCGCGCCGCACTTTCACCGCCTCGGCCGACCCGGTCGGCGGCGCGCCGCGCAAGATATCCACCGCAATGCGCAGCGGCAGCGTCAACCGCCAAACCAGGCTGCGATGCATGATCTGCATCTGTTTGCGGAGCACATAAACCTCGTGCCCCTGCGCCCCGGCCCGCAGCGCCTGCACCGAAGCGCTCGCCGCCGCCTGCGCCGCCGCCGCGCGCAACCGCGCATTCTCAGCCGCGAGCCGCGCGAGCTCGCCCTGCAGCATCGTCACGCCGGAGTCCGCATCCAAACCTGGCCCATCGGCTGCCATGTCGCTCCGGTGCTCCTGCAATCCTGGCAGCCACGCGGGGTAAAGTGCCACACTGCCCCGCACAAGAGCGGCCCCCAACCCGGCGCCCCACCGGAGCCTTCCCATGCAAGCGTCCGACCCCGGACGTCCCCTTACGGCACGTCCCCTTACGGCTCGTCCCGACCCATCCCTCTGCCGGGATTGCGGCGCCAGCCATATGCCGGGCGCGGTCTGCCCCACCTGCCACGGCCGCCGCATCCTGCGCCACCCCGAGCTCTTCACCCTCGCCATTGCCCACGTGGATTGCGATGCCTTCTACGCCAGCGTCGAGAAACGCGACCGCCCCGAACTCGCCGATCGTCCGGTCATCGTCGGCGGCGGTACCCGCGGCGTCGTCACCACCGCCTGCTACATCGCCCGCGTGTCCGGCGTGCACAGCGCCATGCCCATGTTCAAGGCGCTGAAACTGTGCCCCGACGCCGTCATCGTGCCGCCGAATTTCGCCAAATACACCGAGGCCGCGCGCCAGATCCGCGCGCTGATGCGCACCCTGACCCCGCTGGTCCAACCGCTCTCCATCGACGAAGCCGTGCTCGACCTTACCGGCACCCAGGCCCTGCACGGCGCCCCGCCCGCCGCCATCCTGGCCCGTTTCGCCGGCGACGTGGAGCGCCAGGTCGGCGTCACCGTTTCCATCGGCCTTGCCGCCAACCGCCTGCTGGCCAAGCTCGCGGCCGGTGAGGACAAGCCGCGCGGCTTCTTTCTGCTCGGCCAGGACGCGGCGTCTTTCCTTGCCCCCGCCCCCGTCGGCCTGCTCCCCGGCGTCGGCCCGGCGCTGGAACGCCGCCTCGGCGCTCTCGGCATCACGCGCCTCGGCCAGCTCCAGGCGCTCGATGACCGCACCGCGGCCCATTTGCTCGGCGACGACGGACCGCATCTCGTCCGCCGCGCCCGCGGGGAGGACACGCGCCGCGTCAACCCGGGCGAAGGCGCCAAATCGATCAGCGCGGAGACCACCTTCAACACCGACCTCGCCGACCGCGCCGCCCTCGAACGCCAGCTCTGGCGCCTGTGCGAGCGCCTGGCCGTCCGCCTGCGCGAAAAAAACCTCGCCGCCGCCGGCCTCACCCTCAAACTGAAAACCACAAGCTTCGTCGCCCGCACCCGCGCCGCCCGCCTGGCCCAGCCCACCGCCCTGCCCGACCGCATCTTCGCCCAGGCCCGCAAACTGCTCGCCCGCGAAATCGACGGCACGCAATTCCGCCTCATCGGCATCGGCGCCAGCACGCTGGCGCCCCTCGACGCGGCCGATCTCGCCGATCTTGCCGATCCGGAGACGCCCCGCGACGTGGCGCGGCAGGGTGCGATCGATAAGTTACGGGAGCGGTTTGGCAATGATATTGTTCGTCGGGGGCGCGGGATTTAGGAAGGGAAACGAAGTCGTTCGCTTTTGAAAAAAATTTCGCTAAGCCGAGCGGCAAAATTACAGAAGTCCCAATAGATAAAAGTTTTTTGGTTCTTTTTTTCAAAAAAGAACGACTTCCTGGCTTTTTCTTACTTTATCGTAACATCCGCCGCCGCCGACGGAATACCGTTGGCCACCACCACCAACGTGCTAGCCCCCGTCTCGATCGTTGAGGGAACATCGAAATTGGTGGAGACCGGCGTGGTGCCGGTGGCGACGCCCATGGTGCTGTGGTCGTGGGTGCGGGCGTAGACCACGTGGCCGGAGGCGGTGTTGGTAATGCGCACCAGGGGATAGTTGGTGGCGGTTTGCATTTCGTCGCCGAAATCGTTGGCCTGGCTCAGGCCGTTGAATTGCGTGCCGGTGATTTGGTAGGTGCTGCCGGGGCTCAATTGTGACGGAACCGAGGTGATCGTCGGCGCCCAGGCGGGATTGACGCTGCCTTTGGCTTCATACACCGAGGCGCCGCCGAGCAGTATCTGGCCGGTCGGCAATACCAGCAGCAGGCCGTCGCCGCTGAGGGGGCCTGCGGTGCTTTGGCCGGTGTAGGTCAGGTTCTTGCCGTCGAACTCGTAGAGGCGGCCGGTTTCCGCCTCCACCAGCACATTGCCGGTAGGCAACAAAGCGGCAAAACTGTCGCCCGCGTCATCGCCCTGCGAGAAATCCGGACCGGCCGTCCATTTGCCGAGGCCGCCATTCTTGCCGGGCGTGTATATCGCGGTGTGGCCGTCGCTGGCACCGGTGTGCAAGGCGCCGGTGGCGAATATGGTACCATCGGGGCGCAGGATGGCCGGGCCGATTTCGCCGGGCGGATAATACACCTTGTTCTTGCCGTAATTGATCTTGCCCACTGAGGGCGGACCCATGAGGTTGACCGGGGTGGGGCCGGTGCTGGTCCATTTCTGCGCGGTGGGATCATAGATTTCCGCGTTCGGCGCGGCTTTCACGTCGGACGTCAATACGGTGCCGTTGGCCTGCAATGTCCAGCCTTCCTCCGCATTGAAGTCCTTCTTGCCGGTGGATTTCAGCTCGGTCCAGGCCAAGGTGGTTGGGTTCAGCACGGCCATTTTCTTGCTGAATTTGCGGCCGAGCATGAAATTGCCGTCCGGCAGCATGCTCGAGGGCGAGTCGCCGATAAAGCCCCAGCCGGCCGGCGGCTTGAGCATGGTCCAGGTGTTTTTCAGCGGATCGTAAATCGCGCTCTGGTCGGTGAAGGCGAACTGAAAATTATTATACTCGCCGCCGGCAATCACCACGCGCCCATCGGCGAGCACGGCGGAGGCGAAATACAGCGGCACGTATCCGCCCGGCAGGCTCGCCATTTGCGCCCAGGTGCCGTGCACGTAGCTGCCGGTGTTGTCCGGCGTCAGCTTCCACCAATCCGAACAATTCACGCCCTGCACCAACACCGTGCCGTCGGTCAGCACGAAACCGATATAGGATTGGTCCGGCGCCGGATGGGTGAGGTTGACCACGGTTTGTGCCGCGGCGCCGCCGGCGCTGCCCAGCATCAGGGCGGCGGCGAAGATGGAAGATCTGAACAGGCGATTCTCAATCATTTCAATTCCTCGCGGATGAATGGCTCGCAGATTGGGTGCCCACGGGCGCACGATATGGCCGGAGCAACACGGAGCGGCCCGGCCGGCCGCCCCGTGTTGGGACATTACTGGGCTGGGACATTACTGGGTTGGGACATTACTGGGCTGGGACATTACTGGATCGTGACGTCGGCCGGCGCCGAGGGAATGCCGTTGGCCACCACCACCAGGGTGCTGGCGCCGGTGGGTGCGTTGGCCGGCACGTCGAACTGTGTCGAGACCGGGGTGGTTCCGGTGGCGACCCCCATGGTGCTGTGGTCGTGCGTGCGCGCGTAGAACACCGCGCCCGACGCGGTGTTGGTAATGCGCACCAGCGGATAATTCGTATTGGTCTGGAATTCATCGCCAAACGAATTCGCCTGCGACAGCCCGTTGAACTGCGTGCCGGTGATCTTGTAGGTGCTGCCCGGCGTGAGCTGCGACGGCACCGAGGCGATCGTTGGCGCCCAGGCCTGATTGACCTTGCCCGCCGCCTGATAGACGGCGTTGCCGTTGAGCAGGATTTCGCCCGTCGGCAGCACCAGCAGAAGGCCCTCGGTGGCAAACTTGGTTTGTGTCAGCTTGCTGCCGTCGAATTCGTACAGCGCGCCGCTATCGCCTTCCACCAGCACGTTGCCGGTCGGCAACAGTGACGCGAAGCTGTCGCCCGCCTGGTCGTTGCCCGGGAAATCGGGGCCGGCCTTCCAGGTGCCGATGCCGCCCTTGGCGCCGGGCGTGTAGATTGCGGTATGGCCGGAAGTGGCGCCCTTGTGCGTGCCGCCGGTTGCGAAGACCGTTCCATCCGGACGCAAAATGCCCGGGCCGACCTCGCCCGGCGGGTAATAATACAGGCCGTTGCCATATTCGATCTTCTTCTCGACGGGCGGGCTGTTGAGAAACACCACCGTGCTGCCGGCGCTGGTCCATTTCTGCGTGGTGACGTCGTAGAATTCCGAATTCGGCGCCGCCTTCACGTCATAGGTGAACACCGTGCCGTCCGGCATCAAGGTCCAGCCTTCCTCGGCGTTGAAATCCTTCTTGCCGGTCGATTTCAGCTCGGTCCATTTCAGGGTCGTCGGGTCCAGCACGGCGATCCGCTTGTCCAGCTTGCGGCCGAGCAGAAACCTGCCGTCCGGCAGCACCGTGGACGGTGAGTCGCCAATGAAATCCCAGTTTTTCGGCGGGTTGAATTCGGTCCATTTGTTGGTCTGCGGGTCGTAGATCATGCAGGTGTCGACCAGCGCGAAATTGCCGTTCTGGTATTCGCCGCCCAGGAACAACACGCGGCCGTCCGCCAGCACGGCCGACGAACCGGCATAGGGCACGTAGCCGTCCGGCAAGGTGGCCATCTGCGTCCAGGTGCCCTTGACGTAGCTGCCGGTGCTGGACGGGGTCAGTTTCCAGAAATCATTGTCCTGGTTGCCCTGCACCAGCACGGTGCCGTCGGTGAGCAGGAAGCCGATGATGGCGCCGTCCGGCGCGGGATGGGTCAGGTTCTGGGTGGTTTGCGCCGCCGCGCCGCCGGCGGCGAGCATCAGGGCGGCGGCGAAGATGGTTGATCTGGACAGGCGAGTTTGGGTCATGGGTGGTCTCCGGGCCGGCGCGCGGCCTTGCTGGCTGGAACGCGGTTCGGCAAAAGAATGGGGCGGCGCAGGCATGAGGCGGCCTGGCGGCCGCCCCGCCGATAAGATTACTGTATCGTTACGTCGACCGGCGTCGAAGGTATGCCGTTGGCCACCACCACCAGCGTGCTCGCCCCGGTGGGGGCTTTCGGCGGCACGTCGAACATGGTGGAAACCGGGGTGGTTCCGGTGGCGACACCCATGGTGCTGTGGTCGTGCGTGCGCGCGTAGAACACGGCGCCGGATGCCGTGTTGGTAATGCGCACCAGCGGGTAATTCGTATTGGTTTGGAATTCATCGCCGAATGCGTTCGCCTGGGACAGGCCGTTGAACTGCGTGCCGGTGATCTTGTAGGTGGTGCCGCGGCTGAGCTGTGCCGGTACTGATGTGATCGCCGGAGCCCAGGCCGGGTTGACGGTGCCCTTGTAACGATAGACCGCGTCGCCACCGAGCAGGATTTCGCCGGTCGGCAGCACCAGCAGCATGCCATTGCCGCTGAATTGAGTCTGCGTCAGCTTGGTGCCGTCGAAATCGAACAGAACGCCGTTTTCGGACTCCACCAGCACGTCGCCGGTGGGCAGCAGCACGGCGAAACTGTCGCCCGCATCCTGTCCGGTGGGAAAATCCGGACCGGCTTTCCAGGTGCCGATCTTGCCTTTGGCACCCGGCGTGTAGATGGCGGTGTGGCCCGCATTGTCGCCCTGGTGGGTGCCGCCGGTGGCGAACACGGTGCCGTCCGGGCGCAGAATGCCGGGGCCGACCTCTCCCGGCGGATAGTAATACTTGCCGTTGCCGTACTCGATCTTCTTGCAGCAGGGCGGGCTTTGCAGATTGACTTTGGTGCTGCCGGCGCTGGTCCATGTCTGCGCCGTGGGATCATAGATTTCCGAATTCGGCGCGGCCTTCACGTCGTAGGTCAGGATGGTGCCGTTCGGCATCAGGGTCCAGCCTTCCTCGGCGTTGAAATCCTTCTTGCCGGTGTATTTCAGTTCGGTCCATGTGAGCGTGGCGGGGTCCAGCACGGCCATCCGCTTGTCCAGCTTGCGGCCGAGCAGATACTTGCCGTCCGGCAGCACGGCCGAGGGAGAGTCGCCGATGAAATTCCATTTTGCCGGGGGCTTGAACTGGGTCCATTTGTTGGTTGTGGGATCATAGATGACGCAGGTGTCGATCAGATCGAAATTGCCGTTGTTGTATTCGCCACCGACCCATACGACCCGGCCGTCGGCCAGTACCTCCGAGGCATTCGCATCGGGCACGTAGCCGGTCGGCAGACTGGCCTGCTGCGTCCACGTACCGTTCACGTAACTGCCCGTGTTGTCCGGCGTCAGTTTCCAGAAGTCGGACTCGTTGCCGCCCTGGACCAGCACCGTGCCGTCGGTCAGCACGAAGCCGATCAGCGCCCCGGTGGGGGCCGGGTGGGTAAGGTTTGCCACCGTCTGCGCCTTGGCCAGGCCGAAATTGGCCAGCAGCGCGACGGCTGCCAGCAAGGATGCTCTGAGCATGGATACTCCCGGTATTATGGGCGGCGCCCGCCGCTGGATGTGATCGCGTTATAAAGCCTTTGCGGGCACCGGCCAACCGCATGGGCGGAAGAAATGTTCTTTTCTGAAGAAAAGAACCAAAAGACCTTTTTTCCATGCGCCCGCACAACGCGCCGGGCTTGCGCGGATAGGTTCGGCATTGCACCAAGGGAAAACGTCTCTTGGTTCTTTTCTTCAGAAAAGACCTACTTTCTTATACTTTTATTGCTCCCGAAGCGGATTCCACGGACAATGCGTGCAAACGATCCGCGCGCAAAGCTTCGCCGGCAGCCACCCGGCCAGGGCGCGCAGGCGCGGCTCGGCCTGCAGGCGCGTGCCGTGCAGCGCCAGCACCACGAGCGCGCCGGGCAGCAGCCAGCGGGGCCGCACCCAATCCGGCGGCGGCCCGGCACCGCGCAGCAGGCAGAATATGCCGGCGAGCCCCACCGCGGTGCCGATGGCGACCTCGCTGGGTATGTGCGCGCCAAGTGCGACGCGGCTCACGCCGATGGCCAGCGCCACGCAACCGCCCGCCAGCAGCACGGCCACCAGGGTGCCGACCCGCCGGCGCATCCACAGCGCGGCGATTCCGCCATAGACCGCGGTGCCGGCCGCCGTATGTCCGCTCGGGCTGAGGGCGCTGTGCGCGCCGCAGCCCAGGAACAGGAGTTTCATCACCAGAATCACGCCCAGTGTGCCGCCGATGGCGACGGCCCAGGCCAATGCCCCCCGCCGCCAGCCGGCCAGCGCCAGCCCGCCCCCCACGCACAGCGCCAGCGGCAACAGTACCGCCAGGTCCGCGAAATCGGTCAGAAAGCGCACGCCTCAGGCCGCCGCCGCGCCGCCTTCGCCGGCCCGCCCGCTTGCCCGTTTTGCCGCCGTATCACCCGTTTGCCGGCGGGAAAGCACGCTTTCATCATCCACGCTCATGCATCCCGCTCCGGCTCCCGGTTGCTCAGCCGCCCGCGTTCGTCCACCTTGCGCGGACAGTTTGGGCGGGCACGCGGGTGGGACGGGTTTAGGTCGGCCGCTACGTCGCGTCCAGGGAGAAGAGCCACCGGTGAGCGCCTACAATTATCCCCTCATCATCAAGCAATTGCTGATCACGCCGCTCATTCAATATGCGCACCGGGAAATCGTCTATCGTGACCGGCTGCGGCTGTCCTATCGAGAGTTTGGCGAACGTATCGGCCGCCTCGGCAGCGCGCTCACGGACCTGGGTGTGACGCAAGGCCAGACCGTGGCGGTGATGGACTGGGACAGCCACCGCTATCTGGAATGTTTCTTTGCCATACCCATGCTGGGCTGCGTGTTGCAGACGGTGAATATCCGGCTGTCGCCGGAACAGATCCTCTACACGCTCAATCACGCGCGCGCCGATGTCATTCTGTGCAACAGCGAATTCCTGCCGCTGTTGCTCGGGCTGCTGCCGCACCTGCAAACCGCCAGGCAGTATATCTGTATCGATGACGACGGCCGCGTTCCGGATGGCGTGGCGTGGCGCGGCGAATACGAAACGCTGCTGGCCGCCGCCGATCCGCACCATGCATTCCCCGATTTCGACGAAAATACCCGAGCCACCACGTTCTACACCACCGGCACCACCGGCCTGCCGAAGGGCGTGTTCTATTCGCACCGGCAGATCGTTCTGCACACGCTGATGGTGCTGGCGATCGGGCAGTTGCGGGATACCGACGTGTATATGCCGATGACGCCGATGTTTCATGTGCATGCCTGGGGATTCCCCTACGCCGCGGTGGTGCGCGGTATTCGCCAGGTTTATCCCGGCCGCTATGCGCCGGACCTGCTGGTAGAACTGTTCCTGAAGGAACAGGTTACGTTCTCGCATTGCGTGCCGACCATCATGCGCATGTTCCTGGCGGCGGCCGACGGCGTGGATCTGCGCGGCTGGCGCGTCATTCTGGGCGGCAGCGCGTTGCCGCGCGCGTTGGCGCGCACGCTGCTCGACCGCGGGGTGAATGCGTGCGCCGGCTACGGCATGTCGGAAACCGGCCCGCTGGCGACGCTGTCGTTGCTGACCCCGGAACTGGCTGACGGCGGCGAGCGGGAACTCACCTACCGGTGCCGCGCCGGCCGGCCCGGGCCGCTGGTGGATTTGCGCGTTGTCGATGCGGACGGCACGCGGCTGCCGCATGACGGGCAAAGTGCCGGCGAGGTGGTGATGCGATCGCCCTGGCTGACCCAAGGTTATACCGACAATCCTGTGGCCAGCGCGCAACTTTGGGAGGGCGGCTGGCTGCACACCGGCGACATCGGCACGATCGACGCGCATGGTTTTCTGGCCATCACCGACCGTATCAAGGACGTGGTGAAGACCGGCGGCGAATGGGTATCGAGCCTGGACCTGGAGGACATTATCGGCACGCACGAAAGCGTGGCGGAAGTCGCTGTCATTGGCGTGCCCGACGCCACCTGGGGCGAGCGCCCGCTGGCATTCGTGGTGCTTGTGCCCGCGGCCGCGCCGGACGCAGGCGCATTGCAGGCGCATATCATGCGGCGGGTGCAGGCCGGCGAAATTTCGAAATATGCGGTGCCGGAGCGGATCGAGTTTGTCGATATGATCCCAAAAACGAGCGTCGGCAAGATCGACAAGAAATTGCTGCGGCAAAATTATGCCAAGGCAAGAAGGTAGGCTCGCCCCATCGGCCTTAATTGAGGCTCCATAATGACAAAAGTTTTTTGTTTCTTTTTTTCAAAAAAGAAATACTTCCTTCTACCTGCCCTCCTGCTATGCGCAGGCGCCGCAATTGTCACCCACGACTTGCCGTCCGCCGAGGAATTTTCGCTCCTCGCCGCGCGCGCCCCGGATACATTGCTCTATCGTTTCTCTGCCGACCCCGCCATTGTCGTGGTTCTGTTCCCCAGCCTGCATGAACAGGCGCTGACCCTCAACCGCGTGGCGGTATTCCTGGAATATGCCGGCGCTTCCCGCACGCGCGTGCTGGACGACGCGGCCCTGTATGCCACGATCGACGCGGGCCGGATACAGTTCGATTATTTTTACGATGGGCACGATTACCGTGCCGCCGATTTGGCGCGTTTCTTCGCCACCGCCGATGAAGATGGCGTGGTGCTGAACCCATCCGAGCAGCATCTGCGCGCCGAGATTGCGAGGGTGCGCGCATCGCGCCTGGGTTTCGGTGCGCTGATCAGCCTGCCGCAAGCCGGCGTCGACGCGCTGGATGCGTCCATGCGCGCCGCGATTCTGCGGCACGAATTGTCGCATGGCCTGTATTTCACGGATCCCGCGTATGCCGCAATGGTGGCGAGATTCTGGCAAACCACGATGACCGAGGCGGAGCGCGCCGATTTCCGCCGCTTCCTGGGCGACGGACGCTACGATACGGCAAACGACGACCTGATCCGCAACGAAATGCAGGCCTATCTCGTTCACACCCGCGACGCGCGCTTTTTCTCCCCCGCCGCCGCGGGGCTGACAAACGCCGAGGCCGCACGGCTAAGAACGTCGTTCGTAACGGCCATGCCGCCAGGTTGGCTGCGCGATAGAACGGCACCCTAGAGCGGCCTCAGCCTGACTGGAAAATCGGCACCCTCCCTCAGGCCGCCGGCTCGATAGGCACGATAGGCACGATTCCAGTCAGGCTGATAATGCTCGAAAAAAGCAAAAGTTTTTTGGTTCTTTTTTTCAAAAAAGAATGACTTCCTTTGTTTCCTTCAACTGAACGGATAATACCGAAAGCTAAGAAACAGCATATTATCATCCGTCTTAGGCGTCGGCCCAAGCCCCTGATAGATCGTCCGGTGCGTGTAGGAATATTGCGGCCCTACCTGCATCGTACCGTACGGTCCCTTTTCGAACTTCCACCACGCGCCCAGCGTGCCTTGAACAATACCGGAGGTATTTGCCACGCACCCGGAGCCGGCGCCGAGTTCTTCCTCGCACGTTTCGTTCGAATAGAGCGGATCGCCATACCCGAACGGTTCGGGTTTTCCTTTCACATCCGCACTGAAGAAGCTGCGGCGGATTTGTTCGGTGCCGCCATAGGCGTAAATATCCACCACGGGCACCGGGTGCGCGATCAGGCCGATCAGCGCCTCCGTTTCCGATAGCGGATCGGGCTTGCCGTCGGCGCCGATCACCGCGTCGGGCAACTGGGCTGAACCGTAACGGCCTATGCCCTTGCCGGTCAGGAAGCTTGCCTGGAAATCTAGAAGATGCGGAATGATCGGCAGCAGCATATCGGCGCCCCCGCCGCCGGCCATCACCGTATGGCTGGTGCCATCGCCCAGTACGCTGATACGGTCATGCATGAACCGCGCCAACCCGTAAGCCTCGAAATGTCCCCAGCCCGGATCGGCCGCCAGCTTGAGGATCACGTCCGGCGCCACTTCGGTGCTGTATTGCACGTTGGCCGCCACCCCGCTGGAATTCGCGGTGGTCGGCGAATTCAGTCCGGACCCGCCGGTATTGTCGTCATTCACCGTGCCGATATTGGTGGGCACGCCGTTCGGTCCGTTATAGTACACGGTCTGCGGATTTTCGACCGACGCCGCGACCCAGAAGGCGCCATCGGCCAGCGATTTGGCAACGCGGAATTGCGGCTGCCGCGTCCAGGTAAAGCCCGGCACGTATTGCGCATCGATGGTCAGCGGCTGATTGACGTTGCTGACCAGGTAACCGATCCCCGTCTTTTGCATCGTCAGCAGCGACCAGGTCTGGCCGCCGAGGAAATACAGGCCCAGATCGCTGCGGTCGTACACCGCGAAGGCGTGCCGCACCCGTGGCGTATAGCTGTTGCTTTCGTTGGCGTTCGCTGTGGGCGCCGCGCCCAGCAGATCGCCCTCGAAATAGGCGGTCAACGTCGTGACGGGATCGGGATTCGACTGCGCCAGCACGGAGAAGCGGCTTTGCCGTGCGCTGAAGCGCGCTTCATTCTCGTGATATTCGGGCGAATTCGGCAACGGTATGCCGGTGTTGAAGTTGGACGTCATGTCCGCCACTTCGTTCCGCGTTCTAAATATACTCGCCGCTTCGACAAAGCCGCCCAATGTAACGCGCACGTTGCCGACTTCGAACGTGCCGATCGGCAATTTGGGCGGCGGCGGCTCCATCGGCACCAGCGACACGCTGCCGGGCGGCGATCCGGGGCCCGCCGGCACCAGCGCGTAACCGGCTGGAATTTGCGGCGTGACCGGGGGCGTGGCGGCCGCCTGCATGACGGCGCGCCGCTCGGCCGTTGCCTGGGCATGGGCAGCCTGAGCCTGCGCAGCCCTCACCTCCTGGTTGTGCACGGCCATGTCGTGTTTGAGGTGGCGCAGCTCGGATTGCATGGCCTGGATTTGGCGTTCCAACGCGTTCAGCCTGGCGTCGCCATCCTCCGCCCGGGCCGCGGTGCAACTCAAGGCGGCCGAGAGCGCGCTGCCGAGCAGCCATCCATGGCGGTAGTGGGTATTACGCATCGAATGCTCCGTTGCCGGATAGGCATGCCCGGCGTTGGCCTATGCCATGCGAGCCGCATCCGCATCATGACAGTTCAGCGTCATACCGGTGATCCCCGGTCGCGTGACGGGTACGTCACTTACACGGTGATGTTACCGTTGGTCGCTGCGCCACGCGGCGGCGTTCCGCCCGATTGGCATTGCGTTTGCAAAGAATCGTTTGCCGCAAAAGGTTGCGCAAGGTTGGGCAAATGTGCCGTCGTCTCCCGGACCATGCGTGGCGGCGCGCCAAAACATTTAGAATGCGCGTGTTCATGGGTGCCGCAGACGGACGCATTTCGCGAGGTGGAGGACGCGCTCGCGCTGCTGCATTGGCTTGGCGATGAGCTCACGCAGGCGGAATGTGCGGTGACGGATGCGCAACGACTGAAAGCAAGTCGTTCTTTTTTGAAAAAAAGAACCAAAAAACTTTGCCTTTTTAGGGGCAACCGGCGGCCATGTCGCCGCAGCGGCGCCACCCCAGCTCTGCTGGCGCAGTCCGCCCCTCTCCTATCACGTTCGCGTGAGCATGCTGCGGCGCAGCATGGGTGGATCTGGAAAACCGAAAAAGATAAGCTACGTTATTGTCCGTTGCAGGCCGCCGTCTTCCAGCCGCTCAATCGCCACAATGGTCGCACGATGGGTATCGTCAAATTCGCGCTGAGGTTTCCGCACACCTTCTATGTGCTGGCGATACTCATGGTGTTCCTCGGCGGCAGCGCCATTCTGGTGACGCCAAAGGACATCTTTCCGGACATCAACATTCCTGTCGTAACGGTCATTTGGCAGTACACGGGATTGACGCCGGAGGAGATGGAGCAGCGGGTCACCACGTACAGCGAATATTCCATCAGCTCATCCGTCAACGACATCAAGAATATCGAAAGCCAGACCTTGTCGGGCATTTCGGTGGAGCGTATCTATTTTCAGCCCAAGGTCAACGTGGACCTGGCGATCGCGCAGATCGTGTCCGCATCGAACTCGATACGCGCGCTCATGCCGACCGGCATTCAGCCGCCGACGATTGTGCAATATAATGCATCGTCCGTGCCCGTTCTTCAGCTCAGCCTCAGTTCGGACAAACTGAACGAACAGCAGCTTTATGATTATGGCATCTATCAGATCCGCCAGCAGCTGGCGCCCATCGAGGGCATTACGCTACCGACGCCGTACGGCGGCAAATATCGCCAGATCATGGTCGATCTTGACCCGGACGCACTGCGCGCCGAGGGCCTGACGCCGGCCGACATCGTCAATGCGGTGAATGCGCAAAGCCTTACGCTGCCTTCGGGCGATGCAAAAATGGGGGACAAGCAATTCATTGTGCGGGTGAACGCCACCGCGCAATCGATCAAGGCGCTGAACGACATTCCGATCAAGCAGGTGGGCGGCACCACGGTTTATCTGCACGATGTGGCGCATGTGCGCGACGGTTGGGCGGTGCAGCAGAATGTGGTGCATGCCGACGGCCGGCGATCCGTGCTGCTGACGATTATCAAGAATGGCGATGCTTCCACGTTGGACGTGGTGCGCCGCGTGAAGGCAGCGTTGCCCGGCATCCAGCAGGCGGCTCCGCCGGGCATGCAGATACACCTGCTGTTCGATCAATCCGTGTTCGTGCAAAGTGCAATCGATTCCGTGCTGCGCGAGGGCGCGATTGCCGCCGGCCTCACGGCGCTGATGATCCTGCTGTTCCTCGGATCGTGGCGATCCACCATTGTGGTGATGATTTCCATTCCATTGTCCATTCTGACATCCATCGCGGTGCTGTCGGCGCTGGGGCAAACCATCAATACCATGACCCTGGGTGGCCTTGCGCTGGCGGTGGGCATATTGGTGGATGATTCCACCGTCACCATCGAAAATACCCATCGCCTGCTGGAGCAAGGCGGCGATTTCGATGACGCGGTACTGGAAGGTGCGGCCGGCATCGCGATACCGACGCTGATTTCCACGCTCGCGATCTGCTGTGTGTTCATCAGCGTCTTTTTTCTTCAGGGCGCCGCGCGCTATCTGTTTACGCCGCTGGCGATGGCGGTGGTGTTCGCCATGCTCGCCTCCTACGGCATATCCCGCACATTGACGCCGATTATTATCCGGCTGCTGCTGCGGCGCGAATTTGCCGACCACGGGCATGATGACGATCGGCCGCGTGGCCGCCTGGCGCGTTTTCACGATGCCTTCAACCGGCAGTTCGACAAGTTTCGCGCGTTTTACGGATGGTTGTTGACCGGCCTGTTGCACCGTCGCGTGCTGACGCCGGCCGTCGCGCTCAGTGTCGTGGCCCTTGCAGGGACACTCAGCCTGTTTGTGGGCCGTGATTTCTTTCCGAGCGTGGACGCGGGGCTTATACAATTGCACGTCCGCGCACCCGCACGCACGCGTATCGAGCGCACCGAGCAGATCTTCGGCGCCATCGAGGATAATATCCGGCGCCAGATCCCGGCCAGCGACCTGGAACTGGTGCTGGACAATATCGGCCTGCCGCAGCGCCTGTACAACCTGGCATTCATGGACGGCACCACGATTGGGGTGAATGACGGCAGCATTCAGATCCAGTTGAATAAGGGGCACCGCCCCACGGCGGAATATATTCGCAAGTTGCGTGACGAACTGCCGGCGGAATTCCCCGACGTGCAATTCTACTTCCAGCCCGCCGACCTGGTCACACAGATCCTGAATTTTGGCGTGCCGTCGCAGATCGACGTGCAGGTTCAGGGACGTGACCGGGTCGACAACCAGGCCATCGCCCGGGACATCAGCCGGCGCATCGCGGCGGTGCCGGGCATTGTCGATGCGCATGTGCAGCAGGAGCTCGATGCGCCGGAGATGTACTATACCATCGACCGCACGCGCACACAGGAACTTGGGCTGACCGTCAATGACGTGGCCAACGACATCAATATCAGCCTGAGCTCGTCCGAGCAGGTGTCGCCGAATTTCTGGACCGATCCGAAGAACGGCATTCCCTATTTCATCGCGGTGCAGACTCCCGAATATCGGCTGCGCGACAAGAATGATATCGACAATATTCCGATTTCCAGCACGGTTTCCAACAGCACCGGCGTCGCGCAGCAAATTCCCGACCTGCTCGGCAATGTGGCGACAGCGCAGCGCAAGCAGGTGCAGTCGGTGTATAATCAGACGAACATTCAGCCGGTTTACGATGTGTATGCCAGCGTGCAGAGTCTGGATCTCGGCAGTGCGGCAGCCGCCATCAATCGGATCGTCGTTGATGAACGCAAGCATCTGGGTGTCGCCGACAAGATCAATGTGCGTGGGCAAATCGCCAGCATGAACGACGCGTTCGCCGACCTCACGATCGGCCTGCTGTTCGCCGCGGTGTTCGTGTATCTGCTCATGGTGGTGAACTATCAGAGTTTTATCGATCCGCTGGCGGTCATTCTGGCGTTGCCTGGCGCCGCCTCGGGCATTCTGCTCATGCTGTTTGCGACCGGCACCACGCTGTCGGTTCCGTCGCTGATGGGCGCCATCATGTCGGTGGGCGTCGCCTCCGCGAACTCGATCCTGCTGGTGACGTTCGCGCGCGAACAGCGGCAGGCGGGCATGGATGCGTTCGAGGCGGCATTGTCGGCCGGCACCACGCGTCTGCGCCCGGTGCTGATGACGGCGGGTGCCATGATCGTCGGCATGTTGCCGATGGCGATCGGCGGTCCCGGCGAGGAGCAGAACGCGGTGCTGGCGCGCGCCGTCATCGGCGGTGTGCTGGTAGGCACCGTCACCACGCTGCTATTCGTGCCTTATCTCTATTCGATCTTCGGCGCATTCGAGCAGGTGGCCGCGCACGGCGCCGGCGCGGAGCGCAACACCACACGGCCGCGCGCGACACAACAGCTGAGCCATGAAGGAATGCAGTCATGAATGAAATGACGCCGCCGCTTCCGGAACTAGACCATAAACGCTCCGACAGGACGACCGACATGCCGCAGGATCCCAGGGTCGCGCACAAACGCCGGCGCGGCGCCATTTGGCTGTCGGGTGCAACGGCCTGCGTGTTGGCTTTGATGGTGGGCTGGGGCGTATGGACCCATTTCGCCCGCGCTTCGAGTGCGGCGGCCGCGTTGTCGGCGCGGCAGGAAGCGGTGCCATTGGTGCGTACCATGAACGCAACGGCCGAAAAAGGCCCTGGCATGGTGGATTTGCCCGGCACCATGCAGCCATTCGACGCCGCCACGCTGTATGCGCGCGCCACGGGATATATCGCGACGCGCAACGTGGACATCGGCAGCCATGTGCATGCGGGCGATGTGCTGGTGGTCATTGCGGCGCCCGACCTGGATCAGCAATTGGCGCAGGCACGCGCGCAGCTGGCGCAGATGCAGGCCGCCTTGTTGCAGGCGCAAGCCGGCCGGTCGCTGGCCGACGTTACGAACCGGCGTACGTCTCGCATGGTGATCGAAGGCTGGAACAGCCGCCAGCAGGGCGATCAGGATCGTTCCAACCTCATTACGCAGGGCGCCGGCGTCCGCGTGGCGCAGGCCAATATCGCCGCACAGGTGGCGCAGGTTAACCGCCTGGTTGAGCTGACCGGGTTCGAGCGGGTGAAGGCACCCTTCGACGGCGTGATTACCAGCCGCCAGGTGGATGTGGGCACGTTGGTGACGGCGGACCAGTCGAGCGGATCGGCGCTGTTTTCCATTGCGAAAACGGACGTTCTGCGCGTTCAGGTGTACGTGCCGCAGGAATATTTCTTCGCCCTGCGCGACGGCGAAGGCGCTACCGTAACCGTTCCGCAACTGCCGGGGCGGGTATTTCACGGCACCGTGGCGCGCAACGCCGGGGCGCTGGCCACCGATACACGCACGTTGCTGGCGGAAATTGACGTCGATAACCGCGACCAGGCGCTGTCGCCCGGCCTGTACGGGATTGTACATCTGGAGCAGCGGCGGGACAAACCGGTTGTATCGGTGCCTTCGGAGGCCATCATCTTCGGCAAGAACGGGCTGAGTGCCGCGGTGGTGGAGGACGGCCGCGTGGTGCTGCGACAGCTGAACGTGTTGACCGACGACGGCGCGCAGGTGCAGGTGCAGGACGGGGTGAAGCCGGGCGATCAGATCATCCTGAGCCCGCCGGTGAACATTACGCAGGGCATGCGCGTTCGCACGAGCTAGGGATTGGCAGGTATAATACCCACCCGCATTGAGACTGACTCTTCGAAGAAGGCCAGGGGTTTTCACCCCCTGGACCCCCGACCGGCGTGCCGCCGGCGTCTCAAGCGCTGCGCGGCACGCCGTCACGCGAATGCGTGCGTCGCACGACGTCACGCGAATGCGTGCTGCGCACGACTTGGGTCGAGGGGGCAAAGCGCCCCGCCTTCCTTCGGTGGGCAAGCCTCAACGCAGGTTGGTATAAGTCTGTCACTGACTTGTGGTGGCTGAAATAAATTTGAGCATTATCGGCCTGACTGGAATCACCCGATGGAGACGCCTCAATCCGACGTGCGCGGTTCCAGCGGCTGCAAATATATCGTGCGGGTACGATATGAGATGAACAGGCGTGTATGGCGCAGAATATTCACGCCCAGCAGGGCGTCGGCGCCGCCGAGGCCGTTATAGCTGGCAATGTCACTGCTGGGAACAATCCCGGCCGGCACGTTGGTGAACGAAACCCCGGCGACCGTAATTTTTTCGTAGCGGTGGTAATGGCCTTTCCAGCCGCGATTATTCACGCCGGTGCCGTGCAGTTCAGGATCTTCGTCCAGCGTATCGTCCGACAGGCCGGTGCGGAACGCGGCACGGGTGGTGAGTGTCAGGCCGTTGGCGCCGGTGTCGAGCACCGCGTTCAGGGTCACGCCATTGATACGCAGCGGCACCAGAATATGGTTGCCCTCGTCGAGGTCGATTTGCAGCGGCGAGAGCCCTTCCGCCCAGGAGGGCGCCGCGCCGGCGCAGATGGCGGCGGGCCACAGCGTCAGGCGGCCGCGCTGGATATCTATTTCGATGTCGAACACGTGCAGGATGTCGGCGCCGAGAAAGCCCGCAATCGGCAGGCCGGACGCGGTGCGCATGGGCAGATCGACGATCGGGAAATTCTGGTGCTGCAGATGCAGCGGCCCGAGGTCGAAGCTGTTGACCCTGCCGATATAGAGAATACTGCTGGCCCCGCCGACGCCGCCGACCTCCATGTGATGGTCGAAATCATGCGAAATTTCGAGCCGGTTGGCAGTTTCGGTGGAGACGACGGTAACGCCGGCGCCGGTGTCCAGCGCGATCTGTTCCGGCGAGCCGTCGATGCTGACCGGAATGAGGAGCTTGTTCTCGCTTTCCGACATCGGCAGGTCGGCAACCGGCGGCGCGCTGCAGGCGGCCGCCGCAAGATCGGGAAATGCGAGGGCCGCGAGGAGGGCGAGAGACTTCACGGGGTGCAAATACCACCGGGGCAAGGCGGGAAGGAAGGAAAAAGAAAGCAGTTCTTTTCTGAAGAAAAGAACCAAAAGACTTTTATCCTGCGCCTGCATCACGGTTGGGGCCAAGGCCGATACGTCCGGGATTGTACCAAGAGCAAAAGTCTTTTGGTTCTTTTCTTCAGAAAAGAACTGCTTCCCTACTCCGCCGCCTCCGCGTAAGCCGCGAGCGGCGCGCACGTACACACCAAATTCCGATCACCGTAGGCGTTGTCCACACGTTTGACGGGTGGCCAATATTTTGTTTCGGCAATACCGGGCAATGGAAACGCGGCCTGCTCGCGGGAATAGGCGTGCCGCCAATGCTCTACCGTAACCTCGGCTGCGGTGTGCGGTGCGTGGCGCAGCGGGTTGTCGGCGCGATCGGCGTGGCCCGTCGCGATCGCCGCGATCTCGCCGCGAATGGCGATCATGGCGTCACAAAAACGATCGAGCTCGGCGCGCGGCTCGCTCTCGGTGGGTTCCACCATCAGCGTGCCGGGCACCGGCCACGACATGGTGGGGGCGTGCAGGCCAAAATCCTGCAGGCGCTTGGCAATGTCCTCCACCTGAATGCCGGCCTCGCCCGCGAAAGCGCGGCAATCCAGGATGCATTCATGCGCCACCGTACCGTTGCTGCCGGTGTAGAGAATGGGGAAATGCTGGCGCAGGCGGGCGGCGATATAATTGGCGTTCAGGATTGCCACTTCGGTGGCGCGCTTCAGGCCCGCGGCGCCCATCATGCGCATATAGGCGTAGCTGATGGGCAGAATGCTGGCGCTGCCGAACGGCGCCGCGGAGACCGGGCCGATGCCGCTGGCCGGCCCCGCGTCGGTGCGGAACGGATGATTGGGCAGATAGGGCGCCAGGTGTGCCGCGACCGCGATCGGTCCGATGCCGGGACCGCCGCCGCCGTGCGGAATGCAGAACGTCTTGTGCAGGTTGAGATGACAGACATCGGCACCGATAAGTCCGGGACTGGTCAGGCCCAGTTGCGCGTTCAGGTTGGCGCCGTCCATATACACCTGGCCGCCGGCAGCGTGAATGATGGCGCACATGTCGCCAATGGCGGTTTCGAACACGCCATGCGTGCTCGGGTAGGTTACCATCAGCGCCGCCAGCTTATCCGCATGGCGGGCGGCTTTCGCGCGCAGATCGTCAATGTCGACATTGCCGCTTCTGTCGCACGCAACAACGACGATTTTCAAACCCGCCATGGCGGCGCTCGCGGGGTTGGTACCGTGCGCGCTGCTGGGAATGAGGCAGATGTCGCGGTGACTTTCGCCGCGTGCGGCAAGGTAGGCGCGGATGGCCAACAAGCCGGCATATTCACCCTGGCTGCCGGCGTTGGGTTGCAGGCTGACGGCGGCGAATCCGGTGGCGGCGGCGAGCCAGTCTTGCAAGCTGCCGATGATGGCGGCGTAACCTTCGGTCTGCGCTTCCGGCGCGAAAGGATGCAAATTGGCAAAGCCCGGCCAGGTGATCGGCAGCATTTCGGCGGCGGCATTCAGTTTCATGGTGCAGGAGCCGAGCGGAATCATGCCGCGGTTCAAGGCAATATCGCGATCCTCGAGCTTTTTCATGTAGCGCAGCATGGCGTGTTCGGCGTGATACGTGGTGAACACGGCCTGGCGCAGGAATTTGCTGCTGCGCTGGAGCGGCGCGGGAATGGCACCGCGGGCGCCCGCCAGCTCCGCGCCGATGATGGCGCCGAGTGCCGCCAACTCCGCCGCGGTTACGGTTTCGTCCAGCGCGATGCTGATGGTTTCAGCATCAATTTGGCGAAAATTATATCCGGCGTCGCGCGCGCGGCGGAGCAATGAAGCCGCGTCGTCCACCGCAAACGTAATGGTGTCGAAAAATGCCGTGTACAGCAGGCGATGTCCGGCGCGGGTGGCGGCGTCGGCCAGCAGGCGCGCGCCGAGGTTTATTTTGCTGGCGATCCGACGCAATCCGTCCGGGCCGTGCCATGCGGCATAGAAACCCGCCATGACGGCGAGCAGCACCTGCGCGGTGCAGATGTTGCTGGTGGCCTTTTCGCGGCGGATATGCTGTTCGCGCGTCTGCAAGGCCAGGCGCAGCGCCGGCGCGCCGGCCGCATCCTGACTGACGCCCACCAGGCGGCCGGGCATGTTGCGTTTGAACGCGTCGCGTGTCGCGAAAAACGCGGCGTGCGGGCCGCCGAAACCCATCGGCACGCCGAAACGCTGGGCGCTGCCCACCGCCACGTCGGCGCCCATTTCGCCAGGCGGGGTCAGCAATGCCAGCGACAGCAGGTCGGCCGCGACAATCGCCAGCGCCTGCGCCTGATGCGCCGCCTCTATTTCGTGGGTAAGGTCGCGAATGGCACCGGTGGTGCCGGGATATTGCAAAACCAGTGCGAACGGCCGCGCCGCGGCAATCGCCGCACTGTCGCCGGGCGCCACATCCACCAGCCGCCAGCCGAGCGGCTTGGCACGGGTTGCCAGAACCGCGCGCGATTGTGGATGCAGGTCGGTTGCCACCGCAACGACCTGGCTCTTCGACCTGCCGGCGCCATGCGCCATGGCCACCGCTTCGGCAATCGCGGTCGCCTCGTCCAGCAAGGAAGCATTGGCGACCGGCAGGCCGGTGAGCTCGGTAATGACGGTCTGAAAATTCAGCAAAGCTTCCAGCCGGCCCTGCGATATTTCCGACTGGTACGGCGTATAAGCGGTGTACCAGCCGGGATTTTCGAGAATGTTGCGCAGAATGACCGGCGGCGTATGGGTGCCGTAATAGCCGCACCCGATCAGCGACCTGCAAATGACGTTACGGTCCGCGATCGACCGCAATTCGGCCAAAACCCCGGCCTCGTCCAGCGGCGCAGGCAAATCGAGCGCCTCGGTCAGCCGTATGGCGCCCGGAACGGTGCGGGCCGCCAGATCCTCCAGCGAAGCGGCGCCGACCACGCGCAGCATGTCGGCGATATCGCTCTCGCGCGGCCCTATATGGCGATTGGCAAACACATCGCCGTCGCAAAGCGCGCTGAACTGGGCAAGCAAAACGCTCATGAAGCCTCCAGCAATGCCTGATAGGCTTCCTCGTCCATCAGGCTTTCGAACTTGTCGTCGTCGTCCGGTTCCATGCGCCAGAACCAGCCTTCGCCGAGCGGGTCGCGGTTGATCAGACCCGGGTCCTCGACGATCGCCTCGTTGATTTCGGCAATGCGGCCGGCCACCGGCGCGAACACGTCGTTGGCGGCCTTGGTGCTTTCCACCGTGGCGCAGGATTCGCCTTCGGCAACATCGCGATCCACGATCGGCAGTTCGACAAACACGATGTCGCCCAGCGCCTCCTGCGCGTGATCGGTAATGCCGATCGTCAGCGTGCCGTCGTCTTCCAGGCGCACCCATTCATGGTCGCTGGTGTAGCGGGTCTCGGCCATCTCAACCTCTAGCGAACAAAGCCGTGGGGAACGAAGGGCATCGGCGCCACGCGCGCAGGGTGGCGTTGCCCCCGGATCATCAGGCCCAACTCGGTGCTGCCGGCCGCCAGATCGCGGCGAACGTAGCCCATGGAAATCGGCAATCCCAGGCTTGGCGAGAACGTTCCGGAGGTAACATGTCCGGCCGGCCCACCTTGCGCGGCCACAATGGCGGTGCCGGCGCGCGCCGGCGCCCTTCCGTCCGGCCGCAACCCGACCCGCAACCGCTCCGGGCCGCCGGCAAGTTGGCGCCCGATGACGGCCGCACCGGGAAAATCGAGCGCCAAACGGCGGCGTTTGCCCACTGTCCAGGCGAGGTTCGCCTCGATGGGGGTCGTCGTCTCGTCGATATCGTTGCCGTACAGGCACAGGCCGGCTTCCAGGCGCAGGGTGTCGCGCGCGGCCAGCCCGGCGGGGCTCACCTCCGGCTCGGCCAGCAGGGTTTCGGCCACGCGCTCGGCCGCGTCCGCCGGCACCGACAATTCGTACCCATCCTCGCCGGTGTAGCCGGAGCGGCTGACCCAGCAAGGCGCGCCGGCGATCGTCATGGTGGCCACGCCCATGAAGGGCATCGCGGCGGCCGCGGGCGCGTGGCGCGCCAGAACCGCGGCCGCTTGCGGCCCCTGCAAGGCGAGCAAGGCGCGGTCCGCATGCACGGTCAGGTCCGGCAAATGCGCGCGCATGTGCGCAATATCGACATCCGCGCGGCCAGCATTGATGACGAGCACCAGAAAATCGCCGTGGTTGGCAACCATGATGTCGTCGATGATGCCGCCTGCTTCATTCAGGAACATGGTGTAGCGCTGGCGCTGCGGCGCCAGGTTCAGGATGTCCCCCGGTACCAGGCGCTCGAGGCTGGCCGCCGCGCCGGCGAATCGCAGCGAAACTTGGCCCATGTGAGAAACGTCGAATAACGCCGCTCCAGTTCGCGCGGCGTTATGTTCCGCCAAGGCGCCTTGGAATTGCACCGGCAGCGACCAGCCGGCAAACGGCACCATGCGGCCGCCAAGCCGCAAATGCAGGGCATGCAGCGGCGTCTGACGCAGCGACTCGATCGGCGATGGGTCGAGCAAGGACGATGGGGCGAGTAAGGACAGGGCAAGGCACTCCGGCAGCGTTGGTCAGCAACCGGTTCCCCGGCAAGTCTGACCCCCCTCTGTCGCGGAAACCTGAGAGATTCGGGCGCTGCCGCCCTTACGCCGTCGGTGCGGCGGTTGCCCGCCGGCTTTCCAGAGGTCCTGACCCTTCGCGCGGTCCTTTGTGCCTGAGCGTTTCCGGGGGCCGGTTGCGCCTTCGGCGGCAGATTTCGGTCTCAACACCGAAGCCTGCTGCTCTCCCGCGTGGGATCTTGCGAACGGGCCGAACATGGCCAACAGCGTGGGGAAGTGCAAGCATGATTCGGCAAGTATGATTCGGCGAGTATGATTCGGTAATTATGATTCCGGGCGGCGGTATTTTGCCGCGGCGCGGGGCGGGCTACAAAAGGCCATGGATTCATCTCACCTTCCGTCACGGATGGCGACGCGCCGCGTGGCCTTTGCCATGGCTTGCATCGGCGGTGCGCTGCTGTGCGCGCCACAACGGCAAGCCCTGGCTGAAGACTCGGCCGTCACACTCTGCCGCTCCAACCCCGCCTACGCGCTGAACGTCATCCAGCAAATCGTCGCCGCCCAGCTCGAACGCGACCACGATCCCGCGCTGGACACCGAACCGCCCGACCAAATGGCCGCCAGCGCCGTGGAACTGGGCGTGAAGGAATGCGCCGACGTGCTCCACAAAGACGCGCCCACGCAACAAGCCCTGCTGTCGTTCAGCGGCTCAGACCAGCAAGTGGCATGGGACGCCTTCAACACGAGCTGCTCGGATCACGTCGCCAGCCGCGCCGCCTGCATCCGTGCCGAAGTCGGGTCCGTGCACGCGCTGAAACACATGACGGCACGCGACGACCCGCCCGGCAGCAAAGCACTCGTCGAAGCCTGCGAACTGGTGCTGAAACCCGATCCAGCCATGGCAGACTGGCGCGAATGCGTCGATGACGCGCTCGCCGCACACGCCGATCGCGCCGCTGCCAACCGCTGCAAAACCAACGTCCCCTGGCATATCACCACCTCCGGCGCCGACGCCGGCCACACGCTGGCTAGCTGTCTGGGGCGGGGGAAATAAGGAAGGAAGAAGGCCGGGGCTCTGCCCCTGGACCCCGCTGGGGACAAGTCCCCAGACCCCATTTGTTTAAGAAAGTCAGGGGATCAGGAGGGGGGCACGCGTGTCGAACCCACGTCTCGCGTGCCCCCCTCCTGATCCCCTGACCTCCCTTAAGTAACAGGTTCTAAGGACTTGTCCTTAGCGGGGGTCCAGGGGGCAGAGCCCCCGGCCTTCTTCCTTCCTTACTTCCCCCGCCGCAGTAGCAGCCGCGTGGAGCCGTCGTTGCGGGCGTGGGGGTGGGCGGCGGCCAGGACCAGGGGGCGGAGGCTGGGGTGGCTCAGCCAGTGGGGGAGTTCGCGGCGGATGGCGCCGCCGGTTTCGCCGCTGCCGCGGCCGGTGATGACTTCGACGCAGCGAATATGGTCGGCGTGGGCGGCGTGGAGGAATTTCTCCAGCGCGTGATAGGCGGCTTGGACGGTTTTGCCGTGCATGTCGAGGGTGCGTTCGGCGCGCATGCGGCCGGTGCGGAAGCGTGTCCAGGAGGCTTTGTCGAGGCCTGGCGGGTGGACGCCGGTAACGATATGCGGCGGTGGCGCAGGGCGTCGATGCTGTAGCGTAATTTTTGGCGGTGCGGGGCTTGGCTGCGGTGGCGGCGCGGGTGGCGGTTGCGGCATGGCGCGGCCGGCGAGTGGCCGCACGGACTGGGCGTAGGCGGCCCAGGCGGCGGTGTCGGTCTCCGTAAGCGATCCCGGGCGGCGGCGCATACGGGCAGTTTCTCACAAGTTTGTGTATTTGCGGACTCCCTGGCCGCGCTGGCATAGAAGAAGGCATTCAGCGG
>CAJCIS010000100.1 GCA_903970435.1 Acidobacteriota bacterium | reverse complement strand
CTGCGGTCCATTCAGCGCCTCCACCGCCGCGGCTTGCGCGATCGAGGAGGGGTTCGACGTGCTCTGGCTTTGTAGCTTGTCCATCGCTTTGATCAGCGTCACCGGTGCGCCAGCGAAACCGATGCGCCAGCCGGTCATGGCATAGGCCTTGCTAACGCCGTTCATCGTCACCGTGCGCTCCCGCAAGCGCGACTCGACTTCCACGATGGTGGCCGGCTTGAACCCGTCATAAGTCAGCTTTTCGTAGATATCGTCGGTAAATATCCACACATCAGGATGCCGCAGCAGCACGTCGCAAATCGGCCGCAACTCGGCGGCGGAATAGGCAGCACCGGTCGGGTTGCAGGGGCTATTCATCAGGAACCATTTGGTGCGCGGCGTGATCGCGGCTTCCAGGTCCTCGGCCCGTAGCTTGAAATTGTTATTCTGGCCGCACGGAATGACAACCGGCACACCTTCCGCCAGCGCCACGATATCCGGATAACTCACCCAGCACGGGCTCGGAATGATAACCTCGTCGCCCGGATTTACCGTGGCGACCATCGCATTGTAGATCACCTGCTTGCCGCCGGTGGAGACAATCACCTCCTCGGGCTTATAGTCGATGCCGCTGTCGCGCTTGAATTTGGCCGCCACCGCGCGGCGCAGCGCCGGCGTGCCCGCGACGTCGGTGTATTTCGTGTCCCCCGCCTCGATGGCGGCGATCGCCGCGCGCTTGACGTTGCCGGGCGTATCGAAATCCGGCTCGCCAGCCGACAGGCTGATGATATCCCGCCCCGCCGCCTTCAGGGCACGCGCCTTGCTGGATATGGCAATGGTTTGGCTGGGGCTGATGCGGTTCAGGCGGTCGGCGATGAAGGACATGGGGACCTCGGTGTCGATCTAGCCGGCTTGGTTCTCGCCGGCCTGCGTTTGGGGCCTCAGGCCCTGGCGTGTGAGTGCACGCGCCGGCACGCCGGGTCCAGGGGCAAAATCCCCTGCCCTGAAATCCCTGGCCTTGTTCATCGCCTCCGCCATCCATTGCCGAATCCGCGCCAGCCAGCCGGCCTGCACCTCCGCCTCGCCCGCGGCCAGAATGTCCCGCGCCGCCAGCGCCGCCGCCGCCGCATCGGCGAGCAACACCCGAACATCAAGCATGCACCGTTCCGCCGGCGCCGGCTCGTTCGGCCGGCGGCGCGGGACGGGACTGGCGATCTGTGCCGCGGCATCAAGCGTATCGGCCGCCGCGTGCGCCGCCACCACCGCGGCGACCTCCGCCGGCGGCAGATTGATCAGCCGGTTCATGTTGCCGCGATATGCGCTGAAATACGGCCGCGCCGGAATCATGTGCGGCCCCCCGGCGGCAAGCGACTGGGCATTCAGGTCGTAGGCCGCCAGCAACCCGTTCAGTTCCGCCACCAGGGCGGCGCGCAGGCCGACCAGTTCGCGCCGCAAGCGCAGCCGGTGCTCATAGGCGCCGGACCGCCGGCCGGTCAGCATCAACACGATCATTACAAGAAGCAGGGCTGTGCGGACGCCCTCCGGCGCCCAGTAAAACGGCAATTGAACCTCCTAAGCCAAGGAAGAAGCAGTTCTTTTTTGAAAAAAAGAACCAAAAAACTTTTACTCTTTAAGGGCATTCCACCTTCGGCGGCGCAGCTAAAACAAAAGTTTTTTGTTTCTTTTTTTCAAAAAAGAAATTCTTCCTTCCTTCCTTCCTTCCTATCACTCCGCACTCACCAGCCCCAGCGCCTGGCGCTCGAACAAGTCACGATAAAGCCCGCCGGACCGCGCCACCAGGGCGCCATGGCTACCCTGCTCCACAATGCGCCCGTCGCGGAACACCAGAATGCGATCCATCGCCCGCACCGTGGAAAGCCGGTGCGCAATTACCAGGCAGGTGCGTCCCGCCATGAGCCGTCCGGCGGCCTCGGCAATCGCCGCCTCGCTTTCCGAATCCAGGCTGCTGGTCGCCTCGTCCAGGATGAGGATCTTGCGATCCGCCAGGAACGCACGCGCAATCGCCACCCTCTGACGCTCGCCGCCGGACAATTTTATGCCCCGCTCGCCCACCAGGGTCGCGTACCCCTTGGGTTGCCGCACAATGAACTCGTGTGCCCGCGCCAGCCGCGCGGCTGCCTCGATGTCCGCCGCGGAAGCGTCCGGCCGCCCGTAGGCGATGTTCTCCGCCAGCGTGCGATGAAACAAAGTCGGCTCCTGCGGCACCAGCGCAATCTGCGCCCGCAACGAATCCTGCCGTACCCCCGCTATGTCCTGTCCATCGATCAGAATCCGGCCGCCATCCAGATCATGCAGCCGCTGGATCAGCCGCACGAAGCTCGACTTGCCGGAGCCGGACGGACCCACCAGCCCCACACGCTCGCCGGCCTCGATGGTGACGCTGAGGTTGTCGAACAACGGACCGCCCTGGTCATGGCCCGGATACCGGAACGATATTTTCCGAACTTCGATGCGTCCCGCGGTCACCTGCAAAGCCGGCGCGCCAGGACGATCCTGCACGCCAGGCGTAGCGCTGGCCAACATCACCAGTTCCTGCATGTCGGCCACCCCGCGTTGCGTTTCACGAACGAAACGCGACACGTCGCGCAGATAGCCGTACAAAACGAAATAGGTGGCCAGAACGGTCGCCACGTCGCCGGCGTTGGCGTGCCCCTGCCACCAGAGCAGAACCGCGGTGCCGCAA
Organism: Acidobacteriota bacterium; assembly: GCA_903970435.1. GTDB lineage: Bacteria > Pseudomonadota > Alphaproteobacteria > Acetobacterales > Acetobacteraceae > CAJCIS01. The sequence goes on along the minus strand of CAJCIS010000100.1, from coordinate 40,682 downwards.
ATCAGCGCCTGCAACGCCACCAGCGACAGGCTTTGCACCGAATAGCTGCCCATGCCGCGCAGCCAGGCCCGCCGCGTGCGGCCGCGCCACCTTCCCAGCACATGATCGAAGCGCGCCAACTCGTACGCCTCGGCGCCGAATGCGCGCACTGTCGCATTGCATGTCACCGCATCGGCCAGAGCGCCGGACACGCGCGAGTCCCATTGGTTGGCCAGGTCCACCGCTGGCACCACCCAGCGTATCGACAGCGTCAGCGCCAATGCCACGTAGGCAAAATTGCCGACGGCGACCGCCGCGCCCAACACCGGCCAACGCCAGCCAAGCACGCAGGTGATGCCTACCAGCATGACACTGATCGGCAGCAATCCGAAAAACACCACGTCGTTCAGCGGATCGATCGCGCCGGCGCCGCGCAATATCTGACGCACCACGGACCCCGAAAAACTGTCGGCATGCCACGCCGCGGAAAACACCTGCACGCGCGCGAACGCCTCGGCCTTGATGTCCGTCATCATGCGCAGCGTGAAGCGCACGATGCCGAGGAACGCGACCTGATAGGTGACCACCGACAGCAGCCCCAGCCCGCCCAGCGTCAGTAGCGCTCGCAAGGCGGCCGCCCCGCCGCCGCGCGCCGCGGGCGCGCCCACGGCATCGACGAGCTGGCCGGCGAAAATGGGCGTGGCCACATCCGCCAGCGTTGCGACGGCGATGAGGCCAACAATGGCGCAAGCCAGGCCACGCTGCCGCGCCCAATGTGATAACAGGAAGGCGAACACCTCGTCGGGTGCGGCGGAAGACGATTTTCGGGACATTTTTCGCGCCCGGCGCACCAAAGCGGCGCGTGCCGGTCCTTTGCAACCAGAGTGTTATGACGGCCAGTCGTTATGAAAGCGAGGCCGCGTGGCGGCCCGAGCTCTCAGCGTGCCGGGCCCGGCACGGCGGGAATAAGCGACAATTCGCGCATGTGATCTCCCGCCTTGAGGTTGCAATAAGGCCTTCTAGCGCACTTCGGCTTGCCTGTCCAGTCGTTGCATTTGCGCGTCCGGATGGATCCGGCCAGGCTATCCCGGATCAGTTCGCCGGGATGCGGCGGATTTTTCATTGCCACGAACAACTCGGCCCGGAACGAGAAGAATAGGGAACCACAGATGAAGAGATAAGAAAGAAATGCGTTAAATCAAAGGCTTAATTACTACCCTGTGTTCATCGGTGGCTCCCACTTCGTTTTCGGTATTGCACTGAGAGCCACCGCTGCTGCCGGCATCAAGTTCCAATCGACAAGTATTTTCGCAGTCCGATACCGCCCAAGAGCAAAAGTTTTTTGGTTCTTTTTTTCAAAAAAGAACGGCTTCCTTGCCTTGCCCTGCCGATCGTCCCCTCACGCGCGGGTATAAATTGCCACGTCCGCGGCATACCGAAGCTGCAGGAGTTCCCGCACGTGCGGCGGGAAGAACTCGTCCGGCACCGGCAGCCCCTCCTCGAATTCATCGAGTTCATGGGGCAAGGCGCGATGAGGATTCTTCAATAAAGATGTTTCGCTGAATTTGGCGACGTGGCGCTTCAGATGCGGCATATCGCGGCGGGTCAGGGTCACCTCGACGAAGCCAAACCGCGTCTGCAGTAGCTCCAGCGTTTCCTTCAGCCGCTCCACCTTGCCGACGTGATTATAAAGGCTGAGGTCGGTTCCCACGCTGCGCGATTGCGGCATCCAATGCGAATTGCACTCCTCGTCGCTCACGGTTGCTAGATAACGCACGAACTCCTCGAAGCTGATGGAGCGCTTGGGGTCGTACGGCACGCCCGCCAGCGCCTGGGCGCCGCGTATCGTCTTGCCCATCTGCTGCTCGCGCATGGGCGGCCCCGGCATGCCGCGTTTGCGCACGAACTTCTCGAGATAGGCACTCAGCACGCGGCGCATCGGCTCGCGCAGAACAACGAAGCGGAAATAATCCGCGCCCTTGATGGCCTCGCGGTCGAGCGGCGCCGCGGTGAGCTTGGTGCAAAAATCGTGGATCGCGCTGCGTCCCGCCAGGTAGGTGTCGCGATGGCTGCCGTTCATGACGAACGTTGTCTTCAGCAACGAGCACGCATTCTTCGGCAACGAGAGATAAACCAGCTTCCTTTCGGTATCGACCAGGGTCAGCCCCTTGGGAAAGCTCGTATCGATCGGCTCGCCGCGGCCGAGCGCATTGCGATAATGCCCCACGGCGGTCAACAGGCGCGCCCGCGTGATGACGGCGCCGCCGTCGATGGCCAGGCTCAGCTCCTGCAATCCGGCCTCACTTTCGCCGGCATTGTAAAGCAGCGTTCCCAGGCTTTGATGAATGAGGGCCGGCACGCCGCCGGCCGCCTCGTCGCGGACGCGCGTTAGGATGGCGATCCCCGCCTGCGGATCGCCGCACCGGAGCGACAGACGACACAAAGCCGCATCGTAGGCTTCCGGCACCTCCTTCCATCTACCGCGGTGCGCGGCCAGCAACCGGGGCGCGGCTATCTGGTCCTTCATCTCCGCCAGGTGCTCGGCCTGGGCCAGCACGCGCCAGGGAGTGGGCGGGCCGCTATCCAGATCGTTCCCGGCCCGCACGCGATAGGCCTCCAGGGCGGCGGTATGGGCGCGGCGCGAAATTCGCTCCCCGGCTTCCTGCAACGCGCTCAGCTCGCAACCGGCCGCTTCGGCTTGCCCGCTGTGCAGCAACGCATCGGCCAAGGTGAGCCGCGCCGCCGGCGCCAAGATGCCGCCTCCGGCAGCCTGGGCGCGGGCCAGATAATCGATGGCGTCCTCGGGTTTGCCGGCCAGCAGCGACAGCCGGGCGATGGCGGCATCAAAGGTCGGCGGGACGCTGGAAAAACTCTCTCTCTTCCGGTGCAACAACGCCAGGCCGGCTTCAAAATCGTCCGCGTCCGCCATCGCCTCCGCGCGGCTGACGATTTTCCGCGCCCTGATCTGCTGGGGGTGATCTTTTTCGGTCATGCCGGGACCATACTCCGCACTGCTCGCGCCCGTATGCATGGCGCGGCGAGGGTAAGAAAGCAGTTCTTTTTTGAAAAAAAGAACCAAAAAACTTTTGCTCTTGATGCAATCCCTAACGATCCGCCACGGCACGGACCGTTGTGCAGGCGATGGACAAAAGTCTTTTGGTTGTTTTCTTCAGAAAAGAACTACTTTCCTTAAACCGTTGATTTTGCCTTCTTCACGCCGTCAGCCGCCGCACCGCCGCGGCTGCCACACTCCATTGCACCGGCCCCTCCATCCGTCCCCGCAGGCGCCCGCCCGCATCGATAATCAGCGTGGTCGGAAATCCGACGATCTGCACCGCGTGAACCGCGTCGCTGGCCGGATCGAGCAGCACCACGGCATGCGTGAGGGGGTGCTTCCTCAGGAAGGGTTCGATCGCGGCCGCGCCGGTGCGGTCGGCGGAAATCGCCAGAACCGTCATGTCAGGCGTGGCGGCGAGCCGGTCGAGCTCCGGCAACTCGGCGACGCAGGGCACGCACCACGTCGCCCAGAAATTCAGCACCATCGGCTTGCCGAAATAGGCTTTCAGCACGACGTCGGCGCCCGCCAGCGTGTGCAAATTCATGTCCGGCAGCGCGGCGGGCGGGGTCACCGGCACGATGCTGTCGGGCGAATGCAGTTCCACATCCTCGGCCCGCGCCGAATTGCGTGCCGCCAGGGCGGACAGTAGGGTCGCCGCCGCGCCCAGCACGGCCCGCCGGCCCAGGTTCAGATGCACGACTTACCCTCCCCCGCCCCGCCCGAAATCACGCCGAACCCCCAATGGGGCGGCCGGTTTGCCGCGGCGCCGGCGGAGATCATGCAGCGCATCAATGCCTCCATCGGGTTCGACCGCGCGCTCTGGCGGCAGGATATCGCGGGCTCGCGCGCCCATGCCGCCATGCTCGCCCATGTGGGCATACTGTCCCCCGCGGATCAGGAAAAGATCGACGCGGGCCTGCGCGACATCGCGGCCGAGATCGAGGCCGGCACCTTCCCGTTCGACGCCGCGCTCGAAGACATCCACATGAACATCGAAGCCCGGCTGGCCGATCGCATCGGCGAGCCTGGACGCCGGTTGCACACCGCGCGCAGCCGCAACGACCAGGTGGCGACCGACCTCCGCCTCTGGGTGCGCGACGCCATCGACGGGCTCGACGCGCAGCTGGGCGACCTCATGCGCGCGCTCGCACAGCGCGCGGCCGAGCACGCCGCCGACCCGATGCCTGGCTTCACCCATTTGCAGACCGCCCAGCCGGTCACCTTCGGCCACCATCTTCTGGCCTATGTCGAAATGTTCGCCCGCGACCGCGGCCGCCTGGCCGACACCAGGCGCCGGCTGAATGTGTGCCCGCTCGGCGCCGCGGCGCTGGCCGGCACGTCGTTCCCGATCGACCGCGACATGACCGCGCGCGCCCTGGGTTTCGACCGCCCCGCCGCCAACTCGCTCGATGCCGTTTCCGACCGCGATTTCGCGCTCGAGTTCCTCGCGGCCGCCGCCATCACCGCCATGCATTTGTCCCGCTTCGCCGAGGAAATCATCCTCTGGTGCAGCGCGCCCTTCGGCTTCATCCGCCTGTCGGACGCCTTCACCACCGGCAGCTCAATCATGCCGCAGAAGAAAAACCCCGACGCCGCCGAGCTGGCGCGCGGCAAGACCGGTCGCGTGCTCGGCGCCCTGGTCGCCCTCCTGACGGTGATGAAAGGCTTGCCGCTCGCCTACGCAAAGGACATGCAGGAGGACAAGGAGCCGGTGTTCGACGCCGCCGCCTCGCTGAGCCTGACGCTGGCCGCCACCGCCGGCATGGTGCGTGACATGCGCCCCGATGCCGTCCGGCTGGCGGCCGTCGCCGGCGAAGGCTTTTCCACGGCAACCGATCTCGCGGACTGGCTGGTCCGGGTGCTGGGCCTGCCCTTCCGCACCGCGCACCACGTTACCGGCCGCCTCGTGGCCCGCGCCGAGGCGGACGGTGTGGACCTGGCCGCGCTGCCGTTGGCCGTGATGCAGGTGGAACACCCGGGGATCACTTCGGAGGTGTATGATGTGCTGAGCGTCGCTGCATCGGTCGCCTCCCGCACCAGCTATGGCGGCACGTCGCCGCACAACGTCGCAGCCCAGGCGGCGCAATGGATAAGGGACCTCGCGTGAGCCGGATTCTTCCAAGATGCCCGCTCTTGCTGATTTTGCTGGTGTTGCTCGCGCTGTGCTGCGGCCTGGCCGCCTGCGGCAAGATCGGCGACCCCTCCCCGCCTGGGCCGGCGGACAAGATCATCTACCCCAAATTCTATCCCACGAAGTGACGCCATCCGCGGCTGATCCCGATGCGGCCGCGCTGATCGCCGCGCGCCCGGCGCTGCGCATGCATGTCCGCGACGGCCTGCTGTTGGAGGATGCGCCGCTCGCCGCCATCGCGGCACAGCACGGCACGCCGACCTGGGTCTACGGCGCCGGCACGCTGCGCGCCCGCGCCCGGCTTCTGACGCAGGCCTTTCCGGGCATCGCGGTGCATTACGCACTGAAAGCCAACGACCATCTCGCCGTGCTCGCCGTGCTCCGCTGCGAGAGTCTCGGCGCCGACATCGTCAGCGCCGGCGAGATGATGCGCGCCGTAAAAGCCGGTTTTCCCGCCGCCCGCACGGTGTTTTCCGGCGTCGGCAAGACGCGCCAAGACCTCGAACGCGCACTGGCAAGCCGCCTCGGCCAGATCAACGTGGAGAGCGCCGAGGAACTTCAGCTTGTGTCCGATGTGGGCCGGGCCGAAGGGGTTCGCGTTCCCGTGGCGCTACGGGTCAATCCCGATGTGGACGCCGGCACGCACGACAAGATCAGCACCGGCCGCAAGGGCGACAAATTCGGCATTCCCCTGCAAGACATTCCCTCCCTGTATGAACACGCGGCGCGACTGCCCGGCATCGACCTGCGTGGGCTCGCGGTGCACATCGGCAGTCAGGTTCTTGCCCTCGCGCCGTATCGCGCGGCTTACGGCAAGCTGGCGGCGCTTGTCCGCGCCCTGCGGGCCCAGGGGCTTGGCGTGCACACGGTGGATTGCGGCGGTGGCCTCGCGGTGCCGTATCGCAACGAGACGGTGCCGCTGCCGGAAGCCTGGGCGGCCACCATCACGAACGCCTTCGCCGGCCTGGACCTGGCGCTGTCGATCGAGCCCGGCCGCTGGATCGCGGCGCCGGCCGGCATTCTGCTGACGCGGGTGATCCGCACGCGGCGGCACGGCATGGTCCGCCCCTTGCACATCGTGGACGCCGCGATGAACGATCTGGCCAGGCCCGCGATGTACGGCGCCTGGCACGGCGTGGTGCCGGTGAGCCCCATTGCGTTGCAGGCCGCGCCGGAGGCGGCCGACATGGCCGGCCCGGTGTGCGAAAGCGGTGACTTTCTGGCCCACGACAGGTTGATTCCGCCGTTGGAGGATGACTCCCTGGTGGCCATATTGGACGTGGGTGCCTACGGTGCGGTGATGAGTTCCAGCTATAATGCGAGGCCCGCGGCGGCGCAGGTGATGGTTGACGCTGGAACGGCCGCGTTGATCCGGCCGAGGCAGGCTGTCGAAGACCTATGGCGCACCGAACTGGTACCGAACCGTGGTTCGTGAGAGCCGCGAAGCACGAGCGACAGCGGCGGCACGCCGTCGGGGGTCTAGGGGGCAGAGCCCCTTGGCCTTCTTCCTTCTTAACCGTCTCGAAGCCTGGCGCCTTGCCGCCCAGGCAGTCCTTTGGACCGAATACGGCGTCCGCCGCCTGTGGCCCGCCGGGGCGATATTGGCGGCCGCCGCCGGCTTGGCCCTGCTAGGCGTTATTCCCGAGGGCGTTCTCCCCCCTGTCGTATTCCTAGGCGTGACGGTTGCCGCGGTCATTTTGCTGCCGGCGCGGATCCGCGGAACGCCGCGCAAGCCCGACGCCACCCAGGCCGAGCGACGTCTGGAGCGTGACAGCGGCCATGCACACCGCCCCTTCGCCGTCCTGCATGATGTGCCTGCGTTGGCCGATCCTGGACAGGCCGCGCTCTGGCAGGTTCACCGCGCCCGCGCCACCGCTACGCTCGCAAGACTGCGCCTCGCTGCGCCCTTCGTGTCGCTGTCCGGCCAGGACCCGTATGCGTTGCGCGTGTTGGCGGTTCTGCTGCTCGCGGCCGGCATCGTTGCCGCCGGCGACAGAGCGCCGACACGGTTGCTCGCCGCGTTCCTGCCCAGCGTCGGCGGCGGCACGGCCGTCGCCCCGGTGCTGCAAGCCTGGATCGAGCCGCCCGCCTACACCGGCCTGGCGCCGATTTTTCTGCCGGCCGTAGGCGGCCACGTCACGCTGCCGGCGGGCTCCAAACTGAACGTCAGCCTCACCGGCGGCCGCTTCTCGCCGCATCTGACCGGCCCAAATGGCAGGATCAAGTTCGCGACACTCGGCGAAGAAAGCTGGCAGGCCACCGCCATCCTCGGCCGCAGCGGCACCATCGAAATCTCCCGTCTCTTCCGCACCATCGTGCGATGGGACCTGAAGGTTCTGCCGAACGACCCGCCCGCCGTGAGCTTTCCGCAACCCCCCGGCCGCGCCGCCAAATCGCTCGAAACCAAAATCCCTTGGCAGACCTCGCAGCGCTGGGGCGTCGCCGGCCTCACCGCGACCTTGCGCCCCGCCGGCCACCCGAACCTACCGCCCATTACGCTCCCCATCCCGCTGCCCGGCACTCCTAAGGACGCGCACGGCGCGCTGCTCACCGACCTGTCGCCCAACCCCTACGCCGGCGTCGAGATGGAAGCCCGCCTGTCCGCCCGTGACGTCTCCGGCCAGACCGGGCAGAGCGACCCGGCCCGCTTCACCCTGCCTGCCCGCGACTTCAAGAACGGCCTCGCCCGCGCCATCGCCGATTTGCGCCGCCGCCTCGCCCTGCGTGAGGAGACACCCGACGACGCGGCCGATGACATCGATTCGCTCTCGCAAACACCGGGCGCCTTCGCCGGCCATGCCGGCGTGTATCTCAACACTGTCACCATCGCCGACCTGTTGCGCGAAAAGAACGCAGGCGACGTCGTCTCCGAAGCGCAACGGCGCCTGTGGATCCTGGCCCTCGCACTCGACGGCGCGCTGCCGGAGATGTCGCAGCAGGCGCTCGATGACGCCGTGGAGGCGCTGAAACGCGCCATGCAGGAAAACCGCCAGGGCAAATTGTCCGCAGGCGATTTGGCGAAACAAATCGAAAAGCTGCGCCAGGCTCTGCAACAACGCCTCAACGACATGGCCCGCCAGGCGATGCACGACGGCAAGCTGCCGAAATTCGATCCTTCCACGCAACACTTCACCGCCCCCTCGATCGACCGCATGATCCAGGCCATGGAAAAAGCCGCCCGCGAAGGCCGCACCGCCGACGCCGAACAGCGCATGCAGCAATTGGAAAACATGTTGCAGAAACTGGGCAAGGCAAAAATCCTGTCGCCCCAGGAAGCCCGCGAAGCCGAAAAGGCGCAACAGGAAGCCCGCAAGCAATCCGGCGCCGTGCAGGACATGGTGCAGCGCGAAGCCGGCCTGATGGACCGCGCCGAAGCCCGCGCGCCCCGCCCCGCCCCCTCCCCGTTCCAGTCCTTCCAAGGCCTGCTGCCGCCCCCGCCACCCGACGCCGACCAGATGGAGGCGCAGGAGGAATCACGCGGCCAGGATGCCACCACGCAACGCGCCCTGCGCCAGGCCGTCGAAGCCCTGAAAGGCGCGCTCCACGCCGGCGGCGGCCAGGTGCCCAAACCGCTCGACGACGCCAGCCGCGACATGCAAGCCGCCACCGACGCGCTCACCCAAGGCCAGGAGCCCGAAGCCCACGGCGCCGAAGCAAAAGCCATCGACGACCTGCGCAAAGGCGGCCAGCAAATGCAGCGCCAGCGCGACGAAAACGCCCAAATGGCCGTCATCCCCGGCGCCCGCGACCCCGGCGAGCAAGGCGAAGACGAAGGTATGGGCGGCGAAGACTCAGACGGCCAGCACGACCCGCTCGGCCGCCCGTTGAAACAAGGCGTCGGCGGGCGGGCGGCTGACGATAATTCAGTTCACGTGCCGGACGAACGCGAGCAGTTGCGCAGCCGGGAGATCCAGGAGGAGTTGCGCCGCCGGGGGGCGGACCGGGAGAGGCGGCGGGAGGAGCTGGATTATATCGATCGGTTGTTGAAGCCGTTTTAGGAAAGCAAGAAGAAGCAGTTCTTTTTTGAAAAAAAGAACCAAAAAACTTTTGCTCTTTAAGTTCCCTCTGCCCCGCTTGGGGGTTTTTGATCGCCAAAGGTCAGGCCATGCCACAACACGATGCACACCGGTAGCAAAGGCACCAGCGCGCCGAAGAACTGCTGCCAATGTAGAAACGCCGGCCATATGATGAATTCGGCTTTATCGCGGCCAGAACGCCAATGGCGATGCCCGCTGCAATGGAGCGCTGGCGCGTCAGCGCGAACCAGCCGAGCGCCGCGCATAACAGCATCACGCCATAGATCTGTCCCAGCCAGATCGTATCCCGGACCGGCGACATCGGCAGGGCGCAAAATATCTGCCACCATCGCAACGGCTTTGCCGCCGCGCACATAAGCAACAAGCTCGTCAGGATAACAATCGCCGCGTTGGCGGCCACCCATGGACCGAGCAATGCGCGCGGATCAAACAGTGCCGTAAACTGGAACAGCGGCAGCAACGCCGGCGGATTGAGGTTTATGTCGCGCGTGCCCGGCGCCGCTTCCCGCGGCACCAGCGGGCGGAAGAAAGTCTGCGGAACCAGGGGATATGGGCCGTAAGGATCAAGTCCATGATTCGCCGCGGCGCCGGATGGCCAGAAGCTACCCATGGCGCGTAATGTGGTTACCTGGTCCGCCTGCATCAGCTGCAGGCTGACGTTCGTCCACATGATCAGCAATGCGGCTGCCACAGCGAACGAAATAGCCTCGCTGCCGCGAACGGGGCGCATGTTCCGACCCGCACAGAGCAAAAGTTCTTTGGTTCCTTTTTTCAAAAAAGAACTACTTCCTTATCCCGAAGAATCCATGCCCGATACCACCCCAGGCTGTAACGGAACCGCCCCATGACTCAAATCCCCGCCACGCTCATCCCCGGCGACGGCATCGGCCCCGAAATCATGCAGAGTGTGCGGGCCATTTTCACCGCCCTTGGCGATCCGTTCGCCTGGGACGAGCAGCCGGCCGGCATGGCCGCCATTACCACGCATGGCGACCCGCTGCCGCCGGCAACGTTGGACAGCATCCGGCGCACCAGGCTGGCGCTGAAGGGGCCGCTCACCACGCCGGTGGGTGGTGGCTTCAAGAGCGTCAATGTCGAGCTGCGCAAGCACTTCGAGCTCTATGCCAATTTGCGCCCCGCGGTCACGCTCATTCCCGGGCAGCGCTACGAAAACATCGACCTCGTTCTGGTGCGCGAAAACCTGGAGGGATTCTACGCCGCGTTCGAACATTACCTGCCGATCGAGGACGATCCAAAGGCGGTTGCCTTCTCCGGCGGCTTCAACACCAAGGCGGGTTGCAAGCGGATATTGCGGTTTGCCTTCGAGTACGCCGTCGCGCACGGCCGCAAGAAGGTGACCGTGGTGCACAAGGCGAACATCCTGAAGGCGCTGACGGGGATTTTCCTCGATGCCGGCCGCGAAATGGCGCATGAATATGAGGGCCGCGTGGCGATGGATGATCGCATCGTGGACGCATGCGCCATGCAGCTTGTGCTCAACCCGTGGCAATTCGACGTCATTGTCACCACCAATTTGTTTGGCGACATCCTGTCCGATCTCATTGCGGGCTTGATCGGCGGTCTGGGCCTGGCGCCCGGCGCCAACATCGGCGCCCACGCCGCCATTTTCGAGGCGGTGCACGGCTCGGCGCCCGACATTGCCAACAAGGGCCTGGCCAACCCCGTCGCCCTGCTCATGGCCAGCGCCCTGATGCTGGACCACGCTGGCCTGCGGCGCTCGGGCGATCGTCTCCGTGCCGCCCTTCATGCCACAGTCGTCACCGATAAAGTCCGCACCCGCGACCTGGGCGGTGAAGCAACGACAAGTGAAATGACCACCGCCATCCTAGCGCGTTTATAAGCAAGAATTTTCGCTCTCGTTGCGAAGGCTAATGGCCCGGTCCCCGTCTCCGTAGCGACCCTCAAACAATAACAATTCAACCCAGGAGATGCGCCATGCGAACGACTGCGGACTACCTTGCCGAGACGCTTCATCAGGCCGGCGTCAAGCGAGTCTATGGCGTTGTGGGAGATTCGTTGAACGGGTTTACCGATTCCTTGCGGCGCCTGAAGTCGGTTGAATGGATCCATATGCGGCATGAGGAGAGCGCGGCGTTCGCGGCGGGGGCGGAGGCGCATCTTACCGGCGAACTGGCCGTCTGCTGCGGCAGTTGCGGGCCGGGCAATCTGCACCTGATCAATGGTTTGTTCGACTGTCATCGTAGTGGCGTTCCCGTTCTGGCCGTTGCCGCGCATATTCCGAGCACGGAAATCGGCCTTGATTATTTCCAGGCCACGCATCCGGAAATTCTGTTCAAGGAATGCGCGCATTATGTCGAGCTCGTCTCGCGTCCGGAACTTCTGCCGCAGATCCTGCAGCGCGCGATACGCGTCGCCGTTGCAAGGCGTGGCGTGGCTGTTGTCGTCATGCCGGGCGATGTGGCGTTGCAGCCTCAGGCCGCGAAGGTTCCGCATTGGTTGTTTCCCAACAAGCCCGTCATACGGCCGGCTCTTGCGGATACGCAGCGTCTGGCGGACCTGCTGAACAGGGGCGCACGCGTCACCTTGATGTGCGGTGCGGGCTGCGATGGGGCGCATGACGCGGTGGTGGCGCTTGCGGCAAAGCTGCAGGCGCCCATCGTACATTCCCTGCGGGGCAAGGAGTTTCTGGAATACGATAATCCGTATGATGTCGGCATGACCGGCCTGGTCGGCTTCGCGTCGGGCTACAAGGCGATGAAGAATTGCGACACCTTGCTGCTGCTGGGCACCGACTTTCCATACCGGCAATTCTATCCGGAGGGCGCCCTCGTGGCCCAAGTGGATATCCGGCCGGAAGCCCTGGGCAACCGGTGCCCGCTCGATTTGGGCGTGATCGGGAACGTCAAGCACGCCCTGGACGACCTGCTGCCGCTGATCGACGCGAAAACCGATGACACACATCTCAAGGAGTCGCTCGACGAATATAAATCCGCGCGCCGGCAGCTTGATGAACTCGCGGAGAGCCGGCCGCACAGCCATCTCATTCATCCGCAATATGTCACGCGGCTGGTGAGCGAACTGGCGAATGACGATGCCATTTTCACCTGTGACGTCGGGACACCGATTGCATGGACCGCGCGCTATCTGCAGGTCAACGGCAAGCGCCGGATCGTCGGGTCGTTCAATCACGGCTCGATGGCAAACGCCATGCTGCACGCGATCGGCGCGCAGGCCGCCTTCCCGAAGCGCCAGGTTATTTCATTTTCGGGAGATGGCGGTTTTACGATGATGATGGGCGAGTTCGTCACGCTCATTCAGACCGGGCTGCCGGTGAAAATTATCGTGCTCAACAACGGCACGCTCGGGTTCGTCGAGCTGGAGATGAAGGCGGGTGGTTTCGTCGATGTCGGGTGCGATCTCAAGAACCCGAATTTCGCCGCCATGGCCGAGGCCATGGGGATTAAAGCAATCCGGGTCGAAAAGCCGCAGGATTTGAAGGCCGCAATTGCCGAATTTCTCGCGCATGACGGTCCGGCGCTACTCGATGTTGTCACCGCCCGCCAGGAACTGGTAATGCCCCCGGTGACAACCTTCGACGAGGCACACCATTTCGGACTTTTCATGATGCGCGCGGTCATGGATGGCCGCGGGAGGGAGCTTGTCGACCTCGCGAAGGAAAATCTGATACGGTGATCGCGTTGGCAAAGAAGGAAGAATGTTCTTTTCTGAAGAAAAGAACCAAAAGACTTTTGCCTGTGCGCCTGCACAAAGGTTGGTAACATGGCCGATAAGTCTGTGATTGCATCAAGAGCAAAAGTCTTTTGGTTCTTTTCTTCAGGAAAGAACGTTCTTCCTTCTTCCAACCTGGTTCTGCTGCTTCCGGCCGGGTGCAGTCCGGCGCCCACGCAGGACATATTGGGGTCGTTCTTTCCTTCCTCGATGCTGTGCACGGCGATAGGTATTGGTGTTGCGGTGGCGTTTTGGAGGCCGATAGCAGCGCCGCCGATTTCGGGGGAGTAAGGAGAAAGAGTAGTTCTTTTTAAATAAAGAACCAAAACGTGCGGTATCTTGGTGGGGTGCACCTTCAAACAGGCAAAAGTTTTTTGGTTCTTTTTTTCAAAAAAGAACTCCTTCTTTCTTATACTGCCGCAAAAAATTCCCCACCACTCTATTCATGATAGAAAATATGATTAGTGATACAACTGACGCCGGCTGATCACGTTTTCGTGTACAGAAATTTATGTTTTTTCCAATTTTTGATTTGACGATCCCGTCGGCGCGTTATAAAAAACCAAACGAAATTTATTTTGTATGGCTCTCGGATGTATGAACATGGCTGCCGCCAGCTCGGCGGCAAGCAAGTGCGCCCTTGTAGGGCCGACCGGCGTGGCGTCACGGCGCTCGAATTCGCGCTCTTGTCGGTACCGCTGTGCCTGCTCCTGCTTGGGACCCTGGAGGCCGGCTACGATTTTTTCGTGCAGGCAGCACTGGATAGCGCGGTGCAAACCGCGGCACGCAGCGTGCAGGTTGGCAGCTCGCAGGGTTACGTGTCCGGCAAGTCGGTGGCCGCATGGGTGGCGAGCGCGGTTTGCCCGGCGCTTGGGCACATGCTGGATTGCGGCCAGCTTTATGTGAGTGTCACCTCCATACCGAGCGGGACGGGGCAGAATTTTTATACCTATATGGCGGCCAACCCGCTGACGCTGGCGGCCATTACGTCATCGAACAACGCCGTGTGCACCGGTAGCCCAGGCCAGTTGATGGTGCTGCAGGCGTATTATTTGAGCCCGACCTTTCTTGGCATGCTGGTGCCGAGCTTTTCGGTTCCGTCGCCGGTCAACACCGCGCAGCGGGTGCACGCGAGCTATGCGGCCTCGGGCTTCGTCAACGAAGAATTCGGCCAGGGCGCCCAAGGATGTTGAAGAGGATTTTAAAAAGACGATTGGGCGCCGCGCGCGCTACGGCCGCCGCATTGCATGCGCGCGGCGGTCATGCGTCGCTGGAATTCTCGCTGGTCGCACCTGCGCTGCTGTCCATGACGATGTTGGGGGTCGATGGCGCGCGCGCCCTGCTGATCTGGCGGCAAGTCCACAACGCTGCCAGCGCGATCGCCGAAAACGCCGAGAAACTGTCGGTGTACACCGATCCGGACACCAATCAGCTGTCCAGCGAGCTCACCGCCGACCAGATGCAGAAGGCGATGAGCACGATCTACGCCGTCATTCCGGGGCTCAATCTCGGCAATGGCGGTGGGCTTTATCCTGGCAGTTTCGCGGTGACCCTGAGCGAGGTGCCGTTCTATCCGATCTGTACGCAGGCAACCGGCTGCGGCGCGCAGAGCGCCTATGTGCTTTGGAGCAGCTATCTTTCCGCGGGCGGATCGCAATTGACGCAAGGCATATATCGTCCCTGCCAGATGGACGCTTCGGTGGCGGCATTTCCCGATACCGCGGCGCAATATACGGTGATGGCCGATCCCAACCTGGCAAACGGCGGCAGCGCGATGACGGTGGCGCCGCAAATCGTGGTGGACGTGCAATATACATTCACGCCGTATTTTCCATTATTTTTGAAATCCAGGACGTTCTACGCGTCCGCGTCGGTGGCGGCGCCGGTCGGTGGCCTGGATGAGATTACCTCCCTGAACACCACGGGTGGCACCGGCAACGTGGTGACATGCAACGTTCCGTAGACTGCGAAGTTTGGCAATGCGACATTTGATACCGAAATTGACGACATTGAAGTTTGGTGTGCCGGTGGCGCTTGCCGAACGAAAAGGCGCGGTGGCAGTGCTGTTTGCCAGCATTGCCATACCGGTGCTTGGCCTGGTGGGGCTGGCGATCGATTTCGGTGTCTGGAACGAAACCTATGCCACGCTGGCGCTCGCCGAAAGTTCGGCGGCGCTGAATGCGGTGAAGACGGCGAACGCCGCGTATCTCAAGCAAGATCCGAATTATATCGCCGAGGGCGATGCGTCCGGCAAGCAATGGTTCAACGTGACGCTCGGCCACGGCCTGAGCTTCAGCGGCCTGCAGCAGACCAATTTTTCCGCAAATGTGGTGCAAAGCGGCACGACATTCACGGCGACCGTCACCTATAGCGGCACCGTGAAGTCGTTGCTGGGGCATCTGTTCGACTTCGCCAGCTATCCGATCAGCGTTACCCAGGCCGCGCAAATTCAGACCGCGCCGTATCTGGAAGTGGTGATGATGCTGGACAATTCGTCGTCCATGCAGATCGGCGCGACCAACGCCGACATGCAGACGCTGATGCAGTATTCGCCGTGCGATGCGTCCAACGAATATACGGAGACAAACGGCGTTTACGGCAGCCAGAGTTCGGTGAACTACGGCGATTACCAGTATCAATGGGGGACTGCCAAATACGACGGCGCCCTGGCGACGCCGATGACCTATTACAAGAACGCCAATCTGGTGACGGCCACGCCAACCGCGTCATACGCCACCCCGTATGTAACGACGCAGGCCTGCCCGAAAGTGAAGGGCAACCCGGCGTATGCCGGCGCCCCCTGCGCTTTTGCGTGCCACTGGGACAATTCCAAACAGGCCGGCCTGGGCAACGATATGTGGCACATGGCGCGTGTGCAAGGCGTGACGACAAGGCTGGATGTGCTGAAGGTGGCGACCAACCAGGTGCTGACCGCCATGCAGGCGGACAATCTCGGCGACGTCAACAATCTGAGTGTCGGCATATACACGTTCAACGCTGGGCTGCTGCCGATTTATCCCGGTCTGAATTGCACGCCGAAGGCCTTCGGCTGCGAGGCGGGCAGCGACTTTACGACAGCGATCGCCGATGTCGGCGCGCCGCCGACGCCGAAGAGCGGTATTTACACCGACACCGGCATACAACCGGCGGTTTCTGCAATGGCGAATGCCAACAACGACGACACCGCGGTGCAGGAATCGATGTCGTACCTCGCGGCGAATTATGTCACCGCCGCCGGCGACGGCAGCAGCGCGACCAAGCCGCGCAAGGTATTGTTCCTGATTACCGACGGCGTGGAGGACGACCCATATACCGGTGTGCGGGATGCCATGCCAAGTAGCATGTGCCAGACGTTCAAGAACATGGGCTACACGGTGTATGTCGCCTATACGACGTATTATCCGGTGATGCATCAATTTTACCTCGCCAACATGATTTCGTGGGCGGAGGGCACCGGCAGTGGTTCGATCGCCGCCAATCTGCAGGCATGTTCGTCGGCAACCGACGCGAACAACCTCAGCACCTATTACATAGAGGCAGAAAACACCGCGCAACTGACCGCAGCGCTGAACAGCTTTCTCACCACCGCATTGCAAGCTTCGGTCCGCTATACGGAGTGATAGTAAGAAAGCAGTTCTTTTTTGAAAGAAAGAACCAAAAAACTTTTGCTCCGTTCTGACGATGGCGTGTTTTCCGCCGGTTAGTCATACGCTAAAGGTTTTTTGTTTCTTCAGGCGACAACACTTTCATAAATCAGCATGACATGTCCGGCACGCAGGAAGGCATCGTGCTCGCGCATGCCGATGGCGCCGAGGATCATGCGGGAGGCGAAATTGTCTTCGCGGGCGACGGCGATGATGCGGGGGATGCCGACGCGGTCGTGGGCGTGGCGCAGCGCGGCGCTGGCGGCTTCGCGGGCGATGCCGCGGCCGCGTGTGTCGGGCCAGACGGCGAAGCGAAGTGAGAGGCCGCGGCCGTCGGGGCGGTCGTGCAGGCCGGTAATGCCCTGGAACGTTGCGCGTTCACGGATGGCAAACATGCCGGCGCCGAAGCGCCCCCAGGTGGCGATATCCTCGGCTAGCTCCGCGGTAACCTGCCAGGGCGAACGAACGCCGCCGAGCATTTGCCCGAACACCAAAGGATTACCCTTTATCCTGATCAAATCGGGAATATCCACCGCGTTAACCGGCCGCAAAGTTAGGCGTCCAGTGTGCAACTGGATCATTAGCTTTCACAAGATAAATGTTTTTTGGTTCTTTTTTTCAAAAAGGAACTAGTTCCTTTCTTATCGCGCCAACGGCCGATATTTAATCCGATTCGGCTCGGTAGCATCCGCCCCCAGCCGCCGCCGCTTGTCTTCTTCGTAGGCCTGGAAATTCCCCTCGAACCATTCCACGTGGCTGTCGCCTTCGAAGGCGAGGATATGGGTGGCCAGGCGATCGAGGAACCAGCGGTCGTGGCTTATGATGACGGCGCAGCCGGCGAAGTCTTCGAGCGCTTCCTCGAGGGCGCGCAGCGTATCGACGTCGAGGTCGTTGGTGGGTTCGTCGAGCAGGATGACGTTGCTTTCGCTCTTCAGCATTTTGGCGAGATGGACGCGGTTGCGTTCGCCGCCGGACAGGATGCCGACGCGTTTTTGCTGGTCGGAGCCTTTGAAGTTGAAGGCGCCAACATAGGCGCGGCTGGGGACCGCACGTTTGCCGAGATAGATCACGTCGGTGCCGCCGGAGATTTCTTCCCAGACGGTCTTGGTGGCGTCCAGGCTGTCTCGGCTTTGGTCGACGTAGCCGAGCTTGACCGTATCGCCGACCGTGAGGCGGCCGGCATCGGGGTGTTCGGTGCCGGTGATCATACGGAACAACGTCGTTTTGCCGGCGCCGTTGGGGCCGATGACGCCGACGATGCCGCCGGGCGGCAGCTTGAAATCCAGTTCGTCGATGAGCAGGCGGTTGCCGTAGGCCTTGCGCAGTTGTTCCGCCTCGATGACGATGCCGCCGAGGCGCGGACCGGGCGGAATGACGATTTCGGCGACGCTGGTGACCTGTTCCTGGCTTTTCTGAAGCATTTCCTCGTATTTCTGAATGCGCGCGCGGCTTTTGGTTTGGCGCGCGCGGGCCGAGGAGCCGATCCATTCCGCTTCGGCGGCGAGTGCGCGCTGGCGGGCGCTTTCTTCCTTTTCCTCCTGCTGAAGGCGTTTGCGTTTCTGCGCCAGCCATGAGGAGTAATTGCCTTCGAACGGGTATCCGCGGCCGCGTTCGATTTCCAGGATCCAGTTGGTGACGTTATCGAGGAAGTAACGGTCATGCGTGATGATCATCACCGTGCCCTGGAAGTCGCGCAGCGTTTTTTCCAGCCAGGCGACGCTTTCGGCGTCGAGATGGTTGGTCGGCTCGTCCAGCAGCAGGAGGTCGGGTTTTTCGAGCAGCAGGCGGCAGAGGGCGACGCGGCGTTTTTCGCCGCCAGAGAGCTTGGTGACGTCCGCGTCGGGCGGCGGACAGCGTAGGGCGTCGAGAGCGATTTCGATGCGGCGGTCGAGATCCCAGCCGTCCTCGGCGTCGATTTTTTCCTGCAGGGATGCCTGTTCGGCAAGCAGGGCGTTCATCTTTTCGTCGTCCATCGGCTCGGCGAATTCTTCCGAGATGGCGTTGAAGCGGGTGAGCGCAGCTTTCAGCGGGCCGAAGGCTTCGGCGACGTTTTCAGCGACATTCTTGGTGGGATCGAGCTGGGGTTCCTGGGCGAGATAGCCGACGCGCACGCCGTCGGCGGCCCAGGCCTCGCCGCCATACTCGGTCTCGATACCGGCCATGATTTTGAGCAGGGTGGATTTGCCGGCGCCGTTGACGCCGAGGACGCCGATTTTCACGCCGGGCAGGAAGCTCAGCGTAATGCCCTTGAACACTTCGCGGCCGCCGGGGAAGGCCTTCGTGAGGTCCTTCATGACATAGACATATTGGTAACTGGCCAAAGAGGGTCTCCGGGGCTGGTGATTGGCCGCCGCTTCGGTGGGGCGGGGCGGCACTCTCTAGAGGTGGCGGGCGGCGGGGGCAATCTGGCGGGAAAGTTGGGTGGCGTTAGGACCTGTCCAACCTTCCGGCGGTAGGCTGACGGCCATGCAAACCTCCGAGTCCACCTTGCGCGCGGCGATCCGCGAGGAAATGTCGCCGCTGTTTGCCGACCTGCGGTGTTTCCTCGACCGGCGGATCAGCGAAGTGAGCGTCGAGGTGCATGGTGCGACCCAGTTGCTCGGGCTGTCGGAGGACAATCTATCCGATCAGCTAGGCAAGTTGCACGAACAGGTGGCGCAGATGATCGCCGCGCCGAGCGTCACCACCCCCAACAGCGGCATCGAGTTGGAGACCGTGGTGCAGACCACCGAGGCGGCGGCCAACCAGATTATGGAGGCGGCGGAGGCGATCAGCGATTGTTTGCGCACCGCATTGCCCGATCGTCAGATGATGGCGACGATCAACGCCTTGATCACCGCCATATTCGAGGCCTGCGCTTTTCAGGATTTAACCGGTCAGCGGCTGCGACGCGCCATCGAGCATCTCCGGCATGTCGAGAGTGCGTTGTCCGGCATGAAGGCGGGCGCCGGTGACGCGACGCCGGTTTTTCCGCCTCAGGCGCCGACTGTGGCGTCGAGTGAGGCAGATCAGGGGCAGGCTGAAATCGACGCCATGTTTGCGTAGTTTCCTGGATGGACATGAGCCGAGCGCACGTATATCGTTGACCGATGGCATGCGGGGCTTAAGCGCCAACAATCTGGTCCACCTTCGGGCGTCTTTGCGCTACCTTTACGGGCTCGCAAGATCGTGACTTAGTTTCCGCCAGGCCATAGTGCGCCACCCTTGGACGGAGCCGAACCTCGATGCGAAATGCTGGTCCCACGCGCGCTCTTGCCACACTGGCAGCGCTTTTGCCCGTCGCGACCGGCGCCTCCGCGGCAAGTTTCTCGACTATCGCCAACGTGCCGGGCGGCGCGCAAATCGGCGCCGTCAAGGGGAGCCTTTTGTATGGCACCGTGCCCTCTACCAGCCCCGCCACGCTGTTCAGCCTGTCGACCAAGGGCAAGTACACGCTGCTGCATAGCTTTAACGCGGGTACTGACGGCAGCACGCCGAATGCCCGGCTCGCGCTCGACCCATTTGGCAATTTGTACGGGACGGCGCCGAGCGGCGGCGTCAACGACGGGGGCACGCTGTGGGAATATTCCGCGAGTGGCGTGTTCAGCACGCCGCATCCGTTCGGTGGCGCCAACGACGGCGGCGACCCGATGCAGGGGCCTACGCTCGGACTGCATAACGATCTTCTCGGCACCACCGCGATGGGCGCGCCCAACAACAATGGCATTCTGTTCAACATGGCGCACCACGGCGCCTACAAGATCATGTATAATTTCCTGAGCGACAATGACGGTCATTGCCCGTTTTCCGGCGTGGCGGTGGGGAAATCCGGCGCGGTGTACGGCACGACGGTGGGCATGGGCTATGGCGGCAATCCGAATGGCTCCGTGTGGAAATTCACGAAGAGCGGCGGCTTGCAGACGATTTACAAATTTCAGAACGGCAACGATGGGGAGTGGCCTTACCAGGCGCCGGTGGTGGACAGTGCCGGGAATGTGTACGGCACCACGTTCATTCAGAACGGCACGAATTTTCCCGGGGCGATCTGGATGATCAGCGCCAAGGGAGTATTTTCGGTGCTGTATGACTTTACCGGCGGCACTGACGGTTACTATCCGAACAGCCCATTGCTGATCGATTCCGACGGCAAGCTATACGGCACGACGCGGTCGGGCGGCGCTGACAATTACGGCACCGTGTTCAGCATCACGCCCTCGGGCACATTCACGTTGGTGCATGGCTTTGCCAACAACGGCGATGGCGGCCAACCCACCGGAAATCTCGTAGCGGCCAAAGACGGCACGATCTACGGCGGAACAGCCTACGGCCCCGTGTTCAAAATAGTACCCTAGTTAAGAGCAAAAGCTTTTTATTTCTTTTTTCAAAAAGAAATACGTCCTGCTTTTTCTAGAGCGGCCTCAGCCTGACTGGAACATTGTCGGGTGCCCGTCGGGCCGCTCTAGGTTGTTGTCTGCCGAGCATTTGTATCAGCCTCAAGTTGGGCGTCTCCATCGGGCGATTCCAGTCAGGCTGAAAATGCTCTAACTTGGAATTAGTGGGCTGAAGCCCGCCCTCAGAAATCACGCTCCAATAACCGGCACCCCGATCAGCACGGGGTGCAGGAAAATCATGGCCGCGTAAGCGATCGTTCCGCCACCGACCGCAATGGCGTCGGCGCGGGTAAAGCCAGGTATGCGCGGCGCGCCCAAATCGCCGCGCCGCTTGACCGCAATCCGGTCATAAACCGCCCAGGCCAGTAACGACCCGAACAGCACCATGCCGCCCAGATCGCCGTTGGCCAGCAGATGCGCCAGCGCCCAGATTTTCACGGCGACCAGCATCGGGTGGCGCAGCCATCCGCGAATGCGGCCCGGCTTGCGCCCGCTTGCGGCCAGAGCCACGAAAGCAAACCACATGAGCAAAATGGTCACGTGTCTTGCAGCGTGCGGCGGCGTCCAGAGTTGGACCCATCCCTCCGCCCGATAACGGGAAAATCCGACACAGATCAGAATGAAGCCGGCGAGGGCCGCCACGGAATACAGGCCCTTGAAGGGACCGGGTCCGACGCGCCGGATCAGGCCGGCACGGGTTTCGCGAAGGGTGGTGAGCGTGTGGGTGCCCAGGAACACCACGATACCTAGAATTAGAATGAGCATGTTTCCCCCCTTGCGGACCTGGGCGGGTATAGGGGAGGAAAGCAGAAAGGAAGTGTTCTTTTTTTAAAAAGAGAACCAAAAAACTCTTGTCTTTTTTAGGGGTTTAGCAGGCGGTCGGCAGGGAGGCTTACGAGGGCTCGGGTGCCTACGCGGGCGGTCGATTCGAGTGCCAGTTCGCCGCCGTGGGCCTGCATGAGTTGCCTGGCCAGGGCGAGGCCGACACCCAATCCTCTGGTCTCCACGCCGCTGCCGGCCGTCTTGGGCACCGGCAGGCCGGCGCCCTCATCGACCACCGCCAGGACCCACCTTCCTTCGATCACGCTGGCCGAGACTTCGATCCAATCGCCGTCGCCGGTGCTGAGGGCAGCGCCAGTCAACACGCGCAGCAGCACCTGGTGCAGCGCCCGCCGGTCGGCCCTGAGCGTGATTCCCTGCAAGGTTTCCGCCAGCCGCCAGACGCGGCGGCCCGGCCCTAGTTGTGCGGCAACCTGCGCCACGACGAAATCGAGCAGAGATCCCAACTGGACGATCTCGTCGCGCAGCCGGCGCGGCGTTCCCGGCTCCTCCGTCTGGTCCAACAGGGCTTCCGCCAGATCGAGCAGGTAGCGGCACACGCCGACCAGCGAGGGTTTCAACTCGGCGGGGGCACGTTCGGAATTTCCCAGCAGACCTAGCGCCGGGCCGCGCAGGTCGCTCGCGGTCATGCGCGCGAGCCTGACCAGCTCGCCGCGCCGCGCCTCCGCCGCCGCGAGGCGCTGCGTCAGGCCGCGCTGCCGCCACCCGAGTGCGCCCAGCACCGGAACGAACAACAGCACTGATATGGCGACGGCCAAGGTGGCACCCATTCGCTTGAGGATGCCAGGAACAAAATATGAAGCGGTTAAGGGCGGTGCGGTTACGCCGCCACGGGAATCAAGCTCTTTAGGGGGATTGTCGCGTCGCCCAAAGCGGCCGCGTCCGCGCGGACCGCGGCGCCGACCAGGCGGCGGGCGACGAGAAATTCGCCAGGCCGGTTCACTGCGTCGGCGGCCAGCACAATGCCGTCCCTGAGGTAGAACAACAGGAAGCTGCGGGCGGCGTAGCTGCCGCGGAGTACGGCGTTCTCGTAGCCATCCGCCAGCCCCACGGCCTGGAGCTTCAGGTCGTACTGGTCGCTCCAGAACCAGGGGACGGCGGCGTAGGGCACCAGCTTGCCGGCCATCGTGTCGGCGGCGACGCGTGCCTGCTCCAGCGCGTTGGGCACCGATTCGAGCCGCACCCGGCGGCCCAGGAAGGGGCATGGGTGGTTGGCGCAATCGCCGATGGCCAGCACTTGGGGATCCTCCGTGCGGCAATATTCGTCGACCCAGATGCCGTTATCCACGTGCAGCCCGGCCTCGGCGGCCAGCTCGGTATTCGGGATCAGACCCACGCCGGCGACCACGGCATCGGCCGCGATCGTCGTGCCGTCGCCGAGTACCACTTCTCCTACCCGGGACGGGTCGCCCGGCTGGGGCAGCAGCGCGGTCACGGTCAGGCCGGTGTGGATCACCACGCCGGCGTCGCGGTGCACCTGCTCGTAGAACGTCGAAATCTCGGGTCCGGCCACCCGCGCCAAAACGCGCGGCGCCGCCTCGATGAGGGTGACGGCCATGCCGGATTTCACCGCGACGGCCGCCACTTCCAGCCCGATATAGCCGCCGCCGACGATGACCAGGTTGCGCCCGGCTAGCATGGCCGCGCGCAATGCCACCGAGTCGTCGATGCCGCGCAGGGTAAAGACGCCGGCGAGGTCCGCGCCCTCGCAGTTCAGCAGGCGCGCGCGGCCGCCAGTCGCCAGCACCAGCCACCGGTAGGGCAATGTATCGCCGTCGCTGAGCGTGACATGACGCGCTGCACGATCGATGCGAGTCACCCGCGTATGCGCACGGTGCACAACGCCGAACTTTTCGTAGGCGCTCTCCGGACGCAGCAGCAGGCTCGCCGCGTCTGCTTCGCCGGACAGGAAAACCTTGGAAAGCGGCGGCCGGTGATAGGGCAAATGCGCCTCGTCGCCGATCATGGTGACCGGGCCCGCCGCGCCGGACGCGCCCAGGCGCGCCGCGAGTTCACCGGCGGCGTAGCCGGCGCCGGCGATGACGACCCCTTCGTGCATGTGATCCCTCTCAAGTTTGTTGGGAAGTCACACCACGGAAGGCAAAAAAGCCAGGGGTTCGGCGACGATGGCGGGACAGGTTCGATTTGGTGTTGGGCGGATGCGGCGTGGTGAGCTTAAGCCCACACCACAGCTGGCACGATTGCGGCTGCGTCCTAGTTATCTTTTGCGGTTTTGGCCTCGCGGGCCAGGCCGTCGAACAGGTCCAGCATGCGTTCCTGCCACGCATGGACCGGGTCAGTTGCGCCGACCACTTCGGGGCCGCCGACGCAACGGGCCCATTGGAAGGCGCCGAACACCGCGTAATCGGCGTAGCTCGGCTCATCGCCACCGAGATATTCGCGCTTTTCCACCACATGACGCACGGGCGCCAGGACGGCGCGGACCGTCTCGACCTGCTCGGCTTTCGAGGCCGCGGCACGCTCCAGTGTGGTTCCCAGCCGCGCTTCCCTGGTTTGCCGGAAGTAGGATTCCGCCTCCGGCTTCACTTGCGCCAGGACATCGAGCGCAAGGGCCGGAAACAGCATGGGATGCAGCACCGTATCGGCCCATGCGACGACGAAACGGGCATGAACCTCGCCGCCGTCGCCGCCGAACAGGCTGGGTCCGTTGTGATATTTGTTTTCCAGGTGCAGCGCGATTTCGGTGCTGTCGCCGATGACCTCGCCATCATCCACCAGCACGGGCACCCTATTCAAGCCGGCCGGCAGCCGCTTTTCGCCGAAGTGCCAGCCCACCGTCCGTGCGTCCACGCCCTTGTGGGCTAGCGCCATGCGAATCCGCCAGCAATAGGGGCTGAATCGAACTGCTGGGTCCCGCCCCGCCAGCTCATAGAATTCTATCATGCGCATCTCTCTGTTTTTTTAGCGGTCTCTGCTGCAAGCGGCCGACAGATCGCATAAGGTGACGGGGTGAATGTCCTCGCACCCAAACCCGCGAAGCTTGGCATCGAGATCGTGCACGATCTCGTATGCCCATGGTGCTACCTGGGCGTGCGCCGGCTTCTGCGCACGTTGGGGCGCCGGCCCGATCTGCAGGTGGAACTCGCGTGGCGGCCATTCCTCCTCAATCCGGATATGCCGCGCGCCGGAATGCCGCGCGCGGATTACGTCATGCGCAAATTCGGTGGAGAGGAACGTGCCCGACGATTGTATGGTTCCATTACTGATATTGGCCAAACCGAGGGCGTGAATTTCCGTTTCGAGCGGATCCGGCGGACACCTTCCAGCGTGGATGCGCACCGGCTGGTGCGCTGGTCCGCCCGCTTCGGCCGGGCGGCCGACATGGTGGAGGCGTTGTTCGCGGCACATTTCACGGACGGGCGCGACATCGGCGACCTGGCCGTGCTGGCCGCGATTGCCGCGAGTTGCGGCCTGCGCGCCGGGGCGGCGCACGCGTTCCTGGCCAGCGACTGCGACACCGACGCGATCCATGCCGACAATTTGCGCGCGCATCGCCTAGGCATTAACGGCGTGCCCTGCTTTGTGATCGCCGGCCGCCACGCTATTGCCGGCGCGCAGGAGCCCGAAGTGATCGAACGGCTTCTAGACGTGGCCGCGGTAGAGTCGCAGTTTCTAGGAACGAACGATTAGCCCTTGATGGGAAAAAGTCTTTTAGTTCTTCGCTTCAGAAAAGAACAAGTTTCTTCCTAAATCACGGCGTCCGCCATCTCTCTAAGATCGGCCTGAGGCCGGGCGCCGTAATGAGAAATCACTTCCGCGGCCGCCAGACTGCCAAGCCGCCCGCAGACGCCGAGATCGCGCCCGCGCGTGTACGCGGCCAGGAAGCCGGCGGCATAAGCATCGCCGGCGCCTGTGCTGTCCACCAACACAGCGGGTGCGGCGCGCACCCGCACCGTTTCGCGCCCGCGCACGATGACGCTGCCGGACTCGCTTTGTGTCAGGGCCGCAATGCTCACATCCGTCCGGGCCGCGTCCACCGCCTCGCGGAAATCGTTCACCTCATAGAGCGCGCATACTTCCGCCTCGTTGGCGAACAGGATATCCACATCCGGCAACAATCCGCGGAATGCATCGCGGTGACGATTGACGCAGAACGCGTCCGACAACGACAGCGCCACCTGCCGCTGCGCCGCGCGCGCCGCCTTGGCGGCGCGGCGGAAGGCGGCCTGCGCGGCGGGCGGGTCGAACAGATATCCTTCCAGGTACGTCACGGTGGCGTGGCCCACCAGCGCCGTATCGACATCGTGCTCGGTGAAGGCCACGCAGGCGCCAAGGAACGTGTTCATCGTTCGTTGGCCGTCAGGTGTCACCAGGATCAGGCAGCGCGCCGTCGGCGCACCCTCCGCCAACGGCGCGGTGGGGAAATGCACACCGGCGGCGGTAATGTCGTGGCGGAACACGCCGCCCAATTGATCGCCGGCGACCTTGCCGAGAAAGGCCACCCGGCTGCCCAGGGCTGCGGCGACCGCACAGGTGTTCGCGGCCGAGCCGCCGCTGGTTTCGGCGCCGGGCGGCATGGCGGCATACAGCGCCTCGGCGCGGTCCGCGTCGATCAAGGTCATGCTGCCCGGATGCATGTCGTGCTTGCTCAGGAACGAATGTTCGGCGGGTGCTACGACATCCACGATGGCGTTGCCTATTCCCAGGATGTCGTACATGGCACACTCCTTAGAAGAAAAATAAGCAGTTCTTTTTTTCAAAAAAGAACTGCTTCCTTCCTTATGCCGTGATTACCGACGGCGCCTCTCCCGCGCGCGCACGATCCGCCATCGTTACGTAAGCTCGCTCCAGCGCCCGGCAGAAACCCGTAGCGTCGAACAAGGGCGATGTTTCACGCGCCTCGATCAGACGCGCGCGCAATGAATCGCGGCGTGTCGCATCGGCTGCGAGGTCCTTTGCCAGCGCCACATATTCATCGAGCGACGCGCATACCAATTCCGGCAGGCCCGCGGCTCGCAACAGGCTGGCCCCGACGCGGGACGCAAAACTCCGGCCCAGGCACGTGACCATGGGCACGCCGGCCCACAGCGCGTCGGCGCCGGTGGTGTGGGCCCCATACGGCACCGTATCGAGAAACACATCGGCGCAGCCATGCCGCGCCAGGTGCGCTTCCAACGTGACCGGGCTTGCAAAATACAGGCGATCCGCCAGCGCGCCCGCGGCGGCGCGCAAATTGGCGGCCATAAACTCGTTGCCTTCGTATAACCAAAGCACGCTGCCGGGAACATCGCGCAGCAGACACAGCCACACGGCAAATATTTCAGGCGAGATCTTGAACGGATTGTTAAAGCAGCAGAAGACCACGCCGTCCGCGGGCAGCCCGTGGGAAGCGCGATCTGTATCCGGCGCGGGCACGGGCCTGGCGCGATCGTTGGGGTAATAGCTGGCCGGCATCAGCACCGGCGTTTCCGTCCAGTTGGCGTATTCCTCGGGCGGCAGCACCGTTTCGTCGGCAATAACGTAGTCGATCCAGTCGCCCGCCTGGGTGCCCACATAGCCGAGGAAATTCACCTGCACAGGCGCCGGGCGCAGCGCCACGATTTCGCTGCGCGTACGTTCCGTGTAGCCTTTCAGGTCGACCAGGATGTCGATGCCGTCGGCCGCGATGCGGGCCGCCGCATTGGCCGGCCCTTCCTTTTCGATGATGCGGAAATGCTCGAAGGCGGCTTTCATCCGGGTGCGCATCGCCGAGCCGTCCTCGGGCGAATAATCGTAGGCGAAAATCTCGAACTGCGCGCGGTCGTGCGCCTCCACGACGCCGGCCAGCAGCAGGCTGGTGGCGTGCTGGGAGAAATCGCCCGACAAATAGCCGACCCGCAGCCGCTGCCCTGGCGGCGATACGGGCCGGGCGGCCGGACGCAGCCTTCCCTCGCTGACGCGGCGCAGAACGCCGGCGAACCGCTCCCCCATTTTTCGATGCAGAACCGGATCGTCCGCGCCGCCGAGCAGCGCGTAGGTTTCCAGAATACAGGGCGCGGGCTGATCCATCCGCGCCGCAAGCCTGCCGAGCACGGCGTCGCGCCGTGACCAGTCGCACATGTGCATCATGCCCAGCGCGACCTGAGAGACTTCCCGGGTCATATCGGCGCCAGCCTGTTCCAACCGTTCGTACAGGTCCAGCGCCGCGCCAAATTTCCGCTGCACGCCATGCAGGTAGGCCAGCTCCGCCAGCGCGGCCGCGTGCGCCGGTGCCCATTTGAGGAGCGCGGTGTAGGCCGCCTCGGCTTCGGCATACTGGCCGGCGTCGCGCACCGCGCGGGCATATCCCAGGCGGGCGGGGACGTGGCGCGGGTCGGCCTTTACCAGGGCGCGAAATTGCGCCGCGGCGCGGTCGAAATTCCGATGCGCCGCCTCCCACCGCGCCGATTCGTAATCCAGCGCAGTGCCGCGTCCCGCCGTCGCGGCTTCGCGCAGGAAGGGGGTCGCCTGCTCGGCGCGCCCGAGGTCGAGAAGCAGGCCGGCGGTGTCCAGCGCCGCGATGCCGCCGCCGCCAGCGCGTGCGGCCAGCTGCAGCATGTTCAGCGCGCCCTCGGCATCCCCCGCGCGGCGCCGCAGGCGGCTCCAGGCAATCAGCAATCCCGCGTCGGGCGCCGCCGGATTATGCAGGCTGCGATACAGGGCGTCGGCACCTGGCAGATCGCCCTGCGCCTCTCGGGCGCGGGCATCATCGAGCGTAGGTCGCGCGGCGGCTGCTGTATCACTCATGAAGCGGCGTGCATAAGGACGCCCCACGCGTTTGCCAATGAGCAAAAGTTTTTGCTTCTTTTTTCAAAGGGAAGCCTTACCTTTCTTCTGGAGAAACCCCTGTTCCCCCCCATCCTCCGCGCCATAGGCCAGCTCGACGACCCGGCGTTGCTAGGCGTTCTGCTGCAAACCATCCTCCTATCCGCGCTGGGATTCGCGGGCGTTGCGGCCGGCGCCGCTTGGTTCGTTCACCATCTGCTGGCGCATGGCACGGCGCATGATACCCTGGGCTGGGTGGCCGGCGTGCTGAGCGGCGGCCTGGCGCTGGCGGCTGCATTCTGGCTGTTCGTGCCGATGGCCGTGGTGATCGCCGGGCTGTTCATGGGGCCGGTTTGCGGCGCGGTGGAGCGGAGGTGGTATCCCGGCCTTGGCGCACCGCGGCCGGCCAGCCTGGCGGCGCAGGCGTGGGACAGCCTGGCGTTCGGCTTGCAAGTGCTGTTGCTGACCTTGCTTGGCTTGCTGCTGGCGCCGACAGGCATCGGGTTGGCAATCGGGTGGCTGATTACCGCGTGGGCGGTGGGGCGCGGCTTTTTCGTGGCGGTGGCGATGCGCCGCATGAACCGCGCCGCCGCGCTGTCCGCCTACCGCCAGGTGCGGGGCGCTGTGCTGGTGCAAGGCGCGGTATTGACCTTGGGGGGCACCATCCCGCTGCTCAATCTGTTGCTGCCGATTTTGGGCCCGGCGACGATGGTGCATATCGTCGAGTCGCGGCGTGGCAGAGTGGAATCCGTGGGATAACTGGCCTGGGCGGGCCGGAAACCGATAGAGGGAGACTGGTCCGCCGCGACTGGACCGTGCTAGCCCAAGTTAGTCGCTTGCGACTCCGGCACCTGCCGACGCCGCCGTTTCCGAAAGGAAATACCTGTGTTCAAATTCCTTAAGCCTGACGAGGAAACCTCCATGGCCAGCCCTCAGCCGGCGCCGTCACACCCTTCAGCTACGCCGCCTACCGGTACTCTTTCTGCAACCAACCCGGCCGCAGGCAGCGCTTCGGCGCAGAAGCCTGCTGCGACGGATAACGGCATCGACGTGCCGCCTTTCCGCCCCGCCACCCAGCCCGAAGCAACCCAGGGCGGCGCGTTCGGCCGCGCCTCCACACCGCTCACGAAGGAACAACCCATGGCTCGCTCAATCTTCGGCGCCGCGCCGCCCTCCACGGCCCCGGCGGCGCCCACGCCCACGCCCACCGTTTCGCCCACGCCCACCGCCCCGCGGCCGCCGCAGCAGGCGTTGAGCCGCATCGCCCGCGACACGACACAAGAGAAGCGCACCCTTGTTGTCGGCCGCGGCATCAGCGTTCAGGGGTCCGTGCAGGATGCCGAGCGGCTGGTGGTTGAAGGCACCGTGGAGGCCTCGATGATCCATGCCGCCGAGTTGATGGTGGCGCAGGGCGGCATTTTCCGCGGCGAGATCGAGGTTGAGGACTCCGAAATCGCCGGCACGGTGGATGGCACGCTGACGGTGAAGGGGAACCTGATCGTCCGCACCACGGGCGTGCTGCTAGGCACGGCCCGCTGCCGCCGCTTGCAGGTTGAGGATGGCGGCCAGATTACCGGCCGGATTGAAATGATTACCGACACCAAGCCGCGCGCGGCGACGGCGGCCGTCGCCGGGTGAGACATGCGGGCCGGCGGACGATGTCCGCCGGCCCGGCCCAGCTAAGACAAGAGTTAAAAAGCAGTTCTTTCGGAAGCAAAGAACCAAAAGACTTTTGCTCAGGCGCCTTCGGCGCTTTCCCCGATTTCGCCCGCCCTTGTCTTGCCGCGTCCAGCGCCCATAGTGTACGAGAATGGTCCTGTTTGAGGGTAGAGTTCCATGTTCATCGAAACCGAAGGCACGCCCAATCCGGCCACGCTCAAATTCTTGCCCGGCCTGACCGTGGTCCCGAGCGGCACCGCCGACTTTGCCAGTTCAGACGCCGCCGGCCGCAGCCCGCTGGCGCAATCGTTGTTTGCGCTACCGGGCGTCGCGCGCGTTTTCCTGGGCCATGATTTTGTTACCGTTACGAAAGCGGACGCCACCGGCTGGCAGTCGCTCAAGCCGCAGGTTCTCGGCGCCATCATGGAACATTTCGTTGCCGGACGCCCGGTGATCGAGGGCGACGCGGCGGCCGAGGACGAGGACGTGGCCCCCGAGGATCGCGAGATTGTTGATCAGATCAAGGAATTGCTCGACACACGGGTGCGTCCCGCGGTGGCGGGCGACGGCGGCGATATCGTGTTCAAGGGATTTCGTGACGGTGTCGTGCTGTTGCACATGCAGGGCGCGTGCAGCGGCTGCCCCTCCAGCCGCGCGACCTTGAAGCACGGTATTGAAAACATGCTGCGGCATTACGTCCCTGAGGTACTGTCCGTCGAGCAGGTCGATCTCTGATTTGAGTTAGGCCAGGTAAGCAGGTTTGCCGTGGACAGCCCGGCAGGCATGCACGACATCCACCCTATCCGGCCAAATGCATTGGCCGGCAGCCCGCTGGACCGGTCGGCGCACCACCGCACGGACGATGCATGGATTGCGGCCCAACGCGGCGATCCGGCAACGCTCTATGCGCCGGTGTGGCGCGCCCGTTCGCTGATGCGCACGGCTTCGTCGGGCGTGGCAGAGGCGTGCCTCATTCCGGCCGCCGCCATCCCGCAGATCGATGCGTTGCCGTGGGCATTCCTAGGGCTTCTCGATGGGGGTCCCGTGTTTTGCATCGATCTATCGCTGCTCGACGCGCCGCTGCCGGACCTGGCAGACGCCGTCTTTCAGGACCTCCGCCGCGTGGGGGGCGCCGTGGCGCCGCAGGATGCCGCCATCATGGCGCATGCGCGCGGGCTGATGCATTGGCGCAGCCGGCATCGTTTCTGCGGCGTCTGCGGTGCGGCCTGTATATTCGCGAGTGCCGGGCATGTGGCGCACTGCCAGGGGTGCGGCACGCACCATTTCCCGCGCACCGATCCGGCCGTGATCATGCTGGTGACCGATGGCACACGGGCCCTGCTGGGCCAGCCGAATGCGTTCCGTAACGTTCGCGTCTTCACCACGCTTGCGGGGTTTGTCGAGCCGGGCGAAAGCCTCGAGGAAGCGGTGGCACGCGAGGTGTTCGAGGAAACCGGCATACGCGTCGCGCGGGTGCGCTACCATTCGAGCCAGCCCTGGCCGTTTCCCAGCTCCATAATGCTCGGTTTTCACGCCGACGCCGTTACGCGTGATATCGTTACTGATACCGATGAGCTTGTCGAGGCGCGCTGGTTTACGCGAGAGGAGTTGCTCGCGGCGGAGGGGTTTATTTTGCCGCCGGGCTTTTCCATTGCGCGGCGGCTGATTGATGATTGGCTGGGGGCATAAGAAGGAAGTATTTCTTTTTTGAAAAAAAGAAACAAAAAACTTTTTACTGTTTTGGGGAGGCGGCAGCGCCGGCCAGCAGGCCGCCGTCTATTACGAATTCGGATCCCGTGACGTAAGAAGATTCGTCGGAGGCCAGCAGCACCGCAAGCGCGGCGACTTCCTCCGGGCGCCCAAATCGGCGTAATGGCGTGTCCGCCACGAAGGAGGCAATTCTTGCGTCCAACGTTGCTCCCTCCAGCCCGGCCAGCAGGGGCGCCCACATCGGCGTCATGATAGCGGCCGGAAAAATGGCATTGCAACGAACGGCCAGACCCTGTCCCGCGCAATAGAGCGCGACACTCTTGGTGTGATTTCTGATCGCGGCTTTCGAGGCAGCGTAGGCGCAGGCGCCGGGAATGCCCACCAGACCGGATCGGCTGGCGATATTGATGATGCTGCCGCCTTGCCCGGCCTGCCGCATGGCGCGAATGGCATGCTTGCAGCCCAGGAACGTCCCATCCAGATTTGTTTCGTGCACCGCCCGCCAGTCCGGCAGCGAGGCGAATTCCGGATCATGCCGGGCCGAACCTGTCTCCAGTCCGGTGATGCCGGCATTGTTCACCACCACGTCCAGCCGCCCGAACGCTGCCAGAATGTCGGCGGTGGCTCGTTCCCAGGCTGCCTCATCGCGCACGTCCAGTGTTTGATAGGAGGCGGCCTGGCCGAGCGATGCCGCGACCGCCTTGCCCGCCTCGTCCAGCACATCCGTCAGCACCATTTGCGCCGCGCCCTCGGCCACGAACGCGCGCGCGATGGCGGCGCCAATCCCGCGACTGGCCCCTGTTATCAACGCGACTTTACCCGCAAGACGTGCCATATATCTTCCCCGTGCAACCGATAGTGGAAACCAGAGTATCTTTGACACCGGAAAAACAGCCGCCGGGATCGATACGACGGTTGCGAAGGCCAGCACCCCGTCCCCGACGTCCGTGGCGCCTCCTGCATTGTACCGCCCGCTCGGGCGTTTTCGTTTCTGCCTCGCGCTGCTCGTGGTGCTGCAACATTTTCAGCATCTGCTGCCGCCGGCGCAACGCGTCTTTTTCTCCCGCATGGGATTCGGCGCCATTGCCGTTTGCGTATTCTTTGCCGTAAGCGGCTTCGTGGTGGCCGAGGCGGTTGCCGTGTTCTATGCCGCGCGGCCGGGCGCGTTCCTCGCCAACAGAGCGCTGCGCATGGTGCCGCCATACCTTGCGGCGCTGGCATTGGCCCTGCTGGTGCATGTCGCCTTATGGCAGTCCGGCCGGCTCGTGCTGTGGGACTACACGCTGACCGGGTCTCCGTTGGCGCCCGCGGTGCTGCTGTCGGGCGTGCTCGGATTGGTGCCTGGATTCAATCCGCGCTGGTTCGGCCAGGATTTCGAATTCATTCCGTTTGTCTGGACGTTGCGCATGGAAGTGGCGTTCTATCTGGCGACGGCGGGCGCACTGGCGGCCACGCTCAACCTGCGCGCCCGGTGGCCGGGCGCTGCCGCGATCGTGGCTGGACTAGTGGCGAGCGCTGCGTTCCTGCTGCTTTCGAGCAAGCCCGGCGCGCTCAGCACGGCGCCGATGTTCCTGGTGGGCGTGAGCCTGTTTTTGTTTCAGGCGCGGCCCGGACGAAGCCGAGCGGGCCTGCTGCTGGTATCGACAGCACTGGCCGCCGCGGGGTTCGTATCGTGGCGGCAACATGGTGCGCCGATACTGCCGTTGCAGTTGCCGCTTCTGGCAATTCTGCTGGCATTGTTCGCGTGGCTCGTGACGCCGCGTTTGGCGGCCGGGCGGCGCAAGCGCCTGGATCGGCGGCTGGGTGACCTGTCCTATCCGCTTTATCTGAACCATTACGTGGTAGGCATTCTTGCCACCTCGCTGGCGCCGCGTGCTAGCCTGGGGCTTTATGCGGGTGCGGTTGTGGTTGCCGTTTTGTTGGCAGTGTGCGCCGAGCGGCTGGTGGATCGGCCATTGCGGCGCGTAAGGGATCGAATCCGTATCGTAGTAGTTTAAGAAGGAAGCAGTTCTTTTCTGAAGAAAAGAACCAAAAGACTTTTTCTCTTGCGCCTGCACAACGGTCCGGGCCTGACCCCGTAGGTCGGGATTGCATAAAGAGCAAAAGTCTTTTGGTTCTTTTCTTCAGAAAAGAACGACTTCCTTAACCTGCCTTGGCCACAGTCGTCGTAACTTTCCCGCCCGCCTTTTCCACCGCCGCAACAGCGGCCGCGGAAGCGCCCGACACCGTAATGTCTATAGCGCGGCTAATTTCACCGCTGGCCAGCAGCCTAATGCCGGCGGACTTGCCGCTGCGCACCAGGCCCGCGGCGCGCAGGGTGTCTTCGGTGAGCGCGGCCTTGGCATCGAGCTTGCCGGAAGCGATGGCCGCTTCCAGCGCGCCGATGTTCAGCGGCGCGTAAACCTTGCGGTTTACGTTTGTAAAACCACGCTTCGGCAGCCGCCGATAGATCGGCAGCTGCCCGCCTTCGAAACCATTCAGCGCCACACCCTCGCGCGCCTTCTGGCCTTTCACACCCTTGCCGGACGTCTTGCCCTTGCCGGAGCCGATGCCGCGCCCGAGCCGCTTGCTTTTCAGACGCGAGCCAGGATTGTCGCGCAGTTCGTTCAGTTTCATTGTCCGGCACTTTCCTCAACGCGCAGCAGATGCGCCACCTTGCGGATCATGCCACGAATTTCGGGCGTGTCCACGAGCGTGCGGCTGCGATGCAATTTGTTCAGTCCGAGACCGATCAGAGTGCCGCGCTGGCCCGGCTTGCGGCCGATCGGCGATCCGGTCTGCACGACCGTTACGGTTTTTTCTACGTCAGGCATCTGGCTGCTCCGCCGCGTGCGTGGTCTCGCGCTTGCCGAGAATGTCGGTGACTTTCTTGCCGCGGCGTGTGGCAACGGAGCGTGGGCTGGCCACCGCCTGCAACGCGGCGAAGGTGGCCTTCACCATGTTGTGCGGGTTGCGGCTGCCGAGCGATTTGGCAACCACGTCGTGAATACCCAGGCTTTCGAACACGGCGCGCATCGGGCCGCCGGCGATGATGCCGGTGCCGGCCGGGGCCGACCGCAGAATAACCTTGCCGGCGCCGAAATGGCCGAACATGTCGTGATGCAGCGTGCGGCCTTCCTTCATCGGCACGCGGATCAGTGCGCGTTTGGCACGTTCCGTTGCCTTTCGGATGGCCTCCGGCACCTCGCGCGCCTTGCCGGCGCCGTAGCCGACGCGGCCCTTCTGGTCGCCGACCACGACCAGGGCAGCGAATGCGAAACGACGGCCGCCCTTCACCACTTTGGCGACGCGGTTGATGGTGACCAGCTTGTCGGTCAAGTCGTCGCCGCTATCCCGGTCGCGATTATGGTCGCGATCGCCGCGGCCTCTGCCGCCCCGATCGCCGCCGCCTTCGCGCGCTTCACGTGCCATGCTGCAAAATCCCTAGAAAGACAGGCCGCCCTCTCGGGCGGCCTCGGCCAGCGCCTTGACGCGGCCGTGATAGATGTAGGCGCCGCGGTCGAACACCACCTCGGTGACACCCGCCGCAATGGCCCGTTCGGCGACCAGTTTGCCGACCGCGGTTGCTGCATTCCGATCGGCGCCGGTGCGCAAATCCTCGCGCAGCTTGGCATCGAGCGAGCTGGCGGCCGCGAGCGTGCGAGCCGTCTTGTCGTCGATGATTTGCGCGTAGATATGCTTGCCGCTGCGGAACACCGATAGCCGCGGACGGCCGATCGATTTCTGCCGCAGTTGGAATCGCAGGCGCTGGCGCCGGCGATTGCGAAGATCCTGCTGGCCGCTCATTTCTTCTTGCCTTCCTTGCGCCGGATCGTCTCTGTATCGTAGCGAACGCCCTTGCCCTTGTACGGCTCAGGCGGCCGCCAGGCGCGGATTTCCGCCGCGACCTGACCCACGAGTTTCTTGTCCACGCCGGCAACCATGATCGAGGTCGGTCGCGGCGTGGTGATCGTAATGCCAGTGGGAACCGGATAGATCACGTCGTGCGAGAAGCCGAGATTGATCACCAAATTAGAACCCTGCACCGCGGCGCGGTAGCCGGTGCCGGTGATTTCCATCGTCTTGCTGTAGCCGGTGGACACGCCCTTCAGAACGTTGGCAATGTTGGCACGCGTGGTGCCCCACATCATGCGCGCCGCACGCTCGCCGCCCTTGGGCGCCACGCGAACCTTGCCGCCATCCACGGTTGCTTCGACATGCTCCGTCAGCGGCAATGTCATTTCGCCGAGCTTGCCGCGTGCCGTCAGCACACCGCCGGCAATGGCGACCGAAACGCCGGCGGGAATATCGACCGGGTATTTGCCTACGCGGGACATTTTTTCAGCCCCCTCAGAACACGCGGCAGAGCACTTCGCCGCCAACATTGGCGGCGCGTGCTTCTGCGTCGGAGAGAACGCCACGCGGCGTGGACAGGATCGATACGCCGAGGCCGGCATACACGCGCGGCAATTCGCGGATTTGCGAATAGACGCGGCGGCCAGGCTTGGACACGCGATGGATTTCCTTAATCACCGGCTCGCCTTCGGCGTATTTCAGCTCGATGCGCAACTGCGCGACACCGGGACGAAGTTCCTCGGCGCTGTAGCCGCGTATGTAGCCTTCGCGCTTCAGCACTTCGAGCACGTTGGCGCGCAGCTTGCTGGCCGGTGCCACGCACATGGTTTTGCGCGCGCTCTGGGCGTTGCGGATACGGGTGAGCATGTCACCCAATGGATCGGATAGCGACATTTTCCCGCTCCCTTACCAGCTCGCCTTGACCATGCCCGGAATTTGGCCGGAACTGGCCAACTCGCGCAAAGCAATGCGGCAAAGCTTGAACTTGCGGTAATTACCGCGGGAACGGCCGGTGAGTTCGCAGCGCAGGCGCACACGGGTGCGGCTGCCGTCACGCGGCAATTGGGCGAGCTTGATGGACGCCTCGAAACGTTCCTCGACGGGCACGTCGCGGTCCATCGTCACCGCCTTGAGGCGGGCCCGCTTGGTGCGGTCGCGCTTGGCCGCCTTCTCGCGCTTCTTGTTGCGGTTGACGGCTGAAGTCTTGGCCATCTTGTCTTTATCCTCCGGAACCTGCCGGCGCTGCCGGGGGTTTTCCAAAAACGCGTGGTGGGCGAGATGCCCCTTTTTAGGCGGCGAAAGGCAGATCAAAGGCTTTCAGAAGGGCCTTTGCCTCGGCGTCCGTTTTGGCGGTCGTCACGAACACGATATCCATGCCGCGTATCGAATCGACCTTGTCGTAGACGATTTCGGGGAACACGATCTGTTCTTTCAGACCGAATGCGAAATTGCCGCGTCCGTCGAAGCCCTTGGCACTGATGCCGCGGAAATCGCGCACGCGCGGCAGGGCGATGTTCACCAGCCGGTCGAGAAATTCGTACATGCGTGACTGGCGCAGCGTCACCTTGGTGCCGATCGGCAGGCCGGCGCGAATCTTGAAGCCGGCAATGGCCTTTTTCGCCACCGTCTTGACCGGCTTCTGCCCGGCAATCAGCGTCAGTTCGGCCACCGCGGCATCGAGCTTTTTCTGGTCGCCGGCGGCTTCGCCCACGCCCATGTTGATGACGATCTTTTCCAGCTTTGGAACCTGCATCACGTTCTTGTAGGCGAATTGGCTCTGCAGGCTGGGGCGCACCGTCTCGAGATAGAGCGTCTGCAAGCGCGGCACGATGCGGTTTTCTGTCGTTTCGGTCATCGCACTCAGCCTTCGATCACGTTGCCGGTCGCCCGGGCCACACGTACCTTGTTACCACCGTCCAGCACCTTGAAGCCGATGCGGGTGGGGCGGTCGGTCTTGGGGTCGATCAGCATCAGGTTGGAGAGGTGGATTGTTGCCTCCTTCTCCACAATGCCGCCGGGCTGGCCCATGCCTTTCGGCTTGGTATGGTGCTTGGCCAGGTTGATGCCTTGCACGACCGCACGGTTCAACTTCGGCCGCACTTCCAGCACCTCGCCCTGCTTGCCCCGGTCGTCGCCCGAAATGACGATGACGCGGTCACCTTTCTTTATGCGCGCAGCCATCACAGCACCTCGGGGGCAAGCGAAATAATCTTCATGAACTTCTTGGCGCGAAGCTCCCGCACCACCGGGCCGAAGATGCGGGTGCCGATCGGCTCCTGCTGCTTGTTGATCAGCACGGCGGCATTGCGATCGAACCGGATGGCGCTGCCGTCGGGCCGGCGCACGGGATAGGCGGTGCGCACAATCACGGCCTGGTGCACGTCGCCCTTCTTCACCTTGCCGCGCGGAATGGCCTCCTGGATGGCAACGACGATCACGTCGCCCACGGATGCGGTCTTGCGCTTGCTGCCGCCGAGCACTTTGATGCACTGCACGCGCTTAGCGCCGGAATTATCGGCGACATCGAGGTTCGTTTCGGGATGGATCATGGTTTTGCCCTTCCCCTATGCGTGATGATGCTGGGCTTCGGCCGCCTGCACCGCGTCAGCGGGGGCAGAGCCGAGAACCGAACCGTTGCGCTCGATCACCGTCCACGTCTTGCGCTTCGAGATCGGCGGGCATTCGACGATGCGCACCGTGTCGCCGGTCTTGCACGCATTGTCCTCGTCGTGCGCCGCATACTTCTTCGACTGGCGGATGAACTTCTTGTAGAGCGGATGCATGACGCGACGATCGACAAGAACGGTAATCGTCTTGTCCATCTTGTCGCTGGTCACCCGCCCGGTCAGGACGCGCCTTGGCATTCCCGTAACCCCTTCAGGCCGTTACGGCGGAGACTTGCTTCTCCGCCAGAATTGTTTTCACCCGCGCGATGTCGCGCCGCACCGCGCGCACGCGCGCCTGGCCTTCGTTCTGGCCGGTGGCGCGCTGGAAACGCAGATTGAACTGTTCCCGCCGCAGATCGAGCAGCATGGTGTTCAGCTCGTCCGGTGTTTTCAGGCGAACGTCGGCTGGCTTGGTCATGGTCTTCAGCCCTCACCGCGGCGGACAACGAATTTCGTCTTGATCGGCAGCTTGGCCGCACCCAGCGCAAGGGCCTGCGCCGCGAGCTCGGGCGCCACGCCGTCGATTTCGAACATCACGCGGCCGGGCTTGACGCGGGCCACCCAGAATTCCGGGCTGCCCTTGCCCGAGCCCATGCGGACCTCGGCCGGCTTGGTGGAGACTGGCACGTCCGGAAAAATCCTGATCCACACACGGCCCGCACGCTTCATGGCGCGCGTGATGGCGCGGCGCGCCGCCTCGATCTGGCGCGCGGTCACGCGCTCCGGCTCCATGGCCTTGAGCCCAAACTGGCCGAAATTCAGCGCCGTGCCACCCTTGGCATTGCCATGGATGCGCCCCTTGTGCGCCTTGCGGAATTTAGTACGTTTCGGAGATAGCATTTTGTCCGATCCCTACCGCTGCGGCGCCTGTTCGGCGGCCCGACGATCCTGTGCCATCGGATCCTGGGCAAGAATTTCGCCCTTGAAGATCCACACTTTCACGCCGCAGGTGCCATAGGTCGTCTTGGCGGTCGCCACGCCGTAATCGATGTCGGCGCGCAGCGTGTGCAGCGGCACCCTTCCCTCGCGGTACCATTCCACCCGGGCAATCTCGGCGCCGCCGAGACGGCCGCCGCAATTGATCCGGATGCCCTGCGCGCCGAGGCGCATGGCACTCTGCACCGCGCGCTTCATGGCGCGGCGGAACGCCACCCGGCGCTCGAGCTGCTGGGCAATGTTTTCCGCAACAAGCGTTGCGTCGATTTCCGGCTTGCGGATTTCGACGATATTCAGCGACACCTCCGCCTTGGCCATCTTGCCCAGATCGCGGCGCAGGTTTTCGATATCCTGCCCCTTTTTGCCGATCACCACGCCGGGGCGCGCGGCATAGATCGTCACGCGCGGCTTCTTGGCCGGACGTTCGATCACCACGCGCGACACGCCGGCACCCGACAGCTTGCGGCGGAGATGGCCGCGCAGGCGCAGATCCTCGTGCAGCAATTTCGCGTAGTCGTTGCCGGCGAACCAACGGCTGTCCCACGTGCGATTGATGCCGAGCCGCAGCCCGATCGGATTGACTTTATGCCCCATGGATCAGGCCACCTTTGCATCGGCCGAAGCATCGCGCTCGGCCACGACTATTTTCAAATGCGAAAACCATTTCTCGATGCGTGACGAGCGGCCACGGCCACGCGCATGGAAACGTTTCATCACCGCCGACCGGCCAACCTCGGCGCGGGTGACGACCAGCTGGTCGACATCGAGCTGATGGTTGTTTTCCGCGTTCGCAATGGCACTTTCCAGCGCCTTGCGCACATCCTGTGCGATGCGGCGCTTGGAGAAGGTCAAGGTGGCAACGGCGGCCTGCGCCGGCTGGTTGCGGATCAGGCCGGCGACCAGGTTCA
Source organism: Acidobacteriota bacterium (assembly GCA_903970435.1). GTDB lineage: Bacteria > Pseudomonadota > Alphaproteobacteria > Acetobacterales > Acetobacteraceae > CAJCIS01. Next base: position 455 of record CAJCIS010000100.1, on the reverse strand, counting down.
GCTTGCGCGGGCTCACACGCAAATTGTGCAACACCGCCTGCGCTTCGTTGTCGGCAATGCCGCGTGCGTGCTTCGGCTTGCTCATCTCAGCCCCGCTTCGCTTTCTTGTCGGCCGCGTGCCCGGTGAAGGTCCGGGTCGGCGAGAATTCGCCGAATTTGTGGCCCACCATGTTCTCGCTCACCTGCACCGGCAGGAATTTGTGACCGTTATAAACGCCGAACGTCAGCCCGACGAATTGCGGCAGGATGGTCGAACGGCGGGTCCAGATCTTGATGATCTCGTTACGGCCCGACGCGCGCGCCTTCTCGACCTTGTTGAACAGATACCCGTCCACAAACGGGCCCTTCCAGACGGAACGCGCCATCTTATTTACCCTTGCTCGCGCGGCGGATGATCAGCTTGTCCGTCCGCTTGTTGACGCGCGTCTTGTAACCCTTGGTCGGCTTGCCCCATG
>CAJCIS010000099.1 GCA_903970435.1 Acidobacteriota bacterium | reverse complement strand
CGTTGTCGTGGTGCTCGTTCTGGGCGGCCTGTGGCTTTCGCATGTCCTGGGTGGTGCGGCTTCGATGCAAGATTGCGTGGCGTCGGGCCGCAGCAATTGCGCGCCGGTCCATAATTAGTTTCCCGAGACCCGCCAATGCTGGCAACTGATAACGGGAAACTGAAAACTCCTCGCGTGCATTGATCGAGTGTGTTACAACCTGGGCGTGCGTTCGGTTTTGCTCGCCGCTGGTTTGCTGCTTGCCGCTTGTGGGGGCCCCGCCGCACCGCCGGCGGCCCCGGAAACGACCGTTGCCGCGCCGTATCTGGTGCAGGTGGGCGACGAACTGTCGGTCCGCCTGTTCCTGACGCCCGAGCTGAACGAAGATGTGACGGTGCGTCCGGACGGGCGGGTCACGACCGCGCTGGCCGAGGCGGTGCCTGCGGCGGGCCGCACGCCGGAGGCCATCGCTGCCAGCCTGCGGCAAGCCTATGACGGCGAGTTGAAGGACCCGCGCATTGTGGTGGAGGTTCGCGCCTATGCGCCGGCACGAATCTATGTGGCGGGCGAAGTGAATGTGCCGGGCGAGTTGAGCTCGCAGGGGCCACCGCCGACCCTGCTGGCCGCGATTGCGCGCGCCGGGGGCGTGCGGCTGAGCGGCGATACCGGGCGCATGATGATCGTGCGCCGCGGCGCGGACGGCAAACCGCTTGTGTTGTCCACCCGCTATGAGGACGCGCTTTCAGGACGCGACCCGGCGGCCGACGTGGCGCTGGCGCCGTTCGATGTCGTGGTGGTGCCGAAGACGGGTGTCGCGGCGCTGTATGGCTGGTTCAACCAGTATGTTCAGCAATTCGTGCCGGTGAGTTGGGGCTTTTCCTACAACGTGACGCCCTTCGTGAGTTCTCTGAAACACTGAACGCGCGGGTTCGGCCGGGGGTCGCCGGCGCCCGGCATCAAAGACGGACACCGCCGCTTTGGTGCGTCGCACCTTCCTGCTACAGCCCCCGTGCGCGTTCGCGGAGGCTTTGCGTTGGGACGGTATCTGGTGACCGGCGGGGCCGGCTATGTTGGCAGCCACCTGGTTTTGGCGCTGCTGGATGCCGGCCACGATGTGACGGTGTACGACAATTTGCGGCAAGGCCATCGCGGCGCGGTGCCCGGCGCCGCGCGGCTGGTCGAGGCCGATATCGGCAATGCGCGCCGGCTGGACGTGGTACTGTCGGACGGACCGTGGGACGCGGTATTTCATTTCGCGGCGTTATCGCTCGTCGGCGAGAGCATGAAGATGCCGTTTCTGTATTTCATGGAGAATGCCGCCGGCGGCATCCGGCTGATCGAAGCGTGCGTGCATCATGGGGTGACGAAATTCATCCTCTCGAGCACCGCGGCGTTGTTCGGCAATCCGGAGCGCATTCCGATTGCCGAGAACGAACGGGTGGATCCGGGCTCGCCGTATGGCGAAAGCAAGCTGATGATCGAACGCACGCTGCACTGGGCGGGAAAGATCCATGGCCTGCGGTATGCGTGCCTGCGTTATTTCAATGCGGCCGGCGCCGACCCGGCGGGCCGGGCGGGTGAGGATCATACGCCGGAGACGCATCTCATTCCGCTGGTGATCGATGCGGCGCTCGGGCGGCGGCCGGAGATTTTCGTATTCGGCCATGATTATCCGACGCCGGACGGCACCTGCGTTCGCGACTACATTCATGTGACCGACCTGGCGGATGCGCATTTGCGCGCGCTGGCGCGGCTGGACGCGCAGAGCGTCACCTATAATCTGGGCAATGGGGCCGGGCATTCCGTGCTGGAGGTCATCCGCTCCGTCGAGCGGGTGAGCGGGCGGAAGGTGCCGGTGCGCATGGGCGCGCGGCGGGAGGGTGATCCCGCGGTGCTGGTGGCGGCGTCCGATCTGTTGCGGTCGGAAACAGGGTGGTTGCCGAAATACGCGGAACTGGATGAGATTGTGCGCACGGCCTGGGCGTGGCGGGAGGCGCATCCGGGAGGGTATGGGGACTAGCAAGGAAGGAAGTATTTCTTTTTTGAAAAAAAGAAACAAGAAACTTTTGATTATTAGGTGTGACCCCTAAACCGAAAAAAGTTTTTTGGTTCTTTTTTCAAAAAAGAACTGCTTCCTTTTTATCTCAGGAGCAAAGTCATGCAAGTCTTCCTCACCGGCGGCTCAGGCTTCGTAGGCCGCGCCTTGATCACCGAGTTCGTTACGCACGACGTGCCGGTCCGCGCGTTGGTGCGCTCGGCCGCGGCCGCGGACACCGTGCGGGCACTCCGGGCCGAACCGGTCATGGGTGATCTCACCGCGACCGAGGCGATGCGCGCCGGCATGCAAGGCTGCGGCACGGTTGTTCATGCCGCGGCGAAAGTTGCCATGTGGGGCCGCCAGGACGAATTTTTCGCCGACACGATCCAGGGCACGCGCAATGTGCTGTCCGCCGCACGCGATGCGGGGGTGGCGCGGTTCGTTCATATCGGAACCGAGGCGGTTCTGGCGGGCGGTGGTCCGATCGTGGGCGCCGACGAGCGCACGCCGTACCCTGCTGTCCCGAACGGGCTTTATCCGTGGTCGAAAGGGCAGGCGGAGCGTGACGTCATCGCCGCCAACACGGCGCAATTCACAACGATTTCGGTGCGGCCACGTTTTGTCTGGGGACGCGACGATACCACCCTGCTGCCGCAATTGGTGCGCGGCATGCAGAGCGGCGCGTGGGCATGGTTCGGCGGCGGCGCGCACCTGACCTCGACTTGCCATGTTCGTAACGTCGCCGAAGGCGTGCGGCTGGCGGCCGAACGGGGGCGGGGTGGCGAGATCTATTTCGTCACTGACGGTCAACCTGTGGTGTTTCGCGATTTCCTGACGCGGCTCGCGGCGACACAGGGGGTGGTGGCGCCGGCGCGCGAGGCGCCGATGTGGGTGGCCAAATTTGCCGCCGGCGGCAGCGAATTCATTTGGCGGACATTTTCCCTCGCCGGCGCGCCGCCGATTTCGGGCACCGTGGTGAACCTGATGTTCGAGGAGGTTACCGTCAACGATCGCAAGGCACGCGACGAACTTGGCTATACCGGGCATGTCTCGATCGAGCAGGGGCTGGCCGAATTGGCGGCCGATCACGCGGCCGCGGTGTCGTGACCCGCACCCGGATGGCGGTGAGATTGTGGGTTGCCGGCGGGCTGCTGCTGCTCGGCGTGGGCGGTGTGCTGTACGGTTGCGCCGGCGATCCGGCCACCCTGTCGGTTGCCGACGGCATCGGGCCGAATCCGCAATTGCCGGCCCCGGTGCATTCCATGCTGCCCACCGTCCGGGTGGCCCGCGCGGTGGGGTGGCAGAATGGTGCGATGCCGACGGCCGCGCCCGGCCTGAAGGTGGCCGCGTTTGCGCGCAATCTGGAACATCCGCGCTGGCTCTATGTGCTGCCGAACGGCGATGTGCTCGTGGCCGAAACGGAAAGTCCGCATTACGAAGCCGATTCGAAAGGCTTGCGCGGGACGGTCGCGCGCTGGATCATGAGTGAAGCCGGTGCGGGAAGTGCGAGCCCCGACAAGATTATTCTGCTCCGCGTGACGCTCGCCGGCGTGGAGCGGTTCGATTTTCTCAGCGGCCTGAATTCGCCGTTCGGCATGGCGCTGGTGGGCGCCGATTTCTATGTCGCCAATACCGACTCGGTCATGCGCTATCCGTATCGTAATGGCGACACAAGTATCGCCGTGCCCGGCACGAAGCTGGCCAATCTGCCGGGCGGCCCGATCGATCACCATTGGACGAAGGGGCTTATTGCCAACGAGGATGGCTCGAAACTCTATGTGTCCGTCGGGTCCAATAGCAATGTGGGCGAGAATGGCATGGCGGCCGAGGACGGGCGGGCGGCGATTTGGGAAATCGACCGGGCAACCGGCGCGCATCGGGTTCTGGCAAGCGGGCTGCGCAATCCGGTGGGCATGGCGTTCGAACCGGCGACGTCCGCCCTGTGGGTTTCGGTAAACGAACGTGATGAACTCGGCAGCGACCTGGTGCCCGACTACATGACGCGCGTGGCGGATGGGGCGTTCTACGGCTGGCCCTATAGTTATTACGGCCAGCACGTGGATGCGCGGGTGCAGCCGCCGCGGCCCGACCTGGTGGCGCGCGCCGTGGTGCCCGATTATGCACTGGGGCCGCATACGGCGTCATTGGGGCTGACGTTTTCCCACGCCAGCGCGATGCTGCCGCCTGCATTCGCCGATGGCGCTTTTGTTGCCCAGCACGGCTCGTGGAACCGGTCGCCGCCGAGCGGCTACAAGGTGATTTTCGTGCCGTTCAAGGATGGCAAGCCGGCGGGCATGCCGGTCGATGTGCTGACCGGATTTCTCGATGCGCAAGGCGAGGCGCAGGGGCGGCCAGTGGGGGTCGTGTTGGACAAGGATGGGGCGTTGCTGGTGGCTGATGATGTTGGCGGGACGGTTTGGCGGGTGACGGGGCAGTAGAAGAAGTCGTTCTTTTTTGAAAAAAAGAACCAAAAAACTTTTGTCTGTGAGTGCGCGTTGGAGCAAGACTCAGGCGACGAGAACAACCCGGTTCCCAATGGAATTCAGAGAGATTTCAGCTTTGCTGCAAGGTCCATAGTGTGTTTGTTTAGCTTTGACCGGGTTTCAGTAATTAGCTTTGCCGCATTCCGAAATTGCGTCAGTGCTGCATTGAATTCATCTACGGCGCCTGGCGTTGCAAATGTTACGATTCCACTATCTGGCACGGTGTACTTTCCCGCCTCCCGCTGAAGAATTCCGAAAAGTTGCGAAAGCGCGCTGTATGCATCGGTGTACTCTGACACGAGGTCATGGATCAACGGATCGGTTACCTCCCGACCTTCGCGTTGCCCGTTCATGAAGCCAATCCAAATTTCGTCCAAGTCATTTTGGTGTTTCGAATTTGCCGCGTTGTAGATGTCTCTGATTTTTGACTCAGCCGTTTTGCAGAATGCGAGCTTTTCCGTTACGATTTGTGCTATTGCGGCAGTTTTGTTCGAATTGCGTAGAGTATCCAATGATATGGCATTCACCAGTCTATCATCGTCAAGTTCGTTAAGCGTTGATTGAATTCCGGCCAAGTCTGCCCAATACGATTTAACTTGACGGCCAAGGCGTGTGTCAGACTTAAGAAGGATGGAGAGCGCGTCCTGCTGGCTTGCTTTGCTCAATTGGTGACGCAAGAGCCTGGTCTCGTAGGCATCGTTTATCTTATCCCACTCACCGTTTACGAGAAAGCCCGCTGATATCATGAGTGATATGTAGATTGCAATATTCCCTTTTGTTCGCGTACTAATGGCCCAACCTATAGATAGTGGTATCAAAAGTGTCCCGGCCGCAAATCCGAGCTCAGATGCCACATCATTTGTAGAAGCGTTATAGGCATAACTGGCAATTCCGATTGCGATTGCGAAGTACAAAAGAAACGCGAATGCTAATTTTCCTCCTCGGGCCGTCTGCTGACTTTGCTCAGTTTGCAGCGCGGGTGCGCGCTTAACAAACCGACCTAATTGGGCAAGAAACCATATAAATGGCCGGCGAATGTAGGGGCCGCCACATATCCAATATCCCAGCCAGTATAATATGATTGGAAAGGTTATGACCGTTAATGTCGTGAAAAAGCCGGCCAGTCGAAACCTATCGTCGTCTTCATTCAGGTTAGCGGAAATCAAGGCGCTAATCACCACCCATAAGATCGTTATGGACAGCTTGATCTTAGTTGATGTCTTCAAGTACTGCCCCCGATTATTGCGCTTAGTGACACGTAGGCCGTGCAGGATCAAGGGTGGATGCCTGCCAGCGTCCAGCCCTGCTTCCGCCCGGGAGAGCGGCGACACAATCTACAGTGTCGTCTAATCAACCTACAGCCGCGAGGGGAAACGGACCTGAGATGGGCTAAAGATTGGCCCGGTCCGCACCATAGAACGACGGCGGCTAACCCGGCTACTTGTTTTTGCTGCCGCTTCGTTTCTTGCGAGGGGCAACCGCCATCACTTTCCTTTCGTACCTCCGGCGTTTTTGTCATGCATGTCCCGACCTGCCCGCGACAAATGGGCCTTCGTCGGCTTGCGTGGCGATACCATATCTAGCCATCACGTAGGATGGTAAGCGCTAGATATAGATTATTCTTGTTCCTTCTGCAAGGCCTATATGGTAGCCGTTAGTCTGGGTGCACGGGCCATCCTCCCGACCCCACCCCACCTAGTCTAAATTGCTGAGGGCTCGTGGGACCCTGATCGTGGGCATCTTGGCTCCCTTAGCGGCAGGCAATTGGGCGCCGATCAGGTTGACCGTAATGAATTGACTCAAATCAAAAAGTTTTTTGTTTCTTTTTTTCAAAAAAGAAATACTTCCTTCCCTACGCCCGCCCAAGACGGGCGAAGCGTTTCCGCACAAATCTAGCTGCATCGAACACACGAAACGATTGCGCAAACGTTCCGTAGGCGACAAGGCCGACAACGATCAGGGCGCAGAGGTCGATCACGGGAACGTGGCGGCCCGGCACCGGCACCAACCACGCACGCGTTGCCAACAAGGCAGCGGCCATCAGCAAAGTTGCCAGCAGCATGCGTGCGAGGCGGGAGAATAGCAGGCGGTCGGGGCGGAGATAGTCGCGGCGGCGCAGCATGAAACTGAGCAACGCCACGTTCAGCCAGGCCGCGATGGACGTGGCGGTGGGCGGCCCGACATGTTGCAACGGACCCATCAGCGCCAGGTTGAGGCAGAAATTCAGCAGCAGAACGAACATGCCGACGCGCACCGGCGTGGACGTGTCGCCCTGGGCGAAAAAGCCGGGTGCCAGGATTTTCACCAGCACGAAGGCGGGCAGGCCGGACGCGTAGGCGGCGAGCGATTGGGCGCTGAGCGAGGCCGCGTGGTGCGTGAAGGCGCCACGGGCAAACAGAACCTGCATGATCGGGTCGGCCACGGTGGCGAGTGCGAAAGCGGCTGGCAAGGTGAGCACCAGGGCGTATTCGATGGCGCGGTTCAGGCTGTCCCAGGCGCCCGGCCGGTCGCCGGCAGCGATCTGCCGGCTCAGCAACGGCAACAAGGCGGTGCCGACCGCGGTGCCGAGAATGCCGAGCGGCAATTGGTTCACGCGGTCGGCGTAATACAGCAGCGAAACGGAACCGGCGGGCAGGAGGCTGCCGATGAAGGTGTCCATGGTGAGGTTGAGCTGGGTAATACCGGCACCCACCAGGCCCGGCGCCATGCGGCGCAGCAACAGGCGCATGCGCGGCGTCAGGCGCGGGCGCGGCAGATGCAGGCGCATGCCCGCCCGCGCAACGGCCCAGTAGAGCAGCGCAAGCTGGGCGACGCCCGAGGCCGACACGCCGAGTGCGAGGGCGTGGCCGGTGGTCGGCAGAACGTGCCGCAACGCCAACATCGCGCCGATGGAGAAGGCGTTGTAGAGCAGCGGCGCGGCGGCGGCGGCGGTGAAACGATCGAGTGCATTGAGCACGCCGGACAGCAGGGCCGCGAGGCAGATCAGGATCAAATACGGAAACGCGATGCGCGAGAGCGTGATCGTGAGCGCGAATTTCGTCGGGTCGCGCGCAAAGCCCGCGGCAATGACGTGCAGGATGCCGGGCATGAAGATTTCGCCCAGGATGGTCAGCATCAGCAGCCAGAAGGCCAGCACCGCGGCCGCTTCCTCGGCAAAGCCGCGGGCGACGTCCTCGCCTTCGGTGGTGAGCAGGCCGGAAAACACCGGGACGAAGGCCGAGTTGAACGCGCCCTCGCCGAACAGCCGGCGGAACAGATTGGGCAGGCGGTTGGCCACGAAGAAGGCGTCGGCGACCGGGCCGGCGCCCAGCAGGGCCGCAATGATCATGTCGCGCGCGAAGCCGGCCACGCGGCTCGCGGCGGTCCATGCGCCGACGGTGAGGGCGCCTTTCAGCATGAGAAGAAAGGAAGTAGTTCTTTTTTGAAAAAAAGAACCAAAAAACTTTTATCTGTTGGCAGCAGCACTGGATTCGCAAACCTGGAATTAGCTATGACGATGAAGAGATAAAAGCTTCCGCTTCTTTCGTGAGCCTGCCTTGTGTTCTAAACGGGCGATAGGCGGCGGATTGAAGCGTTATCCTCCCTACCGCGCCGGCGGTCTCACAGCAGCATGTCCAAATCGATATTTGACCGCCGGTTGGAGGTTAGCTCTGAAAACAAATATTCAGCGATGGGATCTAGCTTATTATCTGCCAGTTCCCCAACATTGCCGGCGAGTGGGCCACCCTTGTTTCTTACGCGGAAGCTGAACTGTATTTTACGCATTGCGTCCCCCAGTAGCACCTGCATCGCCGCGCCTGATACCAACCTGCGTTGAAACCGACGCATTTAGTCAAAGTAAGGAATAAATTCGCCTTTAAAGCAGGAGATTCTGTGGCTGAATCGGCCGGAGCAACGGAATACTCCGAAGAGAGAAAGAGTTTTTTGGTTCTCTTTTCAGAAAAGAACTGCTTCCTTGCCTTAGTGTGTCAATCGGGCGAGTTGGCCGCTGATGTCACCGAGCTTGACGGAAATTGTCACGACGGCGCTCAGGGCCAGCAACGTCAGGCCGACATTGGCGCCGACCATCCCGGTCAATACGGAGACGCGCGTTTCGATGCCGGCAAGGCGGGAGTCAAAACCCGGGCCTTCCTCGGCGGCCTTCTCAGCCTTTTCCTCGCCCGCACCCGCAGCGATCGAGGCGCTGCGTAGCGCGCCGGCCCGCATGCCGTTTCATTGCCCTTTCTGTTGTGTGTCTCTACGCGGCATCACCCTACTCGTTTTTCAAGGGCCGGGACAGCAATCTTGCGATCGCCTCGGGGAGTGTGACCCGGCCGCCGAGGAGGTCGGCGACGGCGCGGATGATGGGCAGGTCCAGCGCGCCGGCGCGGGTGAGGATGGCAGGGGCGGTGCCGACGGCCTCGACGGCGGGGCCGCCGGGGGACAGCAGGTCCGCCAGCGTGCCGCCGCGGCCGAGGCCGAGGCCGAGGGAGAAATTGCGGCTGGCGGGGCCGGTGCAGGTGAGGACCAGGTCGCCGAGACCGGAGAGGCCGGCGACAGTGTCGGCACGGCCGCCGAGCGCGGTGGCGAGGCGGGCGATTTCAGCGAGGCCGCGGGTGATGAGCGCGGCGCGGGCGTTTTCGCCGAGGCCGGCACCGATGACGGCGCCGGCTGCGACGGCGACGACGTTCTTGGCCGCGCCGCCAATTTGGGCGCCGATCGGATCGTCGTTGCCGTAAAGGCGGAAGGTTGGGCCGGCGAGCAGCGCCACTAGGGTTGTGCGAATGGCCGTGTCGGGGCCGGCGATGACGGCGGCGGCGGGAAGGCCGGCGGCGATTTCGTGGGCGAAATTGGGTCCGGTGAGAATGGCGGCTGGTTGGCCGGGCGCGACGTCCGCCGCGATTTCGAGCGGCAGCAGGCCGGTGCTGTGCTCCAGGCCTTTGCAGCAGAGCAGCAGGGGCGCGTCCGGGCGGCGTGCGGCGAGCGTGTCACGCAAATCCTGGGTGGGGACGGAAACGAGGGTGACCGAAGCGGTGGCTGGCGCGGCTTTCACGACACGGGCATTTGGCGGGAGATTGTGGCCGGGTAGGCGAGGGGTCTCTGTGCCGATGCGTTCGGGGTGGCGGGCCACAAGGGCAACATCGTGGCCCAGGCGGGCACAGTGAATGGATAGGGCCGTGCCCCAGGCGCCGGCGCCGATGACGCAGATGTCACTCATCGGCGAGGCGCTCCACGGCGAACCCGGCACCCGGTTCGCCGGTCCCTAAACCGGCCAGCAAGGCGCCGAGAATGGGCGGGGCGTCGGTCTCGAAGCGCCAGGGCGGGTTGATGACGAGTAGGCCGCACCCGTTCAGCCGCGCCGGGTCCAGCGGCGCGCGGCGCAGAAATTCGGCGGTGACGATGTCGCGCACGCCGGTTTGGCGCAGCGCGGCATGGAAGGCGCGCACGGGCGCACGGTGCTTGATGGGGTACCAGGCGGCCAGAATCCCGCCTGGGAAACGCGCCTGCGCCGTTTCTATGCCGTTGACGACGCGGTCGAATTCCTCCGGGTTTTCATAGGGCGGATCGATCAGCACCAGGCCGCGGCGCTCCGCCGGCGGAAGGAGAGCGGTCAGCGCTTCATAGCCGTCGCGGCCATGCACGCTCACCTGCTTGTCCCGGGCGAAGCGGCGTCGGAGCGTGCTGCAATCCTCGGGGTGAAGCTCGCAGCAAACCAGGCGGTCGTCCGGCCGCAACAGCGCGCGAATGATGGACGGCGAGCCGGGATAGAGACCCAGCCGGCGGATGATCGCGAGATAGGGCGCGAGCTCGGGCGCGGCCGCGGCCGCGGCGAGCAGCCGGACGATGCCGTTGTTCGCCTCGCCGGTGCGGCGCGCTTCGTCGCCGGCCAGATCGTAGTGGCCGATGCCGGCATGGGTATCCAGGACCGAGAACGGTTTTTCCTTGCGGGCCAGCGCGTCCAGCAGCCACACGAGCAGGGCGTGCTTCATGCAGTCGGCGAAATTCCCCGCGTGGTAGGCATGCCGGTAATTCATCCTGTGCCGCGCAGCTCTTCGAGCGGCCAGCGCGGACGGGGGGCGGTTTCCAGGCCGTCGTAAACGCCGATTCGCAGGCGCTCGATCGCGGCCCAGGCGACCATGATGGCGTTGTCGCCGCACAGCCGCGGCGGCGGCGCGGCCAGGGGCAGGCCATGCGCCGCGGCAACGCCGGAAAGGGCGGCGCGGATTTGCGCGTTGGCCGCGACACCGCCGGCGACGACGAGCATCGTGGCACCCGGCATGAGGGCCAGCGCGTGGCGTGCGCGATCGGCGAGCACGTCGGAAACGGCACTCTGGAAGCTGGCGGCGATGTCGGCGGCCTCGGTCCGCGGCAGCGCGCCTTCGGAAGGCGCGAGCAGATGGGCGACAGCGGTTTTCAGGCCGGAAAACGAAAAGTCGCAATTGGCGCGGCCCAGCATGGGGCGGGGCAGCGGGTGGTTTGGCGAACCCTCCCGGGCGAGCGCTTCCAGGGCCGGGCCGCCGGGCCATCCCAGGCCGAGCATTTTGGCGACCTTGTCGAAGGCCTCGCCGACGGCGTCGTCGATGGTGGTGCCGAGGCGGCGATACTGGCCGACCCCCTGCACGGCGACGCATTGGCAGTGACCGCCAGATAGCAGCAGCAGCAAATAGGGGAAGGGCGCGCCACCGGGGATAAGGCCGGGGAGGCGCGGGCTCAGGGCATGGGCTTCGAGGTGGTTGATGGCGATGAACGGCTTTGCGGCAGCGACGGCCATGCCCTTGGCGATGCCGGCGCCCACGATCAGGCCGCCGATCAGGCCCGGACCGGTGGTCGCGGCAATCGCGTGAAGATCGCTGGGGGCAAGGTTCGCGTCGGCGAGCGCCATGCGGACGAGGTCCGGCAGAAAGTGCAGGTGCGCCCGCGCGGCGATTTCAGGCACAACCCCCCCGAACTGCGCGTGCTCCTGCTGGCTCAGTAAGCGTTCGGCCAGGATGGTGCCGTCGCCGCCCAGAATCGCGGCCGCCGTCTCATCGCAGGACGTCTCCACCGCCAACACCGTTGCCAGCCTAGACGCGCTACCAATGAGCAAAAGTTTTTGCTTCTTTTTTCAAAAAGAAGTCCTTTGTCGCCTAACTCAGAGGGCGTCATAGGGCATGAGCGTAAGTCTCGCACAGGCGGCGGTGCCAAAACACCAGGGCCGGCGGTTGCCGCTGCGGGTCGGCACCCGGGGTTCGCCGCTGGCGCTGGTGCAGACGCGGCACTTTGTCGACGTCATCGGCACGTTCTGTCCGGTGCTCAAGATGCCGTTCATGGGCGATGTGCCGGTGTTCCAGGAGCATGTCATCCGCACGACGGGCGACGCCGAACAATCGCGCCGCCTGGCGGAGATCGGCGGCAAGGGCTTGTTCGCCAAGGAGATCCACGAGGCGATGCTGGACCGCCGCATCGATTTCGCCGTGCACAGCCTGAAGGATCTGGAGACCGCGATGCCGCCGGGCATCGTGCTGGCCTGCACGCTGGCGCGGGAGGATGCGCGCGATGCCCTTATCCTGGGACCGGCCTGCGCGGCGGGCGATCCGGCCGACCCGCTGGCGTGCCTGCCGGCCGGCGGGGTGATCGGCACCAGCAGCGTGCGGCGGCAGGCGCAGTTGCTGCATCAGCGGCCGGATCTGAAGATCGCCCTTCTGCGCGGCAATGTGCAGACGCGGCTCGAGCGCACCGAGCGGGGCGATTTCGCCGCCAGTCTGCTGGCCCTCGCCGGCCTGAAGCGGCTGGGCTTCGCCGAGCGGGCCGGTCTGGTCCTGGACCCGGAAACGATGGTGCCGGCGGCGTGCCAGGGCATCGTCGGCGTCACGGTCCGCGAGGCGGACACCGAATTGCGCGAGCTTTTGTCGGGTATCGAGGATCTCGGGGCGCGCGCGGTGTCCACGGCGGAGCGGTCGATGCTGGCGTTCCTCGACGGCTCGTGCCGGACGCCGATCGGCGGCCATGCGCGGTTTTTGCCGGATGGACGGCTGCATCTCACCGGCCTGGTGGCGCGGGAGGACGGGAGCTTTCTGCTCAAGCGCAGCGTCGTCGGGGCGCCCGAGGATGGGGCACGCATGGGGGCCGAGCTGGGCGCCGAATTGCGGGCGGACAGTCCAGCTGATTTGTTTGCGTGAGTGCGAAGGAAGAATGTTCTTTTCTGAACGAGAGAACCAAAAGAATTATGTTGAGCCTGGCGGCACTTAAGAAGAAAGATTACCTCATGTAATTCGCGTAATTCCAGCCGGTCGGCCGGGGGCCTCAATCTTTCCAGAGGCGAAGGAGCAAAAGTCTTTTGGTTCTTTTCTTCAGAAAAGAACGCTCTTCCTTCTCGGCGAGACGCTGAGACGGACAGGCGGGGGGTTTTGATCACGCGGCCGCGCGAGGATGCGGGGCGCACGGCGGAGCTTGTTGCGGCGCTCGGGTTCACGCCGATCGTGGCGCCGTTCATGGTGGTGCGGCATTTCGCGCCCGCGCAGCCGGAAAATTTGCAGGCAATTCTGGTCACCAGCGGCAACGCTTTGGCGGGACTGAAGCTTATCGCTGCGCCGTTGCTCGCCGTGGGCGACGCGACGGCAGACAAGGCGCAAAAGGCGGGCTTTACGGACGTGCACAGTGCGGGGCGGGATGCGGCGGCGCTGGTGATACTTGCCCGTCGGTTAGCACGGCCGGATGGCGGTCCGCTGCTGCTCGCGTGTGGCGCGCGCCAGGGTCTTGCAGTGGCGGCGGCGTTGCGGGGGCTCGGCTTTTCGGTGGTACGGCGCGTGACCTATGCGGCAGCACCGGTGCGCCGCTTTCCGGCCGGCGCCAGGTCGGCCTTGCTGGCCGATGCGCTGCACGCAGCCCTGTTTCTCTCCGCCGAGACGGCGTCGGCTTTTGTGCGCGCATTGCCGGCGCCGCTGGCGCCGCGGCTGGCGCATGTGTGTGCCCTGGCGATTGGAAAGATCGCCGCGGACGCGCTAGAACCATTGCCCTGGCGCGAGGTCCGCGTGGCCCGCGAACCCAATCTGGACAGTGTCCTGGCCCTGCTATGAATGAAGCTGATGAACCCGAGCCGGTCGTTCCCCCGGCGCAGTTGCCTCCTGGGCGTGTCATCGACCATGCGAAGCTGGATGACGGGGCGGTGCCGCCACCGCCACCGCCACCGCCACCGCCACCGCCACCGCCACTGGCGCGTCCTGTCGTGGTTGAGCGGCGCGGCGGGAGCGGCGGCGCGATCTTTCTGAGTTTGCTGCTGTTCGCGGCTCTTGGCGCGGCGGGTTACTACGCCTGGACAAACCCAAATCCCGACGCGGCGCGGCAGATCGATAACGCGGTCCGGCAGGCGCAGACGGCCTCCGATCAGGCGAGCACGCTGGCGCAGCAGATGCAGGCGCTCAGCGCCAGGGTGGCAAAGCTGGAGCAGGCCCCGCCCGCCGTACCGGGCCCGGCCGCCGCGCCGGCGGGCCCCGTGGACCTGGGCGACCTGCCGAAGCGGGTGGATGACCTCACCGCGAAGGTCGACGCGCTGGCAAATCGCCCGGAGCCGGCCGCGGCCCCGGCGCCGGCGCCGGACAACGCTGTGTCGCCCCAGGCATTGGCCGATCTCGATCAGCGCATTTCGCGCGCTTTCGATGCGCAGAAACAGGCGTCCGATGCGCAGCAGCAGTCTCTCGATGCGCAGAAGGCGGCATTGAGCGAGCTGTCGCAGCGGTTGGATCAGCTTACCCCACGCCTCGGCGCGCTGGAGCAGGGCGTCGGCCGGGCGAAGGGTACTGCGGCGGAAACGCAACGATTGGCCCGTGTGGAATCGGCGTTGGTTGATTTGCAAGCCGGCCGGCCGCTGGGGACCATTCCCGATGCGCCGCCCGCGCTGGCGCGTTTTGCCACCGCGCCGCCGCCGACCGAGGCCGGTTTGCGCGAGGCGTTCCCGGCCCTGGCCGACCATGCGCAGAAGGTGAGCCAGCCCGACTTGTCCGGCCGCAGTTTCTGGCAGCGGGCACTGACGCGAATGCAGTCGGCGGTCACGGTGCGCAAAGGCGGGGACGTGCTGGTGGGCGATCCGGCCGCGGGCATTTTGGCCGACGCAAGGGTGAAGGTGCAGGACGGCGATCTGGCCGGTGCGGTGGCCGTGCTGCGCCAGCTCAACGGACCGGCCGCGGCGGCGATGAGGGATTGGGTGGATCAGGCGAGTGCCCTGGTCGCGGCGCGCGCGGCGCTGGCCGACATGGCGGCACACGCCTGATGCGGCACGTTCTGGTCCTTCTTCTGGTGACCGTCCTGGTGCTCGGCGGTGCGTGGTGGATTCAGCATCTCGTGGGCGCGGTCACCGTGCAGGCCGGCAGCTACATCATCCAGGCGCCGCTCTCGGTCGCGGTGCTGTCGGTGCTGCTGTTCGCCGCCCTCATCTATGCCGTGTACCGCGTGCTCGACGCGCTGTTCGGGTTGCGCCATGTGGCGCGCGGGTTCAATGCGCGCGGCGCGCGGCGCAAGGGCGAGCAGGCGGTGACGCAGACGCTCGTGGCGCTGGCGGCGCGTGAGGGACAGACCGCCAAGCAGCAGGTGCAGCGCGCCCGGCAGTATCTGGGGGATACGCCGCAAACCCTGTTGCTCGCCGCCTCCGCCGGCACCATGGCCGGCGATCAGGTTTACGCCACCGAGGCCTTTGAAAAACTGTCGGTGCATCGCGACGGGGCCTTTCTGGGCTTGCGCGGACTGCTGAGCCAGGCGGTGGCGCGGGAGGATTGGGTGCGCGCCAGCGACCTGGCGCGGCAGGCGGAGAAGGTTCGGCCGGGCGCCGGATGGCTGCGCAGCGAGCGGTCGGATTACGCCGCGCGCACCGGGGATTGGCAGGAAGCGTTGTTGCTGAACCGCGATGCCGCGCCGCACGCCGCCCTGGCCGCCGCCGCGGCCGAGGCGGAAAGCGATCCCGCGCGGGCGCTGAAGCTGGCCAAGGATGCCTTCAAGCGCGATCCCGGGCTGGCCGCCGCGGGGCTCGCCTATGCGCGCCGGCTGCGCGAGTCGGGGTCGGAAAAGTCGGCCCAGGATGTGCTCCGCAAGACATGGGCGCGATCGCCGCAGCCGGACGTGGCGGCGATGGCGCTGGCGCCCTCGGCCGACAGGTTGGCGCGCCTGAAGGCCGGCCAGGCGCTGGTGCGGGATGCGGCGGAAAGTGCCGACTCGCACTTCCTGCTCGCGCGGCTGTCGCTGGAGGCGGGATTGCTGGACGATGCGCGGCGCGAGGCGATTGCGGCGGAGCGGGCCGGGCTGAAGCAGCGGCGTCTCTATTTGCTGATGGCCGATATCGCCGACGCGGCGGGCGATGACGACACGCACAAGTTTGCGGCGCGGGAGGCGTTGAAGCGCGCTGCGATGGCGGAGCCCGATTCGGTTTGGCATTGCGGGGCGTGCGGCTCGGCGCTTGGCGCCTGGCAACCCGCGTGTCCGAACTGCCACGCTGTTGGACGGGTGCGGTGGACGGCGCCGCAGGCTGAGGTTCTTGCGGCGTAAGAAGCAAAAAAGTATTTCTTTTTTGAAAAAAAGAAACAAAAAACTTTGACTCTTGCCGGCGGCGGTTGAGGCTAATTTTCATAGTAAGAGTTTTTTGGTTCTTTTTTTCAAAAAAGAGCTGCTTTTTTGTCTAATAATATCTTTGGCTTTCTCCGCATTAGGGCTTAAGGGGCTTTGCCCCCGCCGGAGCCCGCCTTGTCCGACCTTCCGCTCGTGCTCGATCTGGACGGCACCCTGGTCCGTACCGATACGCTCGTGGAAGCCGCGCTGCGCCTGGCGGCGCGTAACCCGTTCACCTTGCTCAAGCTGCTGCCGACCCTGGTGTCCTCCGGGCGCGCCGCCTTCAAGCGGCGGCTGGCACAGGCGCAGAGCATCGAACCCGACACACTGGTCTACAATCAGGACGTGCTGGCCCTGGCCGATGCGGCGCGCGCCGAGGGCCGCCACGTATATCTGTGCACCGCGGCCGATGCCGGCATGGCAGAGGCGGTCGCGGCGCATCTGGGATTTTTCAGGGCGGTGTTCGCCAGCGACGGCACGCTGAACCTGAAAGGCTCCGCCAAGGCGCGGTTTCTCGTGGCGCATTTCGGCACGCACGCGTTCGACTATGCCGGTGACGCATCGGCGGACGTTCCGGTTTGGCGTGAAGCCGCGACGTCCTATGTCGTGGCGCCGAGCCCGGCGCTGAAATTGCGGGCGCAGGCCGCCAGCACGCGGCTGGAAGTGCTCGGGACGCGGCCATCGTTGCCCAAGCGCGTGCATGTATGGAGCCGCGCGCTGCGTGTGCACCAATGGGCCAAGAACATTCTGGTATTCGTGCCGGTCCTCGCCGCGCACAACACAAATCCGCACACGCTGGTGGCGGCCGCGGCCGGTTTCGTTGCGTTCAGTTTATGCGCGAGCAGCGTGTATCTGCTGAACGATCTGCTGGACCTGCCGCACGACCGCCGCCATCCCACCAAACGCCGCCGCCCGTTTGCCAGCGGCGCACTGGATATTACCCAGGCGCCGCCGCTGATCGCCGTGTGCCTGCTCGCCGCGGTCGCCATCGGTCTGTTGCTGCCGGGGAATTTCCTGGCCATGCTGGCGATCTATTATGTCTGCACGCTGGCCTATTCGCTCGGGCTGAAACGCAAGCCGGTGTGGGACGTGATGATGCTCGCCGGCCTTTATACGCTGCGCGTGTTCGCCGGCAGCGCGGCGACCGGCATTCCGCTCTCGCCATGGCTGCTGGCCTTCAGCATGTTCCTGTTCTTCTCCCTTGCGGTCGTGAAACGGCAAACCGAACTCGGCCAGCACGTGCGGGAGGGCAGGACGGAGAAAATCAGCGGGCGCGGCTACCTGCCCGAGGATCTCGATATGCTGCGCAGCATGGCCGCCAGCAGCGGGATCATGGCGGTGCTGGTGCTGGCGCTGTACGTGAACAGCCCGGACGTGACGGAACTGTATCATCGGCCCGCCGCGCTGTGGGCGATTTGCCCCATGCTGCTGTTCTGGGTCAGCCGCGTGCTCATGCTGTCGAATCGCGGGCTGATGCCGGACGATCCGGTGGTCTTTGCGTTGCGAGATCGGGTGAGCCTGGGGGTGGGGGCGGTGGCGCTGGCGGCCTTTGTGCTGGGGGCTTTGTGACGGCGATGGAAGAAGGAAGGCTGGTGGGGCGTGACGCCCCCCCAGACCCAAGTCGCTACCTTTTTCTCGCCATACTGGTTTTCGCGGGCGGTCTGGGGCTGGCGGCGCTGACGGATGGGGGCAGGACCGCCTGGCATACGCTCACGACCGTTCCGCCGGCGATCCTGCCGATCCTGTTGGCGCTGAGCGCGACGAATTACGCACTGCGCGCCATTCGCTGGCAAATTTTCAGCCGCGCCCTGCACCTCAACGTGCCGCCCGGCCTCAATGCACTCTATTACGTCGCCGGCTTTTCCATGACCGCCACGCCGGGCAAACTTGGCGAAGCGCTGCGGCTTTGGCTGATGCACCGGTCGCACGGCACGCGTTACGAAAGCACCGCGGCCCTGCTGGTGGCCGACCGGCTTTCCGACGCCGTCGCGGTCACCGCGGTGGTGGCCATCACCGTGGGCTGGTTTGCGCATTACGCGTGGATGGCAGCGATTTCGGTCCTTATCGTGGCCGCCATCACGGCGCTCGCGTTGCGGCCGGCCCTGCTATTGTCAGTTATCGATCTGTTGTTCGGACGCCTGCGGCGCTGGCCGCGCCTGTTCGTGCGCGCGCGCCGCGCGGTGCGCGCCTTGCAACGATTGGCCGATCCGCGGGTGTTTCTCCTGGCACTGCTGCTCGGCACGCTGGGCTGGTGCGCCGAGGCACTGAGCTTTTCGTTGCTGCTCCGCGCGTTGGACGTGTCGCTCAACCCCATGGCTGGCGCTTTCATCTTTGCGTTCGGCATGATGGTCGGCGCCATTTCGATTTTGCCCGGCGGCCTGGGCAGCACGGAAGCCACCATGGTCGGCCTGCTGGTGAGCCAGGGCGTGCCTTTCGCCACCGCACTGGTGGCAACGGCCGTGGTGCGGCTGACGACATTATGGTTTGCGGTCGTGCTGGGCATGATAGCACTGCCGATCGCCCTCGGCCGCAGGGTGCAAACCGGCGCCGCCGGTGCGTAAGGCTGCGCTGAAACTGGCCGGGTGGGGCCGCACCACGTACGCGGCGTGCGAGGCGGCGCGGCCGGAACGTTTCGGCGAGGCGGTAGCGGGGTTTGCCGCGGACGCCGGACAAAACGGCATCTGCCTATACGGCGCCGGCCGTTCGTATGGCGATTGCGCGCTCAATTCGGGCGGCACGGCGCTGATCACGACCCGGCTGGACAGGATCCTTGGCTTCGATGCGCAAACCGGCATCGTACAGGTGGAACCGGGGGTGGATTTCCGCCGTCTGATGGAGGTTTTTCTGCCGCGCGGGTGGCTGGCGCCGGTCACGCCCGGCACCGGCTTTGCCACCGTCGGCGGCGCGGTGGCGCACGATGTGCACGGCAAGAACCATGAACTGGACGGCAGCTTTGGCCAGCACGTCACAGCTTTCGACCTCTTGCTGCCGGACGGCGCGCGCCGCACCGTCGTGCCTGCCGATGGTGATCTGTTCGCCGCCACGGTGGGCGGCGCGGGACTGACGGGGTTCATCACACGCATTGAATTTCGCATGAAGCGCGTGCCGGGCGGCGCGGTGCGCGTGCGCGAACACCGGGCTGCAAATTTGGCAGCGTTTCTGTCGGCCATGCGGGATGCGGCCGGTGCGTCCTATGCGGTGGGCTGGATCGACGCCGCGGCGCGCGGCGCCGCCCTCGGACGAGGCATTCTGGAAACCGCCGAACCCATCGAGGGGGTTTTTGCGCAGCCGCCGGAACGGGCGCGCCGGGTACCGTTCGAATTTCCGGCTTTCGCGCTCAACAGGTTCAGCGTGGCCCTGTTCAATGAGGGATATTTCCGGCGTGTGCCGCCGGACGGACGCACGCGCGTGGTGCCTTGGCGAACATTCCTGTATCCGCTCGATGCGCTTCACGACTGGAACCGTATCTACGGACGTCGCGGCTTTGTGCAATTCCAGTGCGTGGTGCCGTTCGAAACCGGGGCGCGCGCCCTGCGCGACTTGCTGGAGGTGATTTCGGCGTCGCACCAGGCCTCCTTTCTCGCGGTGCTCAAGCGCATGGGCGCCGGACGCGCCGGGTTCCTGTCGTTCCCGATGCCGGGATTTACGCTCGCGCTCGATTTCCCGCGCTGCGCGGGTCTCGAGGCGCTGTATGCGAGGCTCTCCGCGATCACGCTGGATGCCGGCGGCCGCGTCTACCTGGCCAAGGATGCGCTGCTGGACGCGGCGTCGTTCCGCCGCATGTATCCAGAATTTCCACATTTCGCGGCGGTGCGTCAGGCGGTTGATCCCGAGCGGCATATCCAGAGCGACATGGCGCGCCGGCTGCGATTGCAGGACGCGCCATGAGCGGCGGGCAAACCTGGCTCATTCTCGGCGCGTCGTCGGCCATAGCGCGCGCCTTGGCGCGCGAGGCGGCGGCGCGGGGCGCCGATATAATTCTGGCCGGGCGCGACGATGACGATTTGCGCCGCACGGCGGCCGATATCGGTGTGGCCTATGGCGTGCATGCACGCACCGAAACATTCGCTGCGCTCGATCATGCCGGACACCGGGCGCTGGCCGCGAGTTTGGCCGATATTCCCGGCATTTTGAATATTGCCCTGCTGTTCGGCATCATGCCCGAGCAGGCGGCGATGGATGCCGATCCGTCGCTGGCGGCCGCGTGCCTGGATGCGAATGCCACCGGCGCCATTTCCATTTTGCATCATATCGCGCCGTTGCTGGAAGCGCGCCGCGCCGGAATGGTCGTGGGATTTGGTTCGGTCGCGGGCGATCGGGGGCGCCTGAAGAATTACGTCTATGGCGCGAGCAAGGCGGCGCTGCACACCTACCTGGCCGGATTGCGCAACCGTCTGGGCCGGTCCGGCGTGCATGTCATGACGGTAAAGCCTGGCTTTGTCGATACCGCAATGACATTCGGCCTGCCCGGCATGTTCCTGGTGGCGCAGCCGCGCGACGTGGCGCGGGTCTGCCTCAATGCGGCGGCGAAGAAGCGGGATGTGATCTATGTGCCTTGGTTCTGGTGGGGAATCATGAGTGTTATCCGAGGTATTCCGGAGCGTTTGTTTAAGCGCTTGTCGATATGAAGAAGAAGAAGGAAGTAGTTCTTTTTTGAAAAAAAGAACTACTTCCTTCTTTCATGGACGAAGCAATGCGATCACTACGCAAAAATCCACTCTGGTATGCATTGGCCGCCCTGTTGGTATTCGCCTGCACCTGGATGGGAAACCTCGCTGCGGCAGAGTTACGGCATTACGGCATTCCGATTGTTCTGATTGCGGCGGCCTTGTTGTTTGCGCCGCGGTTACGCGCAACGCGGGAGGCGCTGGCGAACGTAGCGCCGGCGTTGCCTGCATTGATGCTGTTCATGCTGCTGGTCGGTGCCGGGGGCATGGTGAATCACGGGGCGCTGTTTGCCGCCATGAGCCACGATTTCTGGCATGCGGACCTGCTCGTGGCGCCGGATCGTCGGCCGGTGCTGCCGGCGATTGCAGCCACATTGCCGCCATGGCCGATGCCGTATGCGGTGTTGTGGTACGGGTGTTTTGCGGCGTTGTTTCTGGTTGCCTGGCGATATCTGGCGGCGCGGGGCATGGCGGCACCGGAACGATTTGCCGTGCTGACGGCGTCCATTGTGGCCTATTTGCTGATCATTCCGGGCTACACGGAGGTGCTCACGTTTCTGGTGGCGCTGCTGTGCTGGCGGGCCGCATTGACGGCGCCCGAAAAATGCATGGCCGCGGCGGTGATGATGGGCGGGCACGAGGTGGCGGGGGCCTTCGCGCTCGCATTCCTGGCGATCGAGGCGGCGGGTACGGATCGTCGCGCCTGGCTTTATGCCGGCGGGTTTTTGTATGCGGTGTATGCCGCCGGGTATGCGCTGAGCGCGGGTGCGGGTCTGGCGCACGATCTGGGTGCCGCGACGCGGCCGTTCGCGGGCCATCCCATGTCGGCCTGGCAACTCGACGCGGCGTATCCGTGGCGGTGCGTGCTGGGGATTCTGGCTGCGTTCAAGCTGCTGTGGGTGTTGGTGCCGCCGGGGCTGTTTCAGCCGGCGCGTACGCGGCTGCACGCCGTGTGCGTGCTGATGGCACTGCCGCTGGTTTTGGTGGCGGTGGATACCAGCCGGGTTGTGCAGTTCGCCAGTCTGTCCCTTTTTGCAATGGTGGCTGGCATGTGGCCCCGACTCGCGCCGAACACCGGGCGGGCGTTGGCGTTCGGGACCTTGGTTCTGCCCAGCATCTGTGCCGGCACCAAAGCCGTGCCGGCCTGGGGCAAGGGACTCTACGCCGTCTATGCGTTGGCGGCGCAGCGCTTTGGCATCTCGCTCGGGGGGATGGCGTTTTGAACATGCGCTGCGACCCAGCCGCATGGACACATTCCTACACAGCGTTAAGTTGACTCGGACTAATCTGGTCCTCTATAAACGCAGCGTTGGTGTCGCGGGCGTGCAACACCGATAAGGGATTGGTGGCGCATTGCCTCGACGAGGGATGCGCACCAGATATGCCCAGCCTCCCCCGCGCTCCGTTCTTAACCAGTTCGGAACCGCGCGCCGCCTACGCCTTTAAGGGTAGGCTTCAACGGCGCGTGCCGTACGAAAGGAGCCGCTTATGGCCTCCGTCATCAATGTTGCCCCAGAGGGCAACCTCTCCCGCTATCTGCAGGAGATACGTAAGTTTCCCATGCTCTCCGCCGAGGAAGAGCTGGAGCTGTCGAAGCGTTGGCGCGACAAGGAAGACCTTGAAGCGGCGCACAAGCTCGTCACGTCGCATCTTCGCCTGGTTGCCAAAATCGCCATGGGCTACCGCGGCTATGGGCTGCCGGTCGGCGAGCTGATCAGCGAAGGCAACGTCGGCATGATGCAGGCGGTGAAGCGCTTCGACCCCGATCGGGGGTTCCGCCTGGCTACCTACGCCATGTGGTGGATCAGGGCCGCAATCCAAGAGTACATCCTGCACAGCTGGTCCCTGGTCAAAATGGGAACCACGGCCGCACAGAAGAAACTGTTCTTCAACTTGCGCCGGCTGAAGGGCCAGATGCAGGCGATCGAGGATGGCGACCTCCAGCCCGAACAGGTGACGAAGATTGCCACCACGCTCGGCGTGCCCGAGCAGGACGTGGTCAGCATGAACCGGCGCCTGGCCGCCCCCGACCACAGCCTGAATGCGCCCGTGCGCGCCGACAGCGAAGGCGAATGGCAGGATTGGCTGGTCGATGAGGGCGAAAGCCAGGAGACCGAGCTCGCCGACCGCGAAGAACTCACCGGCCGCAAGGCGCTGCTCGGCGGTGCCCTGAAGGGCCTGAACGACCGGGAACGGCATATCCTGATCGAGCGGCGCCTGAAGGATAACCCGACGACGCTCGAGGAATTGTCGCAGCAATACAATATCTCGCGCGAGCGGGTGCGGCAGATCGAAGTGCGGGCGTTCGAGAAGCTGCAGAAAGCGATGCGAACGCAAGTGACCGAGCGCCGGCTGGCGCACGTTTAGCGAATAAGGAAGGAAGCAGCTTTTATTCGTTGCGAGCGCGGTCGGTTGAACGGCGCGCTCCAAACAGATAAAAGTTGGGTTCTTTTTTTCAAAAAAGAACGACTTCCTTCGTCCTTCCCGCGCGACGCCAGGAGGCAAATTTGAAAACTGACCGTCTGCTAACGCCGGACGCGCTGGAAGCCGCGTTGCGCGACATCGGCGCCGAGCGCTACCACATTCATCACCCCTTCCATAAGAAGCTGCATGGCGGCGAACTCAATCGCGCTCAGGTGCAGGCCTGGGCGCTCAACCGCTACTACTACCAGGCGATGATTCCGGTGAAGGACGCGACCTTGATGGCGCGGTTTCCGACGGCGGAGGAGCGCCGCGAATGGCGCCGGCGCGTGGTCGACCACGATGGCGACGGGCAGAGCATCGGTGGTGTCGGACGCTGGATGAAATTGGCGGAAGGCGTCGGGCTGGATCCGGACCATGTGCGCGCGGGCGCGGGCATATTGCCGGCCACGCGCTTCGCCGTGGATGCCTATGTCGCTTTTGTTCGCGATCGCAGCCTGGTGGAGGCGGTTGCCTCATCGCTCACCGAACTGTTCTCGCCGGTCATTATCGCCGAGCGGGTCTCGGGCATGCTCGCCAACTACGACTGGATTACGAAGGACACGCTCGCCTATTTCACCCCGCGCCTGACGCAGGCCCGGCAGGATAGCGATTGGGCGCTCGCCTACGTCATGGCGCATGCCAGCACGCCGGAGGCTCAGCAGGCGGTGCTCGCGGCGCTGCGGTTCAAGTGCGATGTCCTGTGGGCGCAGCTCGATGCGCTGCACCATGCCTATGTCGTGCCAGGCCTGATCCCGCCCGGCGCATTTTGTCCAGAAATTTAGATTATTGTCCGGCTTGGTTTAGCAATCCCCCGCAACCTACTGAAGTAACATCGTCGCCGCGCGCAAAATCTGCCTAAAATTGTTGGCGCGAGATGTTTTTTTGCCACAAACCGCTCATTAATCAAATAAATCACTTAAAATTGATTAACCGGTATGCTAGATCTTTAGACGTGGCGGCGCTCAGGTGTCACGCCGCACGTCGATTAGAGGGCTAGGAACATGGGCTTGCTCCAGGTTATTTTTCATTGGTTTGCATTGGTCATTTCCACCTATTTCCAGGCGGGTACAAGTGCCGTCGACATCGTCGCGAGCGGCATGCGCGAGCCGCTGTCGCATTTCGGCATGAGCGGCGCGATGCAGACATTCCTCCTCGCGCTGGTGCCGATCCTCACGATCGTCGCCACCGTCAAGCTGCTGCATGGCGCGGTTCGCCTGATGGTTGTGCTCAGCATGCTGGGCGCCCTTTTTCATATCACCTGGCCGCTGGTGGACGATTTCGTCGGCATCGTATGAGTAAAAAGTTTTTTGGTTCTTTTTTTCAAAAAAGAACGGCTTCTTTAGACTATCCTAGAACCCGCTTGCGAGCGGCCTCGTATTCGTCGCGCCATTGCGCGATGCGGGAAGCCGCCGGCACCACGTCGCCGACGCTGCCGACGCCCTGGCCCGCGCCCCAGATGTCGCGCCACGCCTTGGAGGTCGCACTGCCGAAATTCATGTGCGTGGGATCGCTCTGCGGCAGCGCCTCCGGGTCCATGCCAGCGGCGACGATCGAGCTGCGCAGGTAATTGCCGTGAACGCCGGTGAAGAGATTGGTATACACGATGTCCGAGGCGGTCGAAGACGCAATGGATTGCTTATAGGCGTCCGCGGCATTGGCTTCCGTCGTGGCAATGAAGGCGCTGCCGATATAGGCGACGTCGGCGCCCGCCGCCTGCGCTGCCAGGATGCCACCGCCGGTGGCGATGGCGCCCGAGAGGGCGAGCGGGCCGTCGAAGAAGGCGCGGATTTCGGCAATCAGGGCAAATGGCGACAAGGTGCCGGCATGGCCGCCGGCGCCGGCCGCGACGGCGATCAGGCCGTCAGCGCCTTTTTCCAGAGCCTTGCGGGCGAACGGGATGTTGATGATGTCATGCAGGACGATGCCGCCGTAGCTGTGTACGGCGTCGTTCACATCCTGGCGGGCGCCGAGCGACGTGATGACGATCGGCACGCGATATTTCACGCACATTTCGAGATCGTGTTGCAGCCGGTCGTTGGTGCGGTGGACGATCTGGTTCACAGCGAAGGGGGCGCTCGGCAGATCCGGATGGGCCGCGTCGTAGGCGGCGAGCGTTTCGGTAATGCGGATCAGCCATTCTTCCAGCACCGGGGCGGGCCGGGCATTCAGGGCCGGAAAGCTGCCGACAATACCGGCGGTGCATTGCGCGATCACCAAGTCCGGGTTGGAGACGATGAACAGCGGGGCGCCGATGACAGGGAGGCGCAAGCGGTTCGAGATGTTGCTGGGAAGAGTCATGCGTGGTTACCCTATTAGAAAAAGTAAGAAGTTCTTTTTTGAAAAAAAGAACCAAAAAACTTTTGCTCGTTTGAAGGTGCGATAACAAAACGAGTGAAAGTTTTTTGGTTCTTTTTTTCAAAAAGGAAATACTTCCTTGCCTTCCTTCCGCCGCGCCTCAATCGACGCAAGTGCCGAAAGATTAACAATCCCGCGCGCCGTCACGCTCGGCACCAGCACATGCGCGGGCGCCGATGTGCCCAGCAGCAGAGGCCCGATCGGCAGGGCATCGGCCGCCGCCTTGAGCAAGTTGAAGGCGATATTGGCCGCGTCCAGGTTCGGCAAGATCAACAAGTTGGCCGTGCCCGACAGGGTGGAACCGGGCAGCGCGCGGCTGCGGATAACGTCCGACAAGGCGGCGTCGGCATGCATTTCGCCGTCGATTTCCAGCGTGGGCGCGCGGCGGCGGAGCAAGGCGAGCGCGTCGCGCATCTTGCGGGCCGGCGCGGATTTGCTGGAGCCGAAGCTGGAATGGCTGAGCAGGGCGATTTTCGGGACGGTCCCGAAACCTTCCACCGCGGCGGCGGCGAGCTGGGTCATTTCGGCGATCTGTTCGGCGGTGGGATCCAGGTTCATATGCGTGTCGCACATGAACAGAACGCCCGACTGCAGAATCAGCGCCGACAGGGCGTAGATCCGGCTGACGTCGGCCCGTTTGGGGATGATCGGCAGCAAATATTCGATCTGCCGCCACCATTCGCCGGTGCCGCCGCAGAGGGCCGCCTGCGCCTGGCCGGTGTGTAACAGCATGGCGGCGGTGACGGTGGCGCGGGTGCGAACCCGGCGCGCGGCCGCCTCGGGCGGCACGCCGCGGCGGCCGACCAGGGTTTGGTAGGGCTCGATCAGCGCATCGAAAACCGCGTGGTCGCGCGTCGGGTCGAGAATCTCGAGCTGGTCATCGAGCCGCATGCGCAGGCCCATATCGATGATGCATTGGGCGATCATGTCTCGGCGGCCGATCAGTACGGGCGTGGCAATGCCCTCGTCGATTACCGTCTGCACGGCGCGCAGGGTCCGCTCGTCCTCGCCCTCGGCGTAGACGATGCGGGCGGGACTCTTGCGCGCTGCCTCGAACACCGGGCGCATGAGCTGGCCGGAGCGGAACACGAAACGTTCCAGCGCCTCGCGGTAGGCGTCCCAATCGGCGATCGGGTGCTGCGCCACCCCGCTATTCATGGCGGCGCGGGCGACGGCGGGGGCGACCTGCAGGATCAGGCGCGGGTCGAACGGTTTCGGAATGATGTAGTCGGGCCCGAAGATCGGGGCGGCGCCGCCATAGGCGCGGGCAACGACTTCGCTGGCTTCCAGCCGCGCCAGTTCGGCAATCGCTTCCACGGCGGCAAGTTTCATGGCCTCGTTAATGGTGGTGGCCGCCACGTCCAGCGCGCCGCGGAAGATGAACGGGAAGCACAGAACATTGTTGACCTGATTGGGAAAATCGCTGCGGCCGGTGGCGATGATGGCGTCGGGCCGTGCGGCGCGGGCCGCGTCCGGGGTAATTTCGGGGTCCGGGTTGGCCAGTGCCATGACGATCGGCCGTTCCGCCATCCGGGCCAGCCATTCCGGCTTCAACACGTTGGGCGCGGAGAGGCCGAGGAAGATGTCAGCATGGCTCAGTACATCGGGTAGCGCACGGGCGTCCGTACGCCGCGCATAGCGCGCCATGTTGGGTGGCATAGCGGGGTCGCGGCCTTCGTAGACCACCCCCTTGATGTCGGTGAGTGTCACGTTTTCGGGTTTCAGGCCCATTGCCACGAGCAGGTCCACGCAGGCGAGTGCCGCGGCGCCGGCGCCAGATGTGACCAGGCGGGTATCCGGCAGGGTCTTGCGCTGCAGAACCAGTGCGTTGCGCACCGCGGCGGCGACGGTGATGGCGGTGCCGTGCTGGTCGTCGTGGAACACCGGAATTTTCATCCGCGCGCGCAGAGCATGTTCAATAACGAAACATTCCGGCGCCTTGATATCCTCCAGGTTGATCGCACCGAATGTCGGTTCGAGCGCCGCCACAATGTCGATGAAGCGATCCGGATCGCTGGCATCCACTTCGATATCGAACACGTCGATGCCGGCGAATTTTTTGAACAGCACCGCCTTGCCTTCCATCACCGGTTTGGCAGCGAGCGCGCCGATGGCGCCGAGGCCCAGCACCGCGGTGCCGTTGCTGATGACGCCCACCAGGTTGCCGCGCGCTGTGTAGGTGCGCGCGCAGGCCGGGTCGGCGACGATCGCCTCGCAAGCCGCGGCGACGCCCGGCGAATAGGCCAGCGCCAGGTCGCGCTGCGTCGCCATGCGCTTGGTCGGCTCGATGGCAAGTTTCCCCGGCCGCGGCAGGCGGTGATAGTCCAGCGCCGCCTGGCGGAAATCGTCGTCCATCGGGTTATCCTGGCGTGGTGCCGCCTCCGCCTAGCCGTCCGCGCCCCTCGGCACCAGACCTCGCGCGGATGGGGTGCCATACCACTTGACAATGTAGACCGGTCTGTATAATTTCTGTCCATCAAAGTCGGGCGGAAGCGACCCACAATGTCCCCAGCGTCCAAGCACCGTGAGAGCCTGATCGCCGCCTCGATGGCGCTGTTCCAGCGGCAGGGCTACGCGGCGACGGGTCTGGCGGAAATATTGTCGGAAAGCGGCGCGCCGCGCGGCTCGCTGTATCACTATTTCCCTGAGGGCAAGGAAGCCATCGCGGATGCGGCCCTTCGCAACGCCGGATCGATCATGGAACAGCGCATCCGCGCCGCCGCCGAACGGACCGGAGATCCGATCGAGTTCGTGCAGGGATACGGCCGGCGCCTGGCCAAGGTGATGAGTGAGAGCGGGTTTCAGCGCGGCTGCCAGGTGGCAACGGTGGCGCTGGAAGTCTCACCGCAGTCCGGACGGCTGACCGCAGCCTGCGATGATGCCTTCACGAGCTGGTCGAAAGCTCTGGCGGACATGCTGGTCCAGGCCGGCATCGCACCGGATCGCGCCCCCGACCTCGCGGACTTCATCATTTCTGGTTTCGAAGGCGCGATGATCCTGGCGCGCGTGCGCCGCTCGACCGCGCCGCTGCTGAGCGCCGCGGCGGAAATCGGGCGCGCGCTGGAGCACGAACTTCATGCCAACGGGAGTGTGAGATGAATCAGTTTTCCTGGCCGGTTCTGGTGCTCGCGGCGGTAACGATGCTGGCCGGCGCTGTGGTGGGCGAGGCTCTGCGTGCTTCGGCGGGCGGTAATGTTGTGCCTGGAGGGATTATTGTGATGGCGAATACGCATCCGTAAGGGGTGCACGCGCCCCATTTAAATTGGATCGCGTACGCCAACGGATAAAGGTTTTTCGCTGCTTTTTTTCAAAAAAGAAGTTCTTCCTCCCTGCCCTTCTTTTGTGCACCGCACCATGGTAACTTCCATGCTGGGGGCCATACGACAGGCCGGAGCAAAATGGCAAACAGCGAGCTTCATCACGTGGTGGTTGTCGGCGGCGGCGCGGCCGGGCTCGAACTGGCCACCAGCCTTGGCGACAAGTTGGGCAAGAAGGGCCTGGCGCGCGTCACGCTGGTGGACCGGGCACGCACTCACATCTGGAAGCCGCTGCTGCACGCCGTGGCGGCCGGCAGCCTGCGGCGCAGCCAGCACGAGTTGAACTATCTCGCCCAGGCCCATTGGCACGGCTTTCGCTATCGCTTTGGTGAGCTGATTGGCATCGATCCCGCGGCCAGGACCATCACGCTGGCCGCGTCGATGGACGAGGAGGGCCGCGAAATCAGCCCGGAGCAGGCGCTGTCCTATGACACGCTGGTGGTCGCTGTCGGCAGCATCACCAACGATTTCGGCACGCCAGGTGCGGCGCAATACGCCGTGCCGCTCGATACGCCGGACCAGGCGAGCCGCTTTAACCGCCGCCTGGTGAACGCTTTCATGCGGGCCCAGGACCAGGATTCGCCGGTGCGTCCCGGCCAGTTGCACGTCGCCATCATCGGCGCCGGCGCCACCGGAACGGAGCTGTCCGCCGAGCTGCATCGCACCGCCCGCTCGATCATCGAATATGGCCTCGACAAGATCGATCCGGAAAAGGACCTCCGCATCGTGCTGCTGGAGGCGGCGGACCGGATTCTGCCTGCCCTGCCGCCAAAGCTGTCGGCCAACGTGTTCGCGGAGCTGACGAAGCTCGGCATTATCGTGCGCGTCGGCGCCCGCGTGTCCGAGGTGTTGCCGGACGGGGTGCGCCTGTCGGACGGCGAAGTCATTCCCAGCGAGCTCGTCGTGTGGGCGGCCGGCGTGAAGGCACCGGATGTTCTTGCCGGCATCGGTGGCCTTGAGACCAATCGCATCAATCAACTGGTGGTGCGGCAGACGCTGCAGACCACGCGGGACGACAACATATTCGCCATTGGCGACTGTGCGTCCTGCCCGCGACCGGGCAGCAAGCAGCCGGTGCCCCCGCGTGCGCAGGCGGCGCACCAGCAGGCTGATTTCATGGTGAAACAGATCGTTGCGCGGCTGGCCGGAAGGCCTTTGAGGAACTACGTCTACCGTGATTTTGGATCGCTGGTATCGCTCGGCGGGCACAGCACGGTCGGCAGCCTGATGGGCTTTGTCGTCGGCCATAGCTTCTTCATCGAGGGCATGTTCGCGCGCCTGATGTATCGATCGCTCTACAAAATGCATGAGGCCGCCCTGCACGGCGGCGGTAGAACGCTCTTAGGAACAATGCTGCTGGGCTCCAGACCCGCCCCCGCGGTAAAATTACATTAGCAAAAGTTTTTTGGTTCTTTTTTTCAAAAAAGAACGACTTCCTTACTTAGAGTCCGTCCCAAAAGTAGGCCAGCAAAAACAAAGGCTTAAGGAAGCACGTTCTTTTCTGAAGAAAAGAACCAAAAGACTTTTATCTTTTGATGCAATCCCAACGTTCCGTCCATGGCCTCGACCTTTCCGCAGGCGCAGGAGCAAAAGTCTTTTGGTTCTTTTCTTCAGAAAAGAACGTCCTTCCTTACCAAGGCGCTGACTTCACTTGGTTTCTCCCGGGA
>CAJCIS010000098.1 GCA_903970435.1 Acidobacteriota bacterium | reverse complement strand
CAGCGTGTAGCAGCCCGGCTCGGCGGCGGCGGCGGCCTTTTCGCGGGCGAGCCGGGTGGCGAGGCGGCGCGGGGTTTCGGCCGGGTGCGGTGTTTCGTCGATGGCGGCAGGCGCTATGTGGTCAGGTACAATGCCGATTTGCGCGAGCAAGGCGAGGCGCCTTGGGCTGGCGGAGGCCAGGATCAACACCGCAGGGTTGGTCTCGCCTTGACAGGTCAAAGCAAGGTCTTCGTTTCTGAAGAAAAGAAGCAAAAGACTTTTGTCAGTTGGTGCACCCGCACGCCGGGCCACGTTCGCCACGGAGCAAAGGTTTTTTGGTTCTTTTTTTCAAAAAAGAACACGCTGCTTTTCCGCTGGGCGCGGCCAGGGCGATGGGTGGCGCTTACTTGAAGCGGAACGTGATGCGCCCCTTGGTCAGGTCATAGGGCGTCATTTCCACATTCACCCTGTCGCCAGCGAGGACGCGGATGCGGTTCTTGCGCATCTTGCCGCTGGTATGGGCAAGAATGCTGTGCTCGTTGCTGTCCAACTTGACCCGAAACATGGCGTTTGGCAACAATTCGGTTACTACACCGCTGAATTCAATCATATCTTCTTTCGACACTCAGTCCTCTTTCCTTGATGGGCAGCAATTCTGCTTGTCGCGGCAGGTTTACAGGCCGCAGGGCCGCTTGGGGCCGGTTTGGCGCGGAATGTGATCGGGGGGCATGGCCGGGTCAAGCAGAACCGCCCGTTATGACGCCGGTTTTCCTGGCAGGGCAGATCATTGCCCCAGGCGCATGGCCAGACTTCTGGCATGGGCGGTCAATCCTTCCGCTTCGGCCAGCAAGACCGCGGACGGACCAAGGGCGTACAGTGCGGCGGCGGAGGCATCGACCCAGCTGGTGCGCTTGATGAAGTCGAACACCGACAGGCCGGAGGCGAAACGCGCGGTGCGGCCGGTGGGCAGCACATGGTTCGGGCCGGCGATGTAGTCGCCCAGTGCCTCCGGCGTGTGGGGGCCCAGGAAGGCGGCGCCGGCGTGGCGGATGCGGGCGAACAGCGGGGCCGGATCGGGCACCATGATTTGCAGGTGCTCGGGCGCCAGGCGGTTGGTGAGGGCGGCGGCTTCGTCCCAGTCCCGCACGACGATGATGGCGCCGTGGGCGTCCCAACTGGCGCGGGCGATGGCCTGGCGGGGCAGGGTGGGCAGTTCCTGGTCCACGGCGGCGGCGACGGCCTCGGCAAAGGCGGGGCTGGTGGTGATCAGGATGGCTTGCGCGGCTTCGTCGTGCTCCGCCTGAGCCAGAAGATCGACCGCGACGCGGCGGGGGTTGTTGCCGGCATCGGCCAGGATCACGACCTCGGAGGGACCCGCCACGCCATCGATGCCGACACGGCCAAAGACCTGGCGCTTGGCCTCCGCGACAAAGGCGTTGCCGGGGCCCACGATGCGGTCGACCGGGGCGATCGTTTCCGTGCCATAGGCCAGCGCCGCCACCGCCTGGGCCCCGCCGACGCGGTATATCTCGGTCACGCCGGCCCGCCGCGCGGCCGCCAGCACCAGCGGATTGAGCACGCCGCCTGGCGCCGGCACCACCATGGCGATCCGCGCCACCCCGGCGACCCGCGCCGGCAGCGCGTTCATCAGCACGCTGCTGGGATACGAGGCGCGGCCCCCCGGCACATACAGACCAACCGCGTCGAGCGGGGTCCAGCGCAGCCCCATGGTGACGCCCGAATCATCGTGCATCTGCATATTGACCGGCACCTGGGCGTGGTGAAACGCCTCGATCCTGGTGGCCGCCAGGTCCAGCGCCGCCATCAGGTCGGGCGCTACCTGCCCCACCGCCTTGTCGATTTCGCCGGCGCCGATCCGCAACGCGGCCGCCGTCAAATCCACCCCATCGAACCGCGCCGTGTATTCGCAGAGGGCGGCGTCACCGCGAGCCCGCACGGCCGCCAATATGTCGGCGACGACCCCGTCCACGCGCTGCGTCGTGTCGCGGGCCTGCGATAGCAGGGCCTCGAAGGCTCCAGCGAAGCCCAAATCAGAAGTATCAAGGAAGGTTGGGTGAGGCGTGCCGCCCCCCCCAAACCCCCCGTCTGTTTTATTAAGAGCCGACTGCGGCACGAAATCTGGCTATCCAGGCGCCGATCTGTTCCGGCTTCGTTTTTAGAGCCGTGCGGTTTACGATCAGGCGGCTGGTGACGTGGGCAATCACCTCCGTCTCGTGCAGGCCATTCGCCTTCAATGTGCCGCCGGTCGCGACCAGATCCACGATCAGCCGCGACAGACCCAGCCCGGGGGCCAGCTCCATCGCGCCGTTCAGATGCACCACCTCGGCGTGAACCCCGCGCGCGGCAAAATGCCGCCTTGCGATATTGGGATATTTCGTCGCCACCCGCACCGTGGACCATTGGCGCGAATCCTCGGAAGCGGCGCCGGCGGGTTCGGCGACCGACACCCGGCACGCGCCGATCCCCAGATCCAGCGGCGCATAGATTTCCGGGTAATCGAATTCCATCAGCACATCGGCGCCGCAAATGCCGATCTGCGCCGCGCCATAGGCCACGAACGTCGCCACATCGAACGGACGCACCCGCACCACGTCCAGCTTTGGGTCGTTGGTGGGAAAGCGCAGCCGCCGGCTGTCATCGTCCAGATAATCGGCGGCCGGCGCCACGCCGGCGCGCGCCAGCACCGGGCCGCACTCACCCAGGATGCGCCCCTTCGGCAGCACCAGGATCAGCGCGTCCTCCGCCTCCGGGTCGGGGGCGAACGCGGTCTGCGGAAACGGCGCGGTCATGCGTCTGCGGCCTCGCTCATGGCCCGCAAAATGCGGGAACGGCGCCGGAGGTCCCGGCGCCGTCGGCATCGCCCTAGCATGACCCCGGCGAAGCGAAAACCCCGCCGGCGTCCGTGCGTGTCCATGCATTAAGAAGGAAGAACGTTCTTTTCTTCAGAAAAGAACTGCTTCTCACCAGCCCGACGTCCTTACCGGCAGTGGCCAGGATGCCATGCGCCTTCAGGCCCATAATGCGCCGGCACCCAGCCCGCGCCGCCGCAGCGGCCGACCGGGCCAGGACCCGCCACCACGCAGGCCGACAATGCCAACCCGACAATCATCAGCGACACCGCCGATACCATCTTGCTCTTCATGATGTTACCTCTCGAAACACAACAACGATGCAAAGGCATATGGGAGCTGTTTGTATCAAACTTGTGTCGGAATCCGCTCGAAAAGCCACCGGGCTTGGGTGTGGGCCGGCGCCGCCTTGAACTGACACACCGCGCCTAGTCCGATGTCCGCTCGATGTCGGCGCCACAGGCGGAAAGCTGCCGCTCCACCGCTTCGTAACCGCGGTCGAGGTGATACACGCGGTTGACCACTGTCTCGCCCCGCGCCGCCAGCCCGGCCAGCACCAGCGACACGCTCGCCCGCAAATCTGTCGCCATCACCGGCGCGCCTTGCAGCGACGTCACCCCCCGCACGATGGCGCTCGCCCCGTGCACGTTGATCCGCGCCCCCATCCGGTTGAGCTCCGGCGCATGCATGAAGCGGTTCTCGAAAATCGTCTCGGTAATCATCGCGGCGCCCTCCGCCACGCACATCAGGCTCATGAACTGCGCCTGCATGTCGGTGGGAAATCCCGGATACGGCGCCGTCTGCACATCGGTGCCGTGCAAGCCGTTCAGCCGCCGCACCGCCAGGCCGCCCTTATCCTCCACCACTTCCACGCCGGCCTCGCCCAGCGCCGTCGCCAGGGCCGCGATGTGCTCCAGTCGTGCGCCCCGCAGCATCACGCTGCCGCCGGCGATCGCCGCGGCGCACGCATACGTACCCGTCTCGATCCGGTCCGGCACGATGTCGTGCCGGGCCCCGTGCAATTGGGCCACGCCCTCCACCAGGAGCTGATCGCTGCCCACACCGTCGATCCTGGCCCCCATGGCCATCAGGCACAGCGCCAGATCGGTTATCTCCGGCTCCCGCGCCGCATTGCTCAAGGTGGACCGCCCTTCCGCCAGGCTCGCCGCCATCAGCAAATTCTCCGTCGCCCCCACCGACACGAACGGAAACACAATGTCCGCCCCGCGCAGCCCCTGCGGCACCGCGGCGTTCACATACCCGCCCTCCAGCCGGATCTCGGCCCCCATCTGCTCCAGGCCCTTGAGGTGCAAATCCACCGGCCTCGCCCCGATCGCACACCCGCCGGGCAGCGACACCCTGGCCTCTCGGCACCTGGCCAGCAGCGGCCCCAGCACCAAAATCGACGCCCGCATCTTGCGCACAATGTCATACGGTGCCTCGGTATTGGTAATCGCCCCGCCGAGCGACAACACCCGCCCCTCGTTGCCCAGGCGCTCGGTTGCAATGCCGTGCTGCGCCAGCAAGGTGGCCATCGTTTCGATATCAGCGAGCAGCGGCACGTTGCTCAGAATCAGGCGCTCATCCGTCAGCAAACCGGCCGCCATCAGCGGCAACGTCGCGTTCTTCGCGCCGTGGATAAATATATCCCCTGACAGGGGGCGGCCGCCTCTAATTCTAATCTTGTCCATGAATGCTCCGAAAAGAAAAAGCAGTTCTTTTTTGAAAAAAAGAACCAAAAAACTTTTGCTACATTCTGGGCAGGGATACGCCGCGTTGGTGCATGTATTTGCCGGCCTTGTCCTTGTAGCTGGTCTCGGGGGGTTCAAAACCACGCAAAAACAAAAATTGGCAAATGCCTTCGTTGGCGTAGATCTTCGCCGGCAAGGGCGTGGTATTCGAAATCTCGATCGTCACCTGCCCCTCCCACTCCGGCTCCAGGGGTGTCACATTGACGATAATCCCGCACCTGGCATAGGTCGACTTGCCAAGGCAGATCACCAGCACATCGCGCGGTATGCGAAAATACTCCACCGTGTGCGCCAAGGCGAACGAATTGGGCGGAATGATCGCCACGGGACCTCTCCTGGTCACGAAACTCTCCGCGCGAAAATCTTTCGGGTCCACGACAGCGCTGTCCACATTCGTAAAAATGCGGAATTCGTCCGACACCCGCGCATCGTAGCCGTAGCTGGAGAGACCGTAGCTGATCACGCCATCCCGCTTCTGCGTTTCCACGAACGGCGCAATCATGCCATTCTGTTCCGCTTGTGTACGGATCCAGTGATCGGGCATTACCGACATGATAGCTGCCGACTCGGGTTCATGCCCTCACCCTAGCGCAAAACGCCGGGTTTCGCCGCGTCTGCCTGCGCCGGGCCGTCTTCCGCCGCCGCCTCGGCACGTGCCCCATCCTCGCGCAACCGCGCCTGCGCCTTCCGCTTGCGCAAATTCTCCCGCAGCGCCGCCGCCTCCCGCGCCGCCCTGTCGGCCGGCGCGCCGCCGCCCGGCGGCTTCCTGTCCAAACCACTCATCCGCGGGTCAAAGCAGCCCGCGCCGAGGCTGGCAAGGCCGGCACCCCGGATTGACGTTGTCGTTGCAGGGGTGTTTGCACGCGACGGGACAGGCCGCCTGGAACCTGAGGTGGCGCCCCGAGGAACCATGAAAAATGAACAACCTCCATTTGCCCGTCATCACCACACTCGCTGCCGGCGCGCTGGGCCTCATCCTCGCCGTGCTCAGCGGCCAGGTCGTCGCCGCCCGCACCTCCGGCAAGGTCATTATCGGCAGCGGGGAGGACACGAGCAGCAAGCTGTTCATCGCCATCCGCTGCCAGGCGAACTTCGCCGAATACGTGCCGCTGACCCTGCTCCTCATCGGTCTGGTCGAGCTGCGCACCGGCCCGACCCTGCTGGTGAAAATTCTCGCCGCTTCTCTGGTGCTCGCCCGCCTGATGCACCCGATTGGCATGCGCAGGGCGGCGCCAAATCCGTTTCGCGCCGGCGGCTTCATGGTCACGCTGGCCGTGCTTGCCGTCGCCAGCGTGGCGGCCGTCATGCTGAACGTGTGACCGAGGGAAGCCGCTTTTTCGAGATGCGGTTGCGTGCAAAACGCGATAATTAAACACTTGTCATAGATCACGGCGCCGTGTACTAATATTGCGTTGGCGGATTGCATCCGAAGGGCGACGACACACGGAGCAGTTGCAATGAGTATCTTCATCGCACGCACGCAACCTGTTCTGGCCACCGGAGGGCAACCGGTGAAACTGTTCCGCGTTGCGCGGCACGCGCTCTTTCAGCCGTACGGCGACGCCGGGATGGTGACCGGCGGCCCCACGGGCGAACGCGCGCCGCCGCGCGAAACGGCCGCTTCCCACGCGGACGCCGAGCGGGCCCGCATCGCCGCCGCCATCGAATCTGCCCTGGCCGGCCGCCTTGTTCTGTTGGCGGACATGCAGGAATGGCTCGATAGCCTCCAATCCGACCACGTCCTGCCGCTGCCGCGCGCCCGGCGCTGGGCCGATCGCATGACACAAATTGGCGCCACCAGCCTGACGGACGAGGCGGCCCAGAGCCTTGGCCAGATCGAATGGTGGTATGCGCAGCCAGGCGCCGGCGCCGCCGGCGTTGCAGCCCGCCGCGTGCGCTCCATTCTAGCAACGATTGCGCGCCTGGGATCCACGCCCGAAGGTGGCTTGCCCGGGCCCGTTCCGGGCACGCGGGAAATTACCTGCAACCAGCATCGCATCGTGCACTGGCTGCAAGCACCCGATGGTGCCGAGGTGGTGCTGGATATTTTAGGGCCGGCGCATCAGTGAATGATTGAATGTGCGTGGGGGAGTACCTACGTAAGAAAAAAGGAAGTGTTTCTTTTTTGGAAAACAGAAAAGCGCCCCGGCCACCGCGCGGCAATGTTGATTGCGCAAGCAAACTAGCAAAAGTTTTTTGTTTCTTTTTTTCAAAAAAGAAATACTTCCTGCCTTTTTCTTCGGATAGCAAAATGTCCTCTCTCCGCGCCACGCTCTCCGCGTATCAGGCGCCGGTGCTGCATCGCAGCCTGTTCCAGGCCGGCTCAACCTTCGCGTTGTTCTTCGCCGTGCTCGCCGCGATGTATGCGCTGCGCGGTGTTTCGCCCCTTATCACGCTGGCATTATCAATTCCCGCCGCCGGCCTTGTGGTGCGCATCTTCATCATCCAGCACGATTGCGGCCATGGCGCGTTTTTCCAAGGCGCTGCCGGCAATCTTTGGATGGGCCGCTGCTGCAGCCTGATTACCATGACGCCCTTTGCCAACTGGCGGCGCCAGCACGCCAACCACCACGCTGTCTGGAACGATCTCGACCGCCGCGGCAGCGGCGCGGATATTTATTCCACATGCAAGACGGTGGCCGAATACCGCGCCCTGTCGCCGGCCGGCCGCCTGGCCTACCGCGCCGCCCGGCATCCCTTGATTGCGCAGCTTCTGGTGCCGCCTTTGGTGTTCGTGCTGCTCTATCGGGTGCCGTTCGACACGCCGCCAAAATGGCGCCGCGAGCGCAACAGTGTCATCGTTACGAATCTTGCGCTGGCCACCTTGTTCACCGCGCTGGTTCTGTGGCTCGGCGCCGGCCCTGTGGCGCTCGTGCAATTGCCCACCATCGCGATTGCCGGCATTCTCGGCGTGTGGCTGTTTTCGGTTCAGCATCGCTTCGAGTCGGTGGTTTGGCTACGCACCAGCGCCTGGACAGCCACCGACGCGGCGCTGCTGGGCAGTTCCTATTTGCGCCTGCCGCGCGTGCTGCAATGGTTCAGCGGCAATATCGGCTTTCACCACATCCACCATTTGATGCCCCGTATTCCCAACTATCGTCTCGAGGAATGCCACCGCGCGTGCGCCGCCCTGGTATCATCGACAACCGCGCTCTCGCTGCGCCAGGCGCTCGGCGCCCCGGCGTTTGCTTTGTGGGACGAAGCCAAATCCCGCATGGTGCGGTTTTCCGACGTGCGGTAGTGCGAGGGAAGCATCATGTCGTCGCGCACCGCACGTTGCCACTGCGGCCAACTGCAAATCGCCTGCACCGGCGAGCCGACAAAAATCTCGCTCTGCCACTGCCTGGAGTGTCAGCGCAGGACGGGCAGTGTTTTCAGCATTGCCGCCTTCTACGAACGCGGCAATGTCACCCTTACGCAGGGCAACCCAAAGGGCTTTCAGCGCCAGTCCGCCAGCGGGTTTTCCGTGGTGTTTCATTTCTGTGGCAACTGCGGCTCCAATCTCTTCTGGGAACCCGCGCGGCTCCCTCACCTCATCGGCGTCGCCGCCGGCGCCTTCGCCGAACCCACATTCCCCGCCCCCCAGCAATCGGTCTGGAGCAAGGACAAGCACGCCTGGCTGAACCTTCCGCCGGCCATGAAAACCTTCGACGTCAACCCGCCGGCCGGCCCTGTCGCGCGCGACCCAGGGTGATATCGCACCGGGCCACCCACCCATCCGGCGCAGGCTGGAAAAAGAAATTGCAGTTTACACGCTAGTGGTTAAAATCCAAGGGAAGAGTCCTTGGATTTTAACCATTAGCCTTTGTTTTTGTGGGCCGATTCACCTGACGCTCGGGTAGTGAGCGTCAGGATCGGACCGCCAGCATGCTAGCAATCTAGCATGGAGACGAAGCGGGACAAGCCGGCCGCGATCGGGGCGGCAAAACAGCAATTCAATGTCTATTTGCCGCCCGACCTGATCCGGCGTGCAAAATACCGAGCCTTGGACGACCAACTATCGCTTTCCGATCTTGTCGAGAAGGCGCTGACAAGCTTTTTGGAGAATGGGGATAGGCATGTGTGACGGTGCGACACAGTCAGGAAGCAGGTTCGGTCTGCGGGTTCAGCCCATGGTGCATGTTGACGACATCGCGAAGAGCATCGATTTCTACCAGGCTCTGGGCGGCAAGTTATTGTTTGGCAGTCGAGATGGAGACTGGGTCTTGATGCAATTCGAAGACTCAACGATCAGTCTGTTGGCCCACGCGCCCGGCGATGGCAAGCTGGAAACGGTCGAGTTGCAATTCGTAAGTGCAACGCCACTGGATGCGCTTGAGGACCATGTGAAATCCATCGACCCGAGGCTGATCGATCGTGGTGTCGCCGACGAAGCCTTCGGACGAATGTTGAAACTAAAGACCCCGGACGGTCTGCTGATAAAAATTCTCGAGCTTGAGCGTGACCTGATCGAATAAGCGTAGTCCGGCGCAATGCGTCGTCGCATGGCACCATTGCGTTGCCGGTGTCTGAAAGCGAATCCATGACCCTCGCACGAGGATTTGATGAATGTCCGAAATCCCACCCGTCGGCGCTTTCGCCATCGTTCCGAGCAACGACCTGCCGGGGGCCATTCCGTTCTGGGAGCGTCTCGGCTTTGCGCGCACGGGGGGTGATGCCAATTACGTTATTATGACCGGATGGGGCTGCGAGGTGCACCTGATCCAGGCGGGAGAGGGGCCCTGGCGCGTGCCGGCGGCGAACAACCCGTTTGGCGTTTTCATCCGCACGCCCGACGTTGATGCCATTGCCGCGCGGGTGGACGATCTGATTATCCGCCCCGGCGGCGTGCTGCGGCACCGCGAATGGGGCCTCTACGAGGTTGGGATATGCGGACCGGACGGTCTTCTTGTCCGCATCGGGTGGCCGTCGCGGCTGATAAAGGGCGAATGACGGGACTGCCTTCATGGCAGGCCGGAAGCGCCCGGGTGATGGCCAAGGTTTTGATTGCAAAAATTGTAAAGCATCGTAAGGTTGCCCACAATTCAGCGGGACCGCCGGGCCATAGCGCGGTTGTTATCCGGGCTCCGCCGGACAGAAGTTTCGCGTTGTAGAGGAATTGTCATGTTGGTTTCCCGCAAGCATGCCTTGATCTGGGCCGCAGCAGCCTCGCTGGGCATTGCGCAGGCGCACGGCAAGACGGTTACGGTTGACGGCACGGACAACCCTTACCTTGCCAATCAGCCGGACGGAACGGCTTGCTGCGGCGGTGACGCGGCGCCTGCGGAAAGCCCGATTTTGGTGAGCAACAAACTTTCGGGCGGCGAGATACTGACTTTTTCCGCGACCGGGAGTGTCGGCTATGAGCCGGGCGGGACCGCGCCATCGGCGGATGGCTATCCCAATTATCCCTTCGGCATGACTGCCGATTACGGAACTGGCGTTTCGGGTCCGCTCGACGTATTCGTATCCGGCCTGGTTGGGGTTTTCACGACGGGTGCGCCGCCGGTTGATCCGGCGCCCGCACAGCTCGACAGCGGCGTGAGCTTCAAGACGCTGTCGCCGGGCATTGCGCAGATATTCTGGATCGGCGACGGCCGCACCGGCACCGGAACCGGCGCGCGACAAAAATTCACCGTCCCGGCCGGCGCCACATCCCTTTATCTAGGCGTAATCGACGGATCCGGCTGGTATAACAATCCCGGCCAAATCATCGTCAAGGTCAAAATCAAACCCGCGCCCTAGAGCGGCCTCAGCCTGACTGGAAAATCGTCGGGTGCCCGTCGGGCCGCGTCTCCATCGGGCGATTCCAGTCAGGCTGAAAATGCTCTAAAACAGTCAAAAGTTTTTTGGTTCTTTTTTTCAAAAAAGAACTACTTCTTTTTTTAACCCCGACTGGCAACAATTGCCGTCCATTCAACAATTTCTTCCCGCTGCCCGCCGTCCCACCCCGAAAAAGCCGCAGCCAAATCAGCCACCATGCAAGGGGTTCGCGCGCCAAGCCGGGCTTCGGAAGTGCTGGACAGCGACAGGGCACGTTCGATCAGCCTGTCCGCCGTCACGGTAAGCGTAACGATCTCGCCGAGGGTTTCGAGGTGGCGGAAAGCTGAATTCAGCAGCACCGACAGATGCGGCTCATAGCTGTCGGATTTTCGCCGCCGGCGATCTTCGTCGTCATCCAAATACCGCGAAATGATTTCCTGATACGTGCGGCGCCAATCGTTTTGCGGAATTTTCGGATGCTCGTCATCGAACAGAACGACGGCGCCGTTCAGATCGAGCATGCGATCGAGACGCTCGAGCGTGTCGGCGCGGTCCATCCAGTGAAACGCCCGCCCGATGAGCGCCGCGCGAAACCCGCCAAGTTCCGCCGAAAGATCGGCGGCGCGGCCGGCCCGCACACGAATGTTGGCAACGTGTTGCGTTGCCGCGTGGGCCAGCGCCAGCATGGCGGGTTCCGGGTCCAGCGCCAGGATTTCGCCGGCGTGCGGCGCGAAGGCAAGCGCGAGGTTGGCGGGGCCGCATCCGAGGTCCAGCAGGCGGTCGGCCGGGGTGAGGGCCAGAAGTTCGGCGACGCGGGCAATGAGTGTTGGCGGGTAGGGGGGGCGCCCGGCGCAGTAATGGGCGGCGGCGGATTGGAACCGCCGGTTGGCGAAATCGGCGGCTTCGGTTTGAGGTTGTTGCGTGGGGCTCATGTGGCAGACGGTCTCCGGCACGGCGCGTGCTCAAACGCGCCACCCCGGCCAACTGTTCGCGAAGGGCAGGCGAGGTATGCCGGCCGCGAGGATTGTGGAGGCGGCGGCGCTGGCTGTAACGGCGTGGCGAGGCGCTGCACAGGTGAGATGCGCTTGCGATAACGAGGAGGGAAACGCGTGTTCAGCCATATCATGATCGGCAGCAACGACCTGGCCCGGTCGAAGATTTTCTACGATGCCTTGTTCAGCGCCATGGGGGGCAAGCCGGGAATTCAGGACGCCAAAGGGCGGCTGTTCTACGCGCATCGCGGCAGCGCGCTGATGGTGACCACGCCGATTGACGGCGCGCCGGCGACGTCCGGCAACGGCGGCACGATCGGGTTTGCGATGAATGACCCTCAGGAGGCCGATGCCTGGCACGAGGCCGGGCTCGCGCACGGCGGCACTGCGATCGAGGACCCGCCGGGCGTGCGTGAGGGCGATTACGGCGACTTGTACCTCGCCTATTTGCGCGATCCGGACGGCAACAAATTGTGCGCGCTGCATCGGGTGGCAGCGTAAGGAAGGCGGGAAGAAGCCGTTCTTTCTCGAAAAAAAGAAAAATATATTGAGCCGAAAGGCGCTTAAGAAGGAGGTAAGACACAAACAGAAAAAAGTTTTTTGCTTCTTTTTTTCAAAAAAGAAGTGCTTCTTCTTCCTTAACACTTGTTCAGTAATTCCCGCGCGGTCCAAGCTTCCCCCATGGCCCGCAAACCCCGTTTCGACATTCTCTTCGATCCGGTGCGCATCGGCCCCGTCACCGCGCCCAACCGGTTCTACCAAGTGCCCCACGCCAGCGGCATGACCAACACCATGCCGCACGGCCGCGCCGCCTTCCGCGCCATGAAGGCGGCCGGCGGCTGGGGTACCGTCTGCACGGGTGCCGTTTCCATTCACCCAAGTTCCGACGACGCGCCGCTGCCGCTCGCCCGCTTGTGGAGCGACGCGGATATTCCCACCCACGCCTTGATGACGGACGCGGTGCACCAGCATGGGGCGCTCGCGGGGATAGAATTGTGGCACGGTGGCGCCGGGACGATGAACCGGGTCAGCCGCATTCCGCCGCTGTCGCCCTCCGGCCTCGGCTGGATGCCCACGCATGTCGGGTTCATCGGCAACCAGAAATCGCGCGCCATGGGGCGGGAGGATTTCGCCGCGCTGCGCGGTTGGTACGCCGGCGCCGCGCGGCGCGCCCGTCAGGCTGGCTTCGACATCGTGTATGTCTATGCCGGCATGGGCTATCTGCTGCATGAATTCCTGCTGCCAGCGCTGAACCACCGCACCGACGCGTATGGCGGCTCGGTTGCCAATCGCTGCCGCCTGATCGGCGAAATCATCGAGGATATGCGCGGCGCCACGCACGGCGCGTGCGCCATCGCCTTGCGCATCAGCCTGGAGGAATTGCGTGCCCGCCCCGGTCTGCATGCGGAATCGGAGGCGCACGAGGTTGTCATGGCCCTGTCCGATCAACCGGATTTGTGGGACGTGAAGATGGATAGCAGCCCTTCGGACTGTCCGGCATCTCGTTTCGCCGCCGAAGGTAGCCATGAACCGGTGATCGATTTCGTCCGCCGCCTCACCACCAGGCCGGTGGTCGGCGTCGGCCGTTTCACCTCGCCTGATGCCATGGTGTCGCAAATCCGCCGCGGCGTGCTGGACCTGATCGGCGCGGCGCGGCCCTCCATTGCCGATCCGTTCCTGCCGCGCAAGATCGATGCGGGGTGCGAGGACGACATCCGCGAATGCATTGGCTGCAACATCTGCATTGCGAGCTGGCACGAAGGTGTTCCGATCCGCTGCACGCAGAACGCAACGGTGGGCGAGGAATGGCGCCGCGGCTGGCACCCCGAGATATTCGTGCCGCGCGGGTCGAACGACCGCGTTCTGATCGTCGGCGCCGGTCCGGCCGGCCTGGAATGCGCGCTGACGCTCGGGCGCCGCTTCTATGACGTCGCCGTTGCGGACCGCAGCGGCCAGCCGGGCGGCCGCCTGGTGCACGAAACGAAATTGCCCGGCCTTGCCGCGTGGCGGCGGGCGCTGGATTATCGGCTGAATGGCCTGCGGGCCCTGGCAAATGTCTCGATGTTCCTCGACAGCGACATGAAGATCGACGACATATTGGCGTTCGGCGCCGAACGCGTGGTGATCGCCACCGGCGCCGAGTGGACGCGCGCGCTATACGATGCGCGCCTGGAAGTGCCTGGCCCGATCCTGGATGCGCCAGGTGTTTTCACGCCG
This sequence comes from Acidobacteriota bacterium, assembly GCA_903970435.1. Lineage (GTDB taxonomy): Bacteria > Pseudomonadota > Alphaproteobacteria > Acetobacterales > Acetobacteraceae > CAJCIS01. Next base: position 30,479 of record CAJCIS010000098.1, on the reverse strand, counting down.
GACGACGTGTTCGCCGGCCGCGTCACGACCGGACCCGTGCTGGTGTTCGACTACGAAAACTACTACATGGCCGGCTGCATTGCCGAACAGCTTGCGCGCCAGGGCTTGCAGGTGACGTATGCAACGCCGGCCGGCCACGCCAGCGCCTGGAGCATTCTCACCAACGAACAACCCCGCGTGTATGAGGCGCTGGCCGCGCAGGGTGTCGCCCTCCACACCACCGTTGCGGTGTCGGGATTCGACGGCGGCGTTGCGCGCCTCGTCAACATCTTCACCAACGCGGCGCGCGAAATTTCCTGCGCGAGCCTCGTCATTGTCGGCCACCGCAGCGGGCGGGACGCGCTGCACAGTGGGCTGCACGCCACGCGTGAGACTTGGGCGGACCACGGCATTCGCGACGTCACCTGCATCGGCGACGCCGCCGCGCCGGGTGCGATCGTGCATGCCATTCATGCCGGCGCCCTTTACGCCCGCGATCTGGATATGCCACCGTCCGACATGCCCTACGCGCTCGACGAGCTTTTCACCGACCCGGTTGCCGGCGCCATTCGCGAAATTGCCTGAGAGCCGGGTGCATGTTGGAAAAATCCCTGCCCTCCTGCGACTACACCGGGCAAACTGCCTTTATCCGCGAAAAAGAAACAATTTTTGCGCGTGAATGGGTCGCCGTGTGCCGGGAGGAGGAAATCGCCAATGACGGCGATTGGCAGGTATTCGATATCGCCGGCGAAAGCATTCTTCTGGTCCGCGGCAAGGGCGGTGGCCTCTCCGCGTTCTACAATGTCTGCCGCCACCGTGGCGCGCGCCTCTGCGTTCCCAAGGATGAGCCGCAAAAGCCCGGCCGCGCCACGTTGCCATCTGCCGTGCAACCGAACGGGCTCATTCGCTGCCCGTATCATGCCTGGACGTATAACAGCGACGGCGCCCTCATCGGCGCGCCCTTCCTGTCCGAGGATCCTGCCTTTCCCAAGCAGGATTTTTCCCTCTACCCGGCCGGCTGCGACGTGTGGGCCGGCTTCGTTTTCGTGCATCTGATACCGGCGGAGGCCAGGAAGCTGGCCGATCAGCTTGGCGCCATCCCGGACCGGGTGCAAAACTATCCGCTGGGCTCGCTCCGCATCGGCCACCGTATCCGGTACGAGGTGGACGCGAACTGGAAGATCGTATGCGAGAACTACAACGAATGTTATCATTGCGGCCCCGTCCACCCCGAGCTATGCGCCCTGGTTCCCGCCTTCCGCAGTGCCGGCGGCGCGGGGCTGGCGTGGGACGACGGTATTCCGCACCGGCCTGGCGCCTACACCTTTACCTGGTCGGGCACCTCCACGCGTGCCGCTTTTCCGGGCCTGAGCGCAGCCGAACGCAGCAACCACAAAGGCGAACTCGCCTACCCGAACCTGTTCCTCAGCCTGGCTTGCGAGCACGTCACCGCCTACATCCTGCGCCCGCGCGGCCCGTCGCGCACCGATGTTGAGTGCCTGTTCCTGTTCGCGCCTGAAGAAATCAATCACCCCACATTCGACCATACCGACGCCTCATCGTTCTGGGACACCGTCAATCAACAGGACTGGGCCATCTGCGAACGCGTGCAGCAGGGCATATCGTCACGTGTGCATGAGCACGGATATTATGCGCCCATGGAGGATGCTAATCTTGACATGCGGAGGTATATTCAAGAACGTTAGGAAGGAAGTAGTTCTTTTTTGAAAAAAAGAACTGCCTCCTCCGCCTTTGCCTTTCTTACAGCAACTCCACCGACATGGACTTGATCATTCCCAGCACCCGCACCCCCGGCCGCAAATGCAGCCGCTCCGCGGCGTCCGTCGTAATGCGCGACAGCAACTGGCCGCCGCCCACATCGATTTCCACCAGCGCCGCATGCGTCTTCTCATCGAACCGTATTGCCGAGACAACAGCCGGAATGATATTGTTCACGCTGATATTGCGCGGTGCGTCGAGCGCGAGGATGACCTCCCGCGCCGGAATGCGCAGCCGCACGCTGTCGCCGGTGGGAATGTCGCACAGCGGCACCAGGTAAACCTCGCCGCCGCACGCCACCGACGTCAATCCTCGTTCCGGCTCATGCCGGTGCACATACCCCAGCAGCACGCCGGCGGCGTCGTCACGGGCCGCCAGGGCCAAATCGACCCGTGCGGCCAGTTCCGGCAACGGACCGGCCGCAATCACCTGGCCCGCCTCCATCAGAACGACCTGGTCGGCCAGGCGGTACACCTCGTCCGTCGCGTGCGTCACATACAGCACCGGCATGCGCAGCGTGTCGCGAAGCCGTTGCAAATAGGGCATGATCTCCAGCCGCCTTGGACCGTCCAGGCTGGCCAGCGGTTCATCCATCAGCAGCAGCCGCGGCTGACTGAGCAGAGCGCGCCCGATCGCCACCCGCTGCCGCTCACCGCCGGACAGCGACGAAATCCGCCGCCGCATCAGCTTGCGCAAATCCAGCAGATCGGCCATGTCTCCAGGCAGCACCTGGCCACCCGGTGAGCGCCGCAGCCCATACACCAGATTCCGTTCCACGTTCAAATGGGGGAACAATCTTCCGTCCTGAAACACCATGCCGATGCGCCGGCGGTGCGGCGGCAGCCTGTCCAGCCGTTCGCCGTTCAGCGCGACGCGGGCGTGATCCGCGCGCAACAATCCCGCCACCGCCGCCAGCACAGTCGATTTGCCGGCCCCGGATGGTCCGAACAGCACCGTAATGCCCGGCGCGGGCGCGCTGAATTGCGCGGTGACGACAAAATCGCGGCGCCGGTGCTCAACCGCAATCTCCAGCGCCATGCGGTCAGCGCCGCAGCCGGCGGCCGGCCTGCTCGGCCAGCAGCAGCCCCGCCAAGGCCAGCACGACGGAATAGAGCGACAGCCGCGCCGCCTGCGCGTCCCCCTCGGGGGATTGCAGGGCGCTATAGATCGCCAGCGGCAATGTCTGCGTCTGTCCCGGTATGTTTGCCGCGAACGTAATGACGGCGCCGAATTCACCAAGGCTGGCAGTGAAGCCCAACGTCACGGCCACCAGAACGCCGGGACCCGCGAGCGGCAACGTAATTGTCAGGAAACGATCGAGCGGGCCGGCGCCCAGCGTGCGTGCGGCGGCCAGCAGCCCGCCATCCACCGCCTCGATGCCGAGCCGGATGGCGCGCACCATGAGCGGAAAAACCATTACGCCGCACGCCAGCGCCGCGCCTTGCAGGGTGAACGCCAGCCGCACCTGGAATGTTTTCCACAGCCAGGCGCCGATCGGTCCTTCCACACCGCACAGCGTCAACAGCAGCCATCCGGTCACCACCGGCGGCAACGCCAATGGCAGATGCACCAACGCATTGAGCAGGAACCGGCCGGGAAATCGCGCCGCCAGGATCCAGCCGAGCAGCAGCGCCACCGGCAGCGCGCAGCCCACCGCCAGGCCGGCGACGCGCAACGTCAGTAAGATGACCTCGCGCTCCTCCGCGGTGGGAAGCGTCACCTGGTGCGCCCGCCCTGGCCGCAGCGCGCATGCCGCCTCATGGTGCGGTGAAGCCGTAATGCGCAAACACGTCCTGTGCCGATGCGGAAGTGAGGAATTTCACAAAGGCCCGCGCCTCGCCGCCGCTGGCATGGGTGGTGACCGCGGCCGGGTACAGAATGGGGTCGTGGCTGTCGGCAGGAAATGTGCCGGCGACGGCAAGATCGCTGACCACGCGGACATCCGTTGCATAAACAATGCCGGCCGGTGCCTCGCCGCGCGCCACCAGTTCGAGCGCGTCGCGCACGCTTCCGGCCGGCGCCAGGCGGTCGGCGACCTTGTCCCACGCGTCGAGCTTGATCAGCGCTTGCTTGGCATAAATGCCCGCGGGCACGTTCGACGGGTCGCCGATCGCGAGGCGCCCCGACGTGCCGAGCAGCGTGGAAAGATCGACGCCGTCCTTGAGGTCCACCGGATGCAGGTTGGCGCGGCGTTCCACCACCACCAGCGCGTTGCCGACGATGTCCACGCGCGTGCCCGGCACGATGTTGTTCGCGGCGGCGAGCGCGTTCATCCATTTCTCGTCCGCGCTGGCAAACACATCGGCCGGCGCGCCGGCTTCGATCTGGCGCGCGAGCGTGGAACTCGCGGCGAAGGAGAACGTGACAGGGGCGTGGCCGAGCGCCTGCCAGCGCACGCCGATATCCTTGAACGCGTCGGTGAGGCTGGCGGCGGCGAAAACGGTGAGGCCGGCGGCATGCGCGCTGAGCGGCAGAAGCAGCAGGAGAAGTGCGGGATATCGCATGCGGGGCCTCGTCGAGTCGGCCATGGGAATCTGAACCGTTTAAGTAAGAAAGGCCAGGGGCGTCGAGCGAGGCACGCATTCGCGTGACGCCCCTGGACCCCGTCACGCGGAGCGTGCATTCGCACGACAGGGACAAATCCGCCTGACCGATTAGCCGGCGACATCGTGCGTGCAACCGCCCCACGACGCCCCACTTGACAAAAGCCCCGCAAGGAAGCCGTCAGCCTCGGATTGGACGCTGACGTGCTGGACTGGCTACGGCGCCGGCACGAACGGTAAAATGGAGGCCGAAACGGCAAGCTGATGTGCCGCGCTTCCAGTGGCCAAAGGCGAAGGAAGCAGTTCTTTTTTGAAAAAAAGAACCAAAAAACTTTTATCTATTGGGACTTCGGTAATTTTGCCTTCTTCTTGAGCGCCGCTAGGCTTAACGTAATTTTCTTTTTTTCAAAAAGAAATACTTCCTTTTTTACTTACTATTCCGAAACCTCTCCACCGCCGCCACCAGCGCACGCCGCACCCCCGGCTCCAGCGCCGAGTGCCCCGCATCCGGCACGACCGTCAGCCGCGCCGCCGGCCAATTCATGGCCAGCTCAAACGCGGTCAGCGCCGGGCACACCATGTCGTAACGGCCCTGCACGATCTCCCCCGGCAAATGCGCGATGCGGCTCATATGCCCCAACAATCCCTCGGGCGGCAAAAACAAATCGTGCGCGAAATAAAAAGCCTCGATCCGCGCCAGTCCCAGGGCGGACCTGTCCTGCGCGAAACTGTTCACCGTGTCCGGGCTCGGCAGCAGCGTGCTGCAACTGCCTTCATACACCGACCACGCGCGTGCGGCCGCCATGTGCACCACCGGGTCGGCATCGGTCAGCCGCCGCAAATAACTGCCCAGCACATCGAGCCGCTCCTCCGGCGTCAAATGCCCGGTGAAACTCGCATGCGCGTCGGGAAACACCGCGCGCAAACCATGCAGGAACCACTCCACCTCGCTGCGCCGGCCCAGAAACACGCCGCGCAATACCAGCGCCACCACGCGATCCGGCCGCGCCTGCGCATAGGCCAGCGCCAGGGTGGAGCCCCACGACCCGCCGAACAGCAGCCATCGCTCGATGTCCAGATAGCTGCGCAGGCGCTCGATATCCTCGACCAGGCGCGGCGTGGTATTCGCCTCCAGGCTGCCGAGCGGGCGCGACCGGCCGGCACCGCGCTGGTCGAAAATGACGATGCGCCAATGCGCGGGGTCGAAGAACCGGCGGTGCACCGCCCCGGCCCCGGCGCCCGGGCCGCCGTGCAGGAAAAGCACAGGACGGCCGCGCGGATTGCCCGCCTGCTCCCAATACATCACATGCCCGTCGGTCAGCGGCAGGTAGCCGGTCTCGAACGGGCCAATTTCGGGGAACAGGTCTCCACGCGGCATGGCCTGCAATCTATCCCCGGCGCATAGGGATTTGAAGGACGGATCGATTTTGCTCAGGGAGACGTGACGATGCGGCTGAGTGCGCGGATTCTTGCGGCGTTCGGCGCCGTCGCGGGCTGCGGGGCCGTCGCCATGGCGGCGGTGGCCGCGCACGCCCTGCCGCAGCGTCTCGACGCCCGCGCGCTCGCCGCCGTGCAAAGCGCGATCCAGATGCAGGGATGGCACGCCCTGGCCGTGCTGTTCACCGCCCTCTGGATCACCCGGATCACCACAGGCCCGTCCCGCCTCGCGGCCAACGCCGCCGGCGCCGCCTTCACCCTCGGTGTGCTCCTGTTTTGCGGCGCCATCTACGCGCACGAAATCGGCGGCATCCGCCTCGGCCCCATCGCGCCAACCGGCGGTGTCCTGCTCATGGCCGGCTGGCTGCTGCTGGCCGCCAGCGCGCTCCTCGCCGGCGGCCGCACATCCTGATCCGCGCCGCCTACCTCGCCCCCCAAGGCTATGCCGTCCCGCTCGCCGAGGAACTGACCCGCCGCGGCGTTACCATCACCGACTGGCACGGCGACCTCGCCCTCTCGCCCGACGCGCCGGTGGCCGCCGCCTGGGCGCAAAATATCTGGCTGGCCCCGCAGGAACACGACGTCGCCTCCATCGGCGCCGCCGCTTCGATCCTGCGCGGCCTGCAGCGTAACTGGGGCGCCTACCTGCCCGACCATGTCCGCCGCGCAACCCTGATCGAGGCCCGCCTGCCGCCGCTCAAACCCAAGCCGCTGGTGTTTCCCCAAGCGGCGCCCACCGCCCATCTCGGCGCCTGGACGCTGCTCGGTGCCCGCCGCCTGCTCGCCAGCCCTACCCAAAGCAGCCCCTGGATCAATGGTCAGCCGCTATTCGTCGAGGACCGCGCCGGGCCGCCTAGCCGGGCCTACCTGAAATTATGGGAAATCCTGGCGCTGCTCGGCACTTGGCCGCAGCCCGGCGAACGCTGCCTGGATCTGGGCGCCAGCCCGGGCGGCTGGACGTACGCGCTCGCGGGCCTTGGCGCCGCCGTGGTTGCGGTCGACAAGGCGCCGCTCGACCCCGCCGTCGCGGGCATGAAGGGCGTCACGTTGCGCCAGGAAAGCGCGTTCGGCATCGATCCGGCGGCAGAACCGCCGGTCGATTGGCTATTTTCCGATGTGATTGCGTATCCGGCGCGGATGCTGACGTTGGTGCGCGCCTGGATCGACACCGGGCGTGCACGAAATGTGGTGTGCACGCTGAAGTTTCAGGGGCCGACGGACCATGAGGCGGCGGAGGCATTTGCGGCTATTGCTGGCGGCCGGGTGCGGCATTTATTTCATAATAAGCATGAGCTTACGTTTTCGTGGGAAGGGAAGTAAGGAAGCAGTTCTTTCTTGAAAAAAAGAACCAAAAACTTTGCCCGACGGCTGCGGCGCTATCCGTCGCCGACAAACAGACAAAAGTTTTTTGTTTCTTTTTTTCAAAAAAGAAATACTTCCTTCCTTAATTCTTCAGAAACACCTCCACCCGCCGATTCTTCTCCCTTCCCGATTCCGTTCCATTATCCGCAATCGGCAATTCCGATCCGAGATTGATTACCAGCCCCGGCGGCAAGCCGCGCTGCTTGAACAGGGCCGCAACCGCGCTGGCGCGGCCGAGCGACAAGGCCAGGTTCGCCGCAGGCGTGCCCTGATTATCGGCGAAACCGACAACCACCAGGTGGTCGGGCGGATTGTGGTACGAAAACATGAAATTCGAAATCCGGTCTACCGCCTTGGCGCTATGCAGGTCGAGCCTGTTCGAATTGGTCTCGAAATGCAGGTCGGCATCGAGGCGCGTGGCCGAGGCGAGCAGCTGATTATATTGGTCGCGCGGCGTGAGTGCGGCTTGCGGCAGTTGCGGCGCGGTTGGCGTGAACGCGACCGGCACCAGCCCGGCGGCCGACAGGATCGACTGTCCGGCGTCCGAGAGGGCAAAGCTGACGAAACGATCGGCTGCGGGATCGGCGCCGTTCGCCGGCGTGTACAGATACATTTTTTGCGCCAGAGGATAGGTGCCGCGCACGATCGCCGCCGCGGTGGGCGCCACGGCCGATATGCCGGCGTCGATCGCAATGGTTCGATCCTCGCCCGCCATGATCGGATGCGTGAGCGCCACCGCATCGGGATCGCTGGCGACCGCCGCGGCAACATCGCCGGCCAGGCGGACATCGGATGGCAGGCCGTGCACACCCGGCACGAGCGCGCTCAATCGTTCCGCGGAACCATCGGCCGGGAGGATCAGATGGATCGGCGCGTCGCTGATGGCGCCCAGGCGCGCCCACGACCGGATACTGCCGTCGAGCACGCCGCGCAACTGGTGCAGCGTGAGCGTGGCAACCGTATTGGCCGGGTTGACGATCACCGAAGCGGCCTCCACGGCAACGGCATGTTCGCTGAAAGATGAGGCTGGATCGCCGGCTTTGCGAACGGCGTCGAGCGCCTGCGGGCTGACCTGGTCGGCCGACAGGGCCACATCGATCTGGCCGCCCTGCATGGCGCTGCGCCACGCGGCCGGATCGCCCGGGGCGACGGAAATAGGGGCGATGGAAATGGATTGCGGCGCGCCCGCATGCAGGCTGGTGATATGCATGCCACCCGCCGCGACGTGCTCGGCGGCGATCGAACTGTCACCCTGCGCGGCCAGATAGGCCTGCGCCAGTTTCGGCATCAGCCCCGCGGCAAATGCGGATGACCCTGTCATGCGCAGCAGAAATTTCGGTTCCGGCGGCGCGGTGACGGCCGGCATGGTGGCAATCGCGGGAACCACCTTCGCAATAGGGGGGACAGATGGCGTGTCCGGCTTTGCGGCCATCGCGGGCGTGTTCGATGCTGCAACCGCGACCGGAGCCGGCGCGGCCGCGGGCGGCGGTGCGGCGGGCGCGATCGTGGCGGCGGCCGTAGCGCCGTCCGGCACCGAAGGCGCGTTTTGTTTCGATGGTGCAAATAATCCGTAGCCGGCCAGCGTCGCGCCGGTCACCAGCAAAACGCCCGCGGCGCCGTACCCTGCCAGCCGCCGCACGCGGCCGACGGCGCCGGCGCCGTTGGAGGGGCGCAGAGGCTTGCCACATTCCGGGCAGACGAAACTCGCATTGGCGTTGACCAGGATGTCACCGCGCCCGTCGCCGAGGCTGCAATAATCGGCGTTGGTGCAGCGTCCTCTCACCTGGGCCATTTCCCACCGCGCACCTGTCATCAGTGTATCCATGGCCTCCTCGGCGTCCTCGATCAGACTTAATTTATGCTCACGTGAACCTGGCTTGGCCGGCTGGCGGAAACGTCGCTTGCACGACGGGCCCGCTCGCGGCCGCCCATGGCGAATTTCTTATTTTGTTCCCACTTGGCTACGACCGGTCAATGGCGCGGCAACGCTCCGTACAGGCGGCCTTGTTGCAGCTTTGCGAACACCTGCACTGGCTCTGTTCTGCACTGACTCCGCTCACGGCATAGTGAGCGGCGACCCAAAAAAGTCAACATAAAACAGTATCTCATCTTATTTGCCGCTGGACAGCGTCAAAAATTGGCTATTGTCGAGAGTTCGGATCGCGCCAAACGGGCTATTTGCGCACTTGTCGCTACCGTGACGCGAATCCGTCGCGGGTCAGCAAACCCGCGCGCGTAATCGTCTCGTCGCGCAGAACGAAGTCGGGCCCGAAGTAAAGCGTGACGGTCCGCCCGGCGGCGTTCCGCCCATAGGCGAGGCCAGGCAGGCGCATGGCCGGATAAACCAGCGTCAAGGCGCCGTCAGGCTGCATCGAGGTGTCGATCGGCGCCCCAAGGCCTTGTTCCACCTGCGCGACGGTGGTGCGGCCCGGCACAAAAGGCGGCGTGTCCGCGGTTGCTGCCACAGCAGCGCTCGAACCCGTCAGCAACGCCGCGAAAATCGCAAAATAAAATCTGAGCATGAACGATCTCCAAAAGAATATACGATCTGTATCGCAAATAATCCCGTTTTGCCAGCAAAAACCGCCTGCAGGCCGCTGATTGCGCGATTATCGGCCCTTCTGGAACATGCTTAGGTTGCAGACTTGAATATTTTTCTACCAATATCGAGAGATGTTACCTCAATTTTTGCCCGACTGGGCGAAATTTTTAAACAAACTCCTTGCATTTGGGTCGATGAGTGGTAAGCCAATGCCCGTGGCAGGCGCGGAGCGCTCGGGCTCCTTGTTGCGCAATACACGCCGGATGGGGGAGCGTTCGCATGACACAGGGCAAACCGTTTTTGGGTCGCAACGCCGGCCGCAGCCTGCCGGTCAAAAGCCTGCTCCTGGCCGCGACTTTTTTCGTTGCCGTTCAGGGATCGGCCACCGCCCAGGCACAGACAGCCGATTCGGCATCGCCGGCGCCGGCCGCGGCACCGCCCGCCACCGCCGTTCCGCATCACCACCATTATTATCGTCATCATTACTATCATTATCACCGGCACGTCGCTGTCGCCCCACCGGCGGAGTCCCAGGCACCGGCAGCGCTGGCCGAACCGGCTGCGAACACCGCGACGCTGCCGCCGGCCCGGCCGGCGCCGCTCACCCAGCACGCGGCCGCGTCACCACCGCCCCCCCCTGCACCATCACAGCCTTCGTCGCGCGAAGCGGCCGCGCCCGCCATTGCCGCCCGGCAGGCGGCCTTGGTTGCCGTGACGCCGGCCATGTTCGTAACACCGCATGCCGCGATCCCATCGCGCGACCAGGGTGCGCAGCCCGGCGCCGGCGAAGGCCTGACACCGCTGGGCGCCATTCGCGCCGGCAACGCTGACGGAACGATCCCCGCCTGGACCGGCGGCCTGGTGGCGCCGCCGAGCAACAAGCCGATCCGTTCCCGTGTCGATCCGTTCGCGTCCGAGCGGCCGTTATTCTCGATCACGGCACAGAATGTCGACCGCTACGCCGACAAGCTCGCCCCCGGCACCATCGCCATGATCAAAACGATCCGCGGGTACCACGTGGACGTCTATCCCACCCACCGCACCGCGGCGGAACCGCAATATATCTACGACAACGCCATCGCCAACATGTCGCGCGCCAGGCTGGTGCATGGCGGCGACGGTGTGGAAGGCGCTCTCCTCTCGGTGCCGTTTCCGGTTCCCCACAATGGAAACGAGGCCATCTGGAACCACACATTGCGCTTCCGTGGCACGCAGATCGTGCGCACTGTTTCGAACGTGATCAGCACGCCCACCGGCGACTACGCCATGCAGCGCTGGCATGAAGACATCATGCTGCCCTACAACACGCCGAACCTGCCGAACCCCACGCACATAGATTCGCTCTACCGGCAGGAACTGCTGGCGCCGCCGCGCGATGCCGGCTCGCTCGTTCTGGTCGTCAATCACGAAAACCCCACCGAGCGCGCGCGCGAGGCCTGGAGCTACAATCCCGGTGAACGCCGCGTGCGCCGCGCCCCCGAAATCGACTACGACACACCGCTCACCGACACCGACGGTCTTGAGACGGTGGACGATTACGATCTGTTCAACGGCTCAACCGACCGTTACGACTGGACGCTGGTCGGCCGCCGCGAAATGTACATCCCCTACAACACCTACAAGCTCCAGGATCCGTCGCTGCATTACGCCGACCTCATCGGCCCCGAATCCATCAAGCCCGAATATATCCGTTTCGAACTCCACCGCGTCTGGGTGGTCGACGCCAAGCTGAAGCCGGGATACGGCCACATCTACACCCGCCGCACGCTCTACCTCGATGAGGATAGCTGGTCCGGCATCATCTCGGATCGTTACGATGGCCGCGGAAACCTCTGGCGCACCGCCATGGCCTTCTCGATCGAGCTGCCGGAAGTTCCCGTCCTCTTCCCCGACGGCTTCGAATATGTCGATCTGTTCCAGCACCGCTACCTGATGCAGGGCCTGCATAACGAGGAACCGGTAGCGCCGATCTGCAACGCCACCGTGATGACCGAAAACGACTACTCCGCCGAAGCCCTCCGCCGCATGGGCCGCCGCTAGGACGGGAAGGCGAAGGAAGCAAGCAGTTCTTCTTTGAAAAAAAGAAAACCATGTTGAGCCTAGCGGCACTTAAGAAGAAAAGCGGTGTCGCTTTCACTATTCTTAAGCGCCCCTAGGCTCAACATCCTTAAATGCGGGGTTCGCAGGGCGTCAGCGAGGCCCTTTTCTGCCCCTCTTGCAGGCAATCCAGCAAACTCAATCGTCACCCGCAATAGTGCCATCACCTCGCCCGTCGTCATGCCTGGCCCGGCGCTTCCGGCAATGCGCGCAGACCAGAGTATCCGTGGTGAAACGGCTTACTTCGCCGGTCCAACGATTTCCGCAATCACCTCCACTGCGCGCCAAACATCCTCGTAGCGCGTGTAAAGCGGCGTCAGCCCGAACCGCAGCACGTCCGGCGGCCGGAAATCCCCAATCACGCCTTCAGCGATCAGCGCCGCCATCACCGCCTCCGCCCCATCGTATCGGAACGCGATATGGCTCCCCCGCAACCGCGCATCCGCCGGCGTTATCAACTGCAACCCGGCACACCGCCGCGACATCCGTGCCGCGAACAGATCGAACAGCCGCGCCGATTTCTGCCATACCGCCGCGGCATCGGCGGTCAGCATCAGATCGACGCCGCACGCAAGCGCCGCCAGCCCCAGCACACCGGGCGTTCCCGCCAGAAAGCGCCCCATCCCTTCGGCTGGGGCGTAAAACTCAGAAAATCCGAACGGCGCGGCGTGCCCGATCCAGCCCTGCAGCGGCGACCGCGCGGCCGCCTGCAAAGCACGCGCGACATACAGAAACGCGGGCGCGCCGGGACCGCCATTGAGAAACTTGTAGCCGCACCCTACCGCCATATCCGCGCCCGCCGCGTGCAGATCCACCTTCACCGCGCCCGCGCTATGGCTCAGATCCCACACCGCCAGCGCCCCCACCGCGTGCGCCGCGCGGGTCAAAGCCGCCATGTCGTGCCGCACGCCGGACCGATAATGAACGTCGCACAGCAGCAGCACCGAAGTCGCCGCATCGAGCGCTCCCGGCAGCGCCGCGGGCGCCACCGCCACCACCTCGACATCCGGCAGCAAGGCGGCCACGCCATCGGCCACATGCCGATCGGTCGGAAAGCTGCCCGCCTCGATCAGGATCTTGCGCCGCGCGCCCGTCCCGGCGGCCGGCTGCAGCCGCACCGAAGCGGCCAGCAGCTTGAACAGATTGATGCTGGTGCTGTCGGCCACCACGACCTCTTCCGGAGCCGCGCCGATCAGCCGCGCGATCTTGCCGCCCACCCGCGCCGGCGCGTCGATCCAGCCCGCCTCCTGCCAGCTTCGGATCAGCCCGTGTCCCCATTCCTGCCGCACCACCGCGTCAAGCCGCCGCGGCGTGGTCCGCGGCAGCGGGCCCAGCGAATTGCCGTCCAGGTAGATCACCCCGGGCGGGAGCCGGAACGCGGCGCGCAAGGGGCGCAACGAATCCTCCTTGTCCCACCGCCGCACTTCCGCCAGGGTAATGTCCGCCATGGCCCGCTGATGCGGCTTGTGCGCGCCATCCGCAACCCCGCACGCCCTGGTCACCGCCCTGCCGCAGGCTGAACGCACCAACCTCCTGGATCCGGTTTCGGAGGCGCAGACAGAGGCCCAGATCCTCGCGGCACGCGACCGCGGCCTGGTGCGCGGCATCGGCACCACCGCGCTCGCCGCCAACGTCGTCAATGGCGTGATCGGCGCCGGCATTTTCACCCTGCCCGCCGCCGTCGCGCTGGACGCAGGAAGTGCCGCACCGATTGCCTACATCGTCTGCGCCGTCGCCATGGCCGGCGTGGTCATCTGCTTCGCCGAGGCCGGCAGCCGCGTGCCCACCAGCGGCGGCGCCTATGGCACCGTGGAAGCCGCCTTCGGGCCAGCCGCCGGTTACGTCACCGGCATGCTGCTCCTGGTCTCGAGCCTGCTGGCCAGCGGGGGCCTGGCCGCCGCCGTGGCCGACGCAACCGCCTTGCTGGCCCCTGCACTGGCCACGCCGGCCGCCCGGCTTTGCGTCCTGGCCGCCCTCTACGTGGCCGTGGCCGGCGTGAACCTGGCCGGCGTCCGCCGGGCGGCGCGGGTGATTACCGGCGCCACCGCCATCAAGATCCTCCCGCTGCTGCTGTTCCTGGTGCTCGGTGCCGCGTCGATCGGCATGAAAGCGCCCGCAGGCCCGGCCCAGGGACCGCCCATGCCGCCGGTGACCCTGGCGGGCTTCTGCCAGGGCCTCATCCTGACCCTGTTCGCCTTCAGCGGCATGGAAACCGCCATGTGCGCCAGCGGCGAAATTCGCAATCCGGCGCGCACCCTGCCGCGTGGGCTGCTCCTCGCCATGCTGTTCATCCTGGTGCTGTATGTTGCCGTGCAACTTACCGCGCAGCACCTGCTCGGCGCGGCCCTCCCGCACGCCGCGGCCCCGCTCGCGGAAGGCGCCGCCCGCTTCGGGCCCGTCGCCGGCAGCATTCTGTTCGCCGGCGCCATCCTCTCCATGCTGGTCTGGCTGTGCAACGACGCGCTGGGCAGCCCGCGCATGCTGTTTGCCTTCGGACGCGACGGACAACTTCCCGCCTGGTTCGGCCGGCTGAATGGCAAAACCCACGTGCCGACAAATGCCATCGTCAGCTACGTCATCGTTTCATTCTTCCTTGCCGCTACCGGCACGTTTCTAAAACTGGTGGCACTCTCCGGCCTCGCCGTCGTCGGCATCTACGCCCCGGCTTGCGCGGCCGCCTTCGTGCTGCACCGCCGCAAAATAGCGCTGGCGGGGCCGCCGTTGAATTTTGCCGGCCTGCCGGCCGCCGCGGGTCTTGGGCTGCTGGGCATGTTGGGCATGCTGCTGTCGGCCGAATGGCCCGACCTTGTGGGGCTGGCGGGGGTGATTTTGGGGAGCCTGCTGCTTTATGGGTTCATGCGGCGGCGGTCGGGCCGGTAAAGCCAGGAAGCCGTTCTTTCTTGAAAAAAAGCACCCAAGAACTTTTTACGGGAAGAAGCCGTGGACGCCGAAATCCGCGGGTTCTACTTGCCACAATACCAGGGGGGTGGGAATGGCGGCTTCGTTTCGCGGCTGCATGGCGTGGAAACAGGCGGGCGTGGCGGTAATGCGGTCCAATCCACCGTTCGCCTTGATGCCCCTGCAGCTAGTTGTGTAGCCAATTGCCGTGGCGTTGAACTCCAAGGCGACCGGCGTGCCGTTCTTGGCGGCGGCAATGATGGTCGGACGCGGCAGTTGGCCTGTCCCCGAGACCTCATCCCAGGATATGACGAACCTGCTGCCCCAGGTTTTCGTGGCGGCGGCCAATATTGGCGCGAGTACTTCGCGGGCATTGTGCGGCTGTGGAAAGCTCCATGTCTCAACGCCGGTGGTGTTCTGCAGCACAGCGGCACCGGCCGGCAACGCGGAATCGGTGAGAACGCCTTGAAGTATCGCGGCATAGGTACCGATCGCCTGCGATCCTTTATATCCCGCCGCGACCCATGCATGGGTCTGATATTCTGCCGATTGATGGACCGAGCCGTCCGCGCAGCCGCGTGCCGGTATTTGCAGCTCGGTCGTAATGGCCTCGTAGGCGCCGAGGTTTATGCCGGCGACCCGATCGGCCAATGTGCCGCCGCTGGCGACGGGAATTTTCGCCAGTTCGACCAGCATGGCGTGAATGGCCGCGACATAGAGGGTGCCGTAGGCGGGGTCTGACATCAGCGGCATGGTGTGTTGCTTGCATGGATCATGCGTTTTATTTTCAAATGCATATAATATCCGTACTGTCGGAATCCCCGAATGCGCCAGGCAGGCCGGCGCATCGGCGCCGCCGCCGATCCCAGGCCAAATCATTTGATCGGAGCGCAGATTATTCGCCAGATAGCCAAGCGCATCTTCCGGCGCGGTCGAGAAGGTAAAATTATTGCACCCTGGCTGAACGGCCGACCAGGGAATTGAGAATACCAGGCCCGCCGAATACGCGTTCCGAATGGCTGCCGCCGTTATTGCGTTAACCCTTGTCGTGGCAGAGAACTGCTTGAATGCGTAATAGGGCGGATTGCCATAAGCGGGGTTTGCGGCCAGATGAAGGCAGGCGGTAAATGCGGCAATGCGCAGCAAGAACGAAAATACCGCATCACGGCGTGCAATTATGCCGGGCAAACGAAATACACGCAGGTACGGCGCAAATTTTTTGCGCATGATTTTTGAGGTTCCTTGTTGGAGCAGTTGCCAGCACCATTCACGGCGAGAAAGCATCCGCCCTGTCAGCTTGAATATAAATCGGTGTTAAACAGTATTGTTGGTCTAATCAGTATTACTGTATTGGCCACATCTTGCCCGGCGCGATTGCAAATGTGCCAGCGCGCAAATGCCAAGTTGCCAAATTTGATGGGCGCTGCCGCCTGGTTGGGACGTTGGCCATAGCGGGGGCGGCCACCCAAGTAATTCCGAAATGTGTGCGTCTATCTCCTATCTCGCTCGCCGCCGCAGTCGCCCACGCGCAAACCTTGAACCATCGGTAGTTAACGTGTCCATCAAAAAGATCACGATTTTGTGAGTAAACTTAGAATGGATGTAATGGTCACACACCCTTTCGCCATGCGAGAATGAATCTCGCTTGAGCCACGCAATGAGAGTAATTTCATCCGATTGGAACTTGCGCCAGGAAGCTCACATCACGGGACTTCGACACGCGCGTTGCGAAATCACGGCCTGGCTTGGATCAGCGCAGTTGTCACGGCAGCAACGTTGCGCGTGTCGGTTGCAGCGCTTTTTCTCGTGAGGCAATTCCCGCATCTGCCGCCCTGGCCCGCACTGTTGCCGCAGGCAAGGAGCCAAAGTCTTTTGGTTCTTTTCTTCAGAAAAGAACGACTTCCTTCCTTCTACACTTCCGCGGCAACAAAAATGCGCGTCACGTCGCCGCCCCACTCCCCGTGATACAAGCCCAGCCACTGGTCCGCCTGCGCAGGCGCCCCGCCCACGATGTCCTCAAGCGGCGCCAGCAAGATTTCCTCGCCCAGCCCGCGCGCGCGCAGCCCATCGCGCGCAATCGCCACCACGTCGCGCGCCAGACTGCGCACCAGACCGCCGCCGAACGGCGCCGACAAACCAAGCCGCGGCACATCGCGCCGCAGCGCCACGAATTCGCCGGCGGGCCGGCGCGACACCAGGGCAGCCGCCGATGATTGCGCCGCGGGATCGTACAGCAGCCCGACCCAAAGTGCCGACTGCGCGAGCATCATGGCCGGGCTTCCCGCGTCCGCCCCGCGCATTTCGAGAAACCGTTTCAGCCGCACATCGGGAAACACCGTCGTCAGATGGTCGGCGAAATCGCCGAGTGTCGGCGTGAGTCCGGCCAACTCGGGAACCCCGCCGGCCAGGTAATTCCGGAACGACGCGCCGGCCACGTCGATCAGCCGCCCGTCGCGCGCGACGAAATACATCGGCACGTCGAGCACCCATTCGACATACCGCTCGAACGAGAAATCCGGCTCCAGCATGACCGCGGGAATGCCTGTGCGATCGGGATCCGTATCGGTCCACACATTGGCCCGGGCCGACAAAAAGCCGTTCGGTCTGCCCTCGGTGAACGGCGAATTGGCAAACAGCGCCGTCGCCACCGGCTGCAACAGTAATCCGATGCGCAATTTCTCGCGCATGTCGGCCTCGGACCCAAAATCCAGGTTCACCTGCACGGTACAGGTGCGCAACATCATGTCCAGCCCGAGCGAACCGACCATTGGCATGTACCGCCGCATGATGGCATAGCGGCTTTTCGGCATGAACGGCATGTCGCTGCGCCGCGCCGTCGGGTGAAAGCCCAGCGGCGCAAATCCCAGCCCCAGACCACCGCCGACCTTCCGTACCTCCGCGAAATGGGCATCCAGTTCCGCCTTGGTGTCGTGCAGGCTGGCCACCGGGGCGCCCGAGAGCTCGAACTGTCCGCCAGGTTCCAGCGAAATGCTTTCGCCCTGCCGTTTCAGCCCGATCAGATTGCCCTGGTCGCGGATTTCCTCCCATCCGTCCGCGGCAATGCCTTCCAGCATGGCGCGGATACCGCCCGGCTCGTACGGCGGCGGCGCAAACCGCCCCACGCCGTCATGATTCGGCCCCTCGCGAAAGAAGCCGAATTTTTCGTGCTCGGTGCCGATCCGCCAGGCTTCGCGCGGCTTGGCGCCGGCCGCGAGATATTCGGCCAGTTGGCGCGCCGACACGATCGGCGTCGTGTCTACCTCACCGGGATTGGACATGATTGGACTGGGAACTCCGTGGCGCAAGCGTAGCAGGTTCAGCGATTCACCACGAAGACCGGGCCAGCAGCAGGGCCAGACCGGCAATGGCAGCCGTCTCGGCGCGCAGGATGCGCGGGCCGAGCGAGACGGCTTGTATGAAGGGGGCCGCATGCAGCGCGTCAAGTTCCCCCCCCGAGAAGCCGCCCTCCGGCCCCACCAGCAAGCCGCCTTGCCCACCCGGCGGGTCCGCCGCCACCCGTTCGACGGCAGCGGCTAGGGTTCGCTCGCGTGGCCAGGCCGCCAGCAGCGCGCCCAGCGTTTGCGGCTGGTGCAGCGCCGGCACCGTCAGCCGTTCGCTCTGCTCGGCGGCCTCGGTCGCGATGGCGCGCAGCCGGTCCAGGTTGGTGCCCGCCACATTGGTGCGGCCCGACACGATCGGCAGCACCGCACTCACCCCAAGTTCGGTGGCCTTCTGGACAACGAGGTCGGTCGCATCGCGCTTGAGCAGGCAGAAGGCCAGCCAGATGTCAGGTTCGGCTGCCTGCGCGCGGGTCTGGCTGGCGAGGTGAAATGTCACTTCTGCCTTGCGCAGATCGGCAATATGGGCCGCGAATTCGCCATCCCGGCCGTTGAAGAGGCAAACCGCGTCGCCTGCCGCGCGGCGCAGCACGTTCTTCAGATAGTGCGCCTGTGCCTGGCTGCCGTTGACAGTCTGGCCTGCCTGAAGGCCAGAGGTGATGAACAAGCGGGGAATCATCGCAAAGTCCAAAGGTGGGAGGAAGGAGGAAGCAGTTCTCTTCTCCAGAAAAGAACTACTTTTTCTTGCGACCTTCCTTTCGGAGATACGGCAGCTTTGGCAGCAGCCTTCACAGACATACAGACCGCCGGCTGGGTCGCCCGTGCCCCCATCGCATGGCGGCCCTACCTGCTGCTGGCGCGGCTGGACCGGCCGATCGGCATCTGGCTGCTGTTCCTGCCCGGCGTCTGGGGCATCCTGCTGGCACGGGCGCCTGCGGGCACCTCGGTGCGGCTGCTGCTGCTGTTCGCGGTCGGCAGCATCGTCATGCGCGCGGCCGGGTGCGTGGTGAACGATCTGTGGGACCGCGACCTGGATCGGCGCGTCACGCGCACGGCCGGGCGTCCGCTGGCGAGTGGCGCGATGTCGGCGCGGCAGGCGCTGGTGTTCCTCGCCGGATTACTGCTGTGCGGCCTGCTGGTGCTGGTGCAGCTGCGGCCGCTCTGCTGGGCGCTGGGGGTGGGATCGCTGGTCCTGGTGGGGCTGTATCCTCTGGCCAAGCGGGTCACCTGGTGGCCGCAACTGGTGATGGGGTTCACGTTCGGGTTCGGCGCGCCGATGGGCTATGCCGCCGCGACAGGGCGAATCAACGGGTCTTGGCTCGCCATTTACGCGGCAGCGATCTTCTGGGATTTGGGATTCGATACGATCTACGGGTTTCAGGATATCGAAGACGACGCGTTGATCGGTGTGAAGAGCACGTCACGGCGATTTGCCCACATGCCGCGGCGGTTCCTGGCGGCAAGCTACGCGGCGGCGCTGGTTTGCCTGGTGTGGGCGGGATGGTCCTCGGGCGCGGGGGCGGCGTTCTGGCCGCTGCTGCTCCTGCCGGCGGGGCTGATGGCATGGCAGGTGGCGCGGCTCGAAAGTGCCAGCCCGGCCGCCTGCCTGCGCCTGTTCAAGCTGAATCGCGAAACCGGCCTTCTGCTCGTGCCGGCGCTGCTGGCCGCGCGGTGGTGACCGCCGCGGTCGCGACGATCCGCGCCCACACGGTGCTGACCCCGCCCTCCCTGGTGCCGGAGATCCTGTTGTACCAGGCGACGGAACTGACGGCGATCTGGCAGGCGACGGAGGCGTGGCTCGCGGTGCACAATGTGTCCGACCCGCCGTTCTGGGCGTTCGCCTGGCCAGGGGGCCAGGCCCTGGCGCGGTATATGCTGGATCATCCGGCGCGCGTGGCGGGGCGCCTTGTGCTGGATTTTGCCGCGGGGAGCGGCATCGCGGGGCTGGCGGCGGCGCGGGCGGGCGCGGCGTGGGTCGAGGCCAACGACATCGATCCGCTGGCGCTGGCAGCGGTCGGGCTGAACGCCGAAGCCAATGAGCTGGCGGTCGCCGCGCTGGCCGGCGACATCGTCGGCAGCCCGTGTCGATGGGACCTGATCCTGTGCGGGGACGTGTGCTACGAAGGGCCCATGACGCGCCGAATCCTGCCTTGGCTGAAGGCAATGGCGGGCGGCGCGGAGGTGTGGATCGCCGACCCGGGACGTGCCTATCTGCCTGCCGATGGCCTGGAGAGTTTTGCCGCCTACGATGTGCCGACAAGCTTGCAACTGGAGGATCGGACAACCCGCCGCGCCGTGCTCTACCGGCTGCTGCCTGATGCGACATGATCCATAATTTTCACCATCTGCTGCACGTCTACGGCTACCCGGTCATTACGGCGATCGTCGGGTTGGAGTGCGCTGGCATTATCCTGCCCGGCGAAACGATGCTGGTCGCCGCCGCGCTGGCGGCCTCGCACGGGCATTTGAAAATCGGCTTCGTGGTGGGGGCTGCCGCGATCGGCGCGGTGGTGGGCAATCTGATCGGCTATTGCGTCGGGCGATTCCTCGGCAACCAGGTGCTGGCGCGGCATGGCTGGCGGGTGGGGCTGACCGGACGGCGGCTGGCGCTGGGCCGGTACATGTATGCGCGGCACGGCGGCAAGATGGTGTTTTTCGCGCGCTTCGCTGCCGTGCTGCGGAGCTTTTCCGGCCTGCTCGCGGGCGCCAACGCGATGCGCTGGCGGCCGTTTCTGTTGTGGACCGTCATCGGCGGGCTCGCGTGGTCGGGCTCGATCGGCTTCGGCGCGTTCTGGCTCGGCAACAAGGCGAAGCAGCTCACCGGAACGACGAGTGTGGCCTTCGCGGTCGTTACGGTGGCTGTTATTTGCCTGGCGCTGTATCTCGCGCGCCGTAATGAACATCGGCTGACCGAGCAGGCGCTGGCCTGGGAGCGCGCGTCGGTGCAGGAACCGGTTTAAGTGTCGGAAAGCCGCGCTGACGGTCATCTGGCGTGGTTCTCCTGCGCGCCGGTGCGCATGGCCAAGCGGCCACGCCGCTCCGGTGCTCGGCAAAACCACGCGAGCCGACTCGCCATCACGACTTTCCGGACAGACACTAAATCAATCCCGCCTGCATGCCGTACGCCGCGAGCGCATCGAGCGTCGCCTTGCGCGCGGCATCGGGCGCCCGGCCCAGCAGCACGCTGAGCGGTTGGCCGAACAGGCCGGCGCCGAGGGCCACGGTAATGCTGGCCAAAACGATGTCCTCGATCACCGTGCGCGCCGGCGGCACGCTCAGGCGGGACATCACCATGTCGACCACGTCGTCCACCGCGCGCTTGACCGCGGACAGGCGCGTAGCCTCGCCGGTCATCACCAGCCAGGCCGCCAGGCGCGCCGCGCCCTGCTCCTCGAAAGCGTCGAACAAGGCAATGTCGGCCTCGGGACCGGCGACCTGGTCGGGCGCCGCCGCCGCGGTGATGGCAATCACCCGGGCCGCCAGGCGGGTGACCATCCGCTCCATCAGCGCGGCCTGAACGCCGTCGATGGCGCCGAAATGGTGCAGCACCGTGGCCGTGGCGACCCCCGCCTCGGCCGCAACCTCGGTGAGTTTCAGATGCAACGGGCCGCGCGCCGTCAGGATGGCCTCGGCCGCCACGAGGATGTTCTCGCGCGACGCCGCGGGTGAGCGGCGGCGGCGGGGGATTACATTTTCGCGGGAACCATTTTTCTTATTGATATTTTTATCGGTAGGGATATATGTCATAACACCGTTAACCCGAGGGACGTACCATGAGCGACGCAGCCATTCTGAACGGGGGCACTGTAAATACCGGCGCGGTGCGGGCGCCGGCCGTGAGGGAGACGGGGGTTCCCATCACGCCGCGCAACATACGCTTCATGCAGGCGCTTCCCCAAGCGGCGACCTGGCTCGGCGGCGATATCGTCGCCACCGCCGTCTACAACGCCTTGTCGCTGACCTTCCCGGACGGCGAGCGCATGTTCATGGATTCGGTGCGACACTATAAGGACCGAGTCTCCGGCCAGCTTCTGCAGGACGCCAACGACTTCATTGCGCAGGAAGCCATCCATACCCGTGAGCACGTTTCCCTGAACAAGGTGATGGAAGGCGCGAATTACCCGCTGGACCGCATTCGCGCGCATATCAAGAACCAGATCGGCATCGCCGAAAAACTGGGCCCGATGGTGATGCTCGGCGCCACCATTTCGCTCGAGCATTTCACCGCCATGCTGGGCGATTCGCTTCTACGCAATCCCTCGCAACTGGATGGCGCGCCGGAAGACGTCAAACGTCTGTGGCTGTGGCACGCCTTCGAGGAAACCGAGCACAAGGCGGTAGCGTTCGACGTGTTCAACGCGGCGACGGCCAACATGGCGGACTGGCGCCGCTATCTCATACGCGTGCGCGCCATGCTGATCACGACCGTGGATTTCATTGCCCACATCACGTTCTACACGTCGCTGCTGCTGGCCGCCGACGGCATGGGCCGCGGCAAAGCCACGTTCAAGACATTGTGGTTCCTGTTCGGCAAGCCCGCCTTCTTCCGCCGCGGCATGCGCGGCTACTGGAGCTGGTACCGCCCCGGATTCCATCCCTGGCAGCACGACAATAGAAAGCTCCTGGAATCCTGGCGCGGTAGATTGTTCCCGAATTAAGAAGAGAAGGGCAGGGGGCTCTGCCCCCCGGACCGCCGCGTCACGCGTTGCGTGCTTTCGCACGACGGGGTCCAGGGGCAGAGCCCCTGGCCTTATATCAACCGCCCTTGATCCTGACTCTTCGGCATTGCCTCCGGCGGGCGGGGGGTTTCACCCCCCTGCACCCCCCACCGGCGTGCCGCCGGCGGCGAAACGCGAGGATCAACATCAAGGACGGTATGACTTCCTTAATTGGGCCCGTAGCCAGGGCTGAATTCCTGGTTGGTGACGGGGCTGCCCGCCTTGCACACATAGCTTGTTGCCAGCGTAGGATCGCCATTCTTTTTGGTATCGTATCTTGCGTTCGCCGGATACAGGCACAGCGGGCGTTGGAAGGCGATCCCTTGGGACGGATTGTCGTCGACATATTTTGTGCCGATCACCTTCGTCGGGGCGACGCCTTTTTCCACCCATTTCACCAGTGCGGCCAGCACGTCGTCGCGTGGATCGCCGGGAACCGGGGGCAGGCTGTCGCCGAGATTGCCGAATGCGTTCACGCCGGGCCCGCTGCCGCAATGCCACATGCCGGGTGCGAGGAACAACCGCAGATAACTGCCGAGATTGCCGTCCTGGGCGGCCACGGCGTTGTAATAATCGATGGTGCTGGCAGATGGGATCAGTGGATCGGCGTAACCGGCATACATCAGCAATTTGTCGCCCTGCGTGTTGAAATTGGACAGGTCGGCGCTGTTGGCGTTCAGAACGCCGGCGAAGGTGCTGGCGCCGACGGCCGTATTGTCGGCCGCTTCGATTTGCGGAATGAGTTCGCCTTGCGGCGTGTTGGTGTTGGCGAACAGCGACTGCCATGTCCAGTTCGGGCCGAACGCCCAATATTCCAGGCTGTCGAACAGCGGTTCGGAGAGGCTTTCGGATTCGAGCAATACGCCGGCCGCCGGTTCTTCTGTTCCGCGCTCGTAACCGGGATACAGCGTATTGCCGTCATTGTCGAGCGCGCCCGTCCAGTCCGCGTTCGCCGCCACCGCCTGGTCGGGTGTCACGCAGGTGCAGGTTTGAGCATTGGGTGTGCAGGGCACTTCGTTGGGGGTGCCGTTGCATTGCAGTGCGGTGGCGTTGAATTTGCAGATCGACGGCTGGGTCAGGAAATCGTCGGTGGCCAGCCCGCCATCCTTGCCGGCGCATTGCGCGAGCACGCCCTGGTGCAGCAACGTCAGCGCCGGCGCGGTCAGCAGGGCATCCGGCGCGAAATGGGTAATTTCATAGACCGCGGCGCTGGATATGTGCAGATGGGTGCGGTCGTAGGCCGGCGAGCCGGCCAGGATTCCGTTGTAATCCGCGGGATAACGTTGCGCTTCCATCAGCGCCTGCTGCCCGCCCGTGGAACAACCATCGAAGTAGCTGTGCTTGGCGGCCTTTGTGTAATAGGCCTGGGTGAGCTGACGCCCGGCCAATGTCATCAGGTGGGTCGCGCCATAGCCGAAATCGGTAATTGCCGCGGCGTCTTCATACAGGCCGCCGAGCGGAACACCTTCCCCCACGCCCTCCGCGCTGCCGCAAAACAGCGTATTGCATTTGAACAGGATGCCGGTGCCGAGATCGGTATTGGCGGTGGCGTAGCCTTGGCTGATGCCGAGTTCTAGGGAGGCGGTGGAAATGGCGCCGGCAAAACCGCCGTTGCCGGTGCCGAGGAATCGCCCGTTCCAGCCGGTTTCCGGCAACCACACCTCGATGGCGATTTGCGACTGGTTAGCATTGCCGTTCGAGGAAATATCGGCGCTCACATCGCAATAGGCGGGCAGACCGTTGCCGGCGGCGACATCCTGCGCGGTGAGCGAGACCGTCTGCGCCACACCGTCCAGTGTCAGACTGATATTGGCGAGATCGGTGCACTGGGTGGCAGTGGCCGGGGCGGCGTGGAACAGAACGGCCGCGCCGGCCAACCCGATTGCTGCATTGCGGTAGAAGCCTTGAACAGGCTTGGATGTTTTCACGTGGCGTCCCCTTGTTCTTATCCTGCGGGATGGCAGATTAGGAACTCCGTGGGGTATGGCAAGCCTGTTCGGCGATAAGCAGGAAGCAAGGCGTCTCTTTGTGAAAAGAAGCAGAAACTTTTGCCCTTGCAGGGCGGCGTGCTTGACGCAACCCGCTGAGGCTGCATGCATTAGGCGCAACGAGAACAACACGATGCAGGGGAGGGCGGCATGACGCATCAGGGGCGATACGTTGGTCTGGATCAGGCGCAGTTGCTCCCGGTGCCGCCGACCAATTTCAATTGGGTGGGGGGCGCCGGCGGTAGCGGTAACTGGAATTCGCCACAGGATTGGAACCCGCATAGCGTGCCGGGCGGCGCGGATACCGCCATATTTGATACCGGCGATACCGGGTACATCGTCACGGGCAACGCGACGATCGGCGCCATCCAGGTAAGCGGCGACGAACTGACATTTGCCGGCACGATTTCGGAAGGTACCGGCGGCGACTCGCAATTTCTCACCGTGCAGGACGGCGGGCAAGTAACGATTGGCGCTTCCGGCGCCATGACCGGCGACAATCTGGCGTTTGCGGCAGGCACGTTGCTGGATGTGCAGGGCGCGCTGACGGATACCGGCGGGGTCGCCGACCTCGTCATTGTCGACGGCGCCGGCGCCAGCGTGGTGAATAGCGGCGTGCTGGTGGTAAACCAGCTCTACGTGCAGAGCGGCGCCAGCTTTTCAGGGCCGCTGACCTTGACCAACGGCGGCAACGTCACTGTCGACAGCGACAGTTCCTTCAATCCCGGATTCATGACGCTGGAAAATAGCGGCCTGATTTATGCCACCGCGGCGGACCAGAGCGGCGGCACGCTCGCGATCGGCGGATCGATCTATCTGAGCAATGCCGGCGGCGTGCTCGACCTCGCGTCCGATACGGGCGTGCTCCTGGATATCAGCGGCGCCATCTCGGGCGCCGGCACGTTGCTGGTGAGCGGCGGAACCGTTGAACTTAGCGGAACGAATAGCTACTCCGGCTTTACCAGCGTCATGGACGGTACGTTGCAGATCGCGACGCCCGGTTCGCTGCCGTCCAGCCTCGTGTTTCTGACCGATGCGGCCTTCGTGAACGAAATGTCGTCGGGCGCGTATGCGGACACGGTGGTTGCCGGCGGCAGCGGCGACACGGTGGACGTCCTGGCCGGCGGCGCGCTCGTCTATGCCGGCGCCACGGGCACGCTGAGCTTCATGGGCGGTGCGACCACCAGCACCGTGTTCGGCGGCAGCGGCGTGCTGGATGCCACGGGCGGCGCGGGCGGCGACCTGATTTTCGGCGGCACCAGCGGCCACGACGTCATTTACACCGGCGCAGGCAATTCCACCTTGGTGGGCGGCGCCGGTGCCAGCCTGTTCGGCGACGGCGCCGGCAACTCCGTTCTCGTCGCCGGCGGCGCGAATGTGCTGGCCGACGCGTCGCGGGACACCGGGAACGTAACGGTGTTCGGCGCCGCGAACGATGCGATCAGCGTGGCGGGCGGCGCCGGCACCCTCACCGCCGTGGTCGGTGACAGCAACGCCTCGATCTATGGCGGTTCCGGCACGATGAATGTGTTCGGCGGCAGCGGCTCGCTGGCGCTGGATTACGTCGTCGGCTTTGGCGGCGGCACCAGCAACGTCGTCGGGTTCGACGCGTCGCGCGATTTGATTTCGCTGTTCGGATACGCGCCAGGTACTGCGCAGCTTGCGTTCGATACCGAGACGGTGAGCGGGGGAAATACCTATCTGGAGCTTTCGGATTCGACGCATATCAATTTGTTCGGTGTGACGAATTTGACGCTGGCGAATTTCGCCATGTCGTGAAGGAAGTCGTTCTTTTTTGAAAAAAAGAACCAAAAAACTTTTACTCGTTGAAGGCACATCAACCATGCAATGTAGCCGCGGAACCAAATAGTAAAAGTTTTTTGGTTCTTTTTTTCGAAAAAGAACGACTTGCCTCGCGCTCAAGGCCGGCACCCAATACTGCGCAGTCCCCTACGCAGGCAATCCGCACCATCTCGGCATCGCCCGTTCCCACGATATGGGTATCAAGCCGGCCGCCTCATTTCAGGACCTCGCGCGCTCGACCTGTGCTATCGGCCAAATCGTGCGCTTTGGCCTTGCCGAGACCATTGACGCAGAACGCAGCATCGTCAAATCTAGCACCGAAACGGCGATTACCGTGCAAAGTGCCGGCTTATCGGGGGAGCGATTATGCAGCCTACAGGAAGAATTCAGCTACGACGGGCCGCGCACGCGGCGCTGGCGGCCCTGCCGCTTGGCCTCCTCGCGAGCACCGCGCAGGCAGCACTCACCATATCGACCGGTTCCACCGCGAACGTAACGTGTGCGAATGGAACCTGCACCGCCTCCGCCGCGAAAGCGGTCCTGAACGTGGCCCAGCTCGAGAAGCTGCTGAAATCATCGAATGTGACGGTCGTATCGGGAAAGAAAGCACGTAACATCGATGTCTCGGCCGCGCTGTCCTGGGCCGGTGCGTCGCGCCTGACGCTCGATGCCTACCAGTCGATCGCCGTCGTGGACGCGGTCACGGTGAGTGGCCCCGGCGGCGTCTCGCTCACCACCAATGACGGCGGCACCGCGGGCAATTTGACGTTCACCGGCAAGGGCGCCCTGACATTCAAGAGCCTGACCAGCCCGCTCGCCATCAACGGCGCGACTTACACGCTGGCCGGCACCGTCGCCACGCTGGCAAGCGACATCGCCGCCAATGCCAGCGGCAATTATGCGCTCGCCGCGCCCTATAACGCCAAGCACGACGGCACCTACGAAGCCGCTCCCATCGGCAGCGGCTTCACCGGAAGCCTCCAGGGGCTCGGCAATGCGATTTCAAATCTGGCCGTGAACGATCAAACCAGCGGCGCCTCTGTCGGGCTGTTCGCGACCATTGCCGCCGGCGGCAATGTCAGCAATCTCGTTCTGACCAAGGTCACCATCGCCGCGGGCTCCGGCGCGCTCGCCGGCGGCCTGGCGGGACTGAGCGACGGCACGATTTCGAATGTGTCTTCCTCCGGCGCGGTGACGGGCGGAGACGGCGCCAATGTCGGCGGTCTCGTCGGGCGATCCTATCAGGCAACTATTACGCAATCCCATTCGAGTGCGAAGGTAACCGACACCGGCAATACCGATATCGGCGGCCTGGTCGGGCTGAATTACGACGCCGCCATCGTATCGTCCTACGCCACCGGCGCGGTAATCGGCGGTGTCAATTACGCCAGCGGCGGATTGGTCGGCGTGAGCCTCTCCGACGGGAATTCGGCCGTATCGATCTCGCAATGCTATGCCACGGGCGCGGTCAGCGGCGGCACGAATGACGGCGTCGGCGGGTTGGTCGGCGCCAACCAAAGCACGTCGGGGCCGCCGGCACTCATTACGCAATCCTGGGCGTCCGGTGCGGCCACAAGCAACGCCAGTTCCGCGACGACCGGCGGTCTTGTCGGCTACAATCAAGCCGGCGCCATTCAGAATTCCTATGCGGTGGGTGCTGCCACCGCGGCGTCGGACGAATATGTCGGCGGCCTTGTGGGTTTCGATGATGCAGGCAGTTCGATTGCCGATTCCTATGCGTCGGGAGCAGTGGCCGGCGGCGGCGGATCCTATGTCGGCGGCCTGATCGGCTACGATAATTCAGGCGAGGCTAATACGGACAGCTATTGGGATACCACAACGAGCGGCATCACCGATCTGTCGCAAGGCGCCGGCAACACCAGCAATGACGCGGGCATCACGGGCCTCACCACCGCGCAACTGCAGGCCGGCCTGCCGGGCGGTTTCGCCATGTCGATCTGGAATGAAAAATCCACGATCAATGGCGGCCTGCCCTACCTGATTGCGCTGCCACAGAAATGAAACGGAAAACCTAGGGTGGGCTTCGGGCTACCACATTAAGGCTACGGACGCAGGTCTTTTTTGAAAATAAGAACCAAAAAACTTTTGCAGTTTCGATCCGGTTACCTCGGCTCGTGATCAATAGTCGGGCCCCGCCCCGGCGGCGCCCGGTAGCCTCGCCGCGCGTCGCGGAAAAACGTGTACCAGAAATACAGCAACGCGATCGGCGCACCAATGTCGTAGAGAGCGTCGAGGCCCGGAATCGGTTCGAGCGGAATGGCGAGAAGCCCGGCGCCGAAGGTGGCGCCGACGCGATAACTAAGCGCGCTCAGGATATTTTTGAGCGGATTGGTGTCCGGCAGGCGGGATACCGTTACGATAAGCGCGATAAACAGCGCGAACATGACCGCCACGAAGATGAGCAGGTCGCGGAAGATTTCGACAAAGCTGTCCATTTTGGCCTCGTTTAATTGCATCGGGCAACAGACAAAAGTTTTTTGGTTCTTTTTTTCAAAAAAGAACGCCTTCCTTCGTCTTTGCGTTGCGTTGCCGCCCCGCCAGATCATCCGATGCGGACTGCGCGCGGGCAAGGCGGCGGTGGCGGGCGGTGGCGGCACGTTCGTCTGCCATGAATTCGACGGCGCGGGCGGCGGCGCGGGCTTCGGCAAGGGCGGCACGGGCGACGGCGGTTCGGGCATCGGCCTCGTCGACGGCGGTGGCGGCCGCGGCGCGCCGGGATTGCGCGGCCGGCAGCCATCGCGCGTAGGCGCCGGCGAGCGGATGGGCGGGGTCGGTTTCGGCGGCCGCGGCTTCGGCGGCCAGCGCGGCTTGCAGGGCCTCGAGGCGCGTTTCGGCGGCCTGTGCCGTGGCCAGGGTGGCGGCGAGATCGCGGCGGGCCTGGTCGGTGGCCAGGCGGCGCAGACGATGCAGGGTGGCGAGCGCGTCTGTCACGGTCAAAAGGGGGGCATAGTCAGAAAAAGGTCACGTCAGGTGCCCGGCTGCAGCGCGTGGGCGAGGCCGGCGAACGAGACCGGCAGCGAGGTGGGGTCGTCGCGCGCCTGGGTCAGGAAGGCGTCGAGCCGGGGAACGACCCGGATGGCGGCGTCGACGAGGGGATCGGTGCCGGCTTTGTAGGCGCCGAGGCGGATCATATCGGCCATGTCGGCATGCAGGGCGAGATGCGCGCGGGCCTGGCGCACCAGGCTGGTTTGCTCCTGTGTGAGAATGCCGCTCGCGGCGCGGGAAAGGCTTTTCAGCACATCCACGGCGGGATAGCGCCCGGCCTCTCCGATATGCCTATCGAGCACCACGTGGCCGTCGAGAATGCCGCGCACCGCGTCGGAGACCGGTTCGTCGAGGTCCGCACCTTCGACCAGGACGGTGAACAGCGCGGTGATATGGCCGGCGGGGCGGTCCGGCAGGGCAGGGCCTGGGCCGGCGCGTTCCAGCAGGCGGGGGAGTTCGGCGAATACGCTCGGCGGGTAGCCGCGGGTGGCGGGCGGTTCGCCGGCGGCCAGGCCCAGCTCGCGCAAAGCGAGGCAGAACCGGGTGACGCTATCCATCAAGAGCAACACGGATTTGCCCTGGTCGCGGAAAAATTCGGCGATGGTGAGCGCGGCATAGGCGGCCTCGCGGCGCATCAGCGGCGGCGCGTCGGAAGTGGCCACCACGACAACGGCGCGGGCCAACCCTTCGGGGCCGAGGTCATCCTCCAGAAAGTCGCGCACTTCGCGGCCGCGTTCGCCGACGAGGGCCAGGATGGCGACGTCGCAGGCGGTGTGGCGGGCCAGCATGGACAGCAGGGTGGATTTGCCGACCCCCGAGCCGGCGAACAGGCCGAGCCGTTGGCCGGTGCGGCATGTGGTGAAGCAGTTCAGCACGCGGACTCCGAGGTCGATCGGCGGGCCGAGCCGGGCGCGCAGCGTGGCGGGGGGCGGGCTGGCGCGCACCGGATACGCCACGGGTCCGGGCGGGAGATTGCCGTGCCCGTCCAG
>CAJCIS010000097.1 GCA_903970435.1 Acidobacteriota bacterium | reverse complement strand
CGACATAGGCGGTACCAACTGCCGTCTTGCCCTGGCCGCCATTCTGCCGTCCGAAGAAGGCGCGGCCCGCCAAACCCGCCTCTTTGCGCCAATGACGTTGAAATGTGCGGACTTCCCGACACCGCAGGCGGGCATTGCGCACTACCTGGCCAGTGTCGGTGCCGCCACGCCGCCCGCCGCGGCCCTCGCCGTCGCCGGCCCGGTGCTGGCCGGCCGGGCCCATCTTACGAACGCGCAATGGGAGCTGGACGAGGCCGCCCTGCAATCCGCCCTGGGCATCCGCACGGTGCGCCTGATGAACGATTTCGCCGCCATGGCCTTCGCCGCGCTGGTCATCGGTCCGGCGGACCTGGCGTGGATCGGCCCGAAGGTGACGGGCAGGGCAGGGGGCAACATTGCCATCATGGGCCCGGGCACCGGCTTCGGCGTCGCCGCGCTGGCCGGCGGCCGTGACGAAGGCTTGCTGGTCACCGAAGGCGGCCACGCCGATTTCGCGCCGGCCGACCTCGAGGAAGTGGAGCTGCTGCGCGCGCTCATGCACCGGCACGGCCGGGTTGCGGTGGAATTGGTCCTCTCCGGCCGCGGCCTGGAGAATTTGCACGCGGCGCGGGCCGAAATCGCCGGCGCGCCGCCGTCCGGCCTGAATGCGGCGGCCATCACCGCGGCGGCCGAACAGGGCGATGTGGACGCCGCCGCGACGGTTGCGAAATTCTGCGACATCCTGGCATCGATCGCCGGCAATTTCGCCCTCGCGTACGGCGCCGAGGGCGGCGTCTTCATCGCCGGCGGCATCGTGCCGCGTCTGATGCCCCGGCTCGACGCAGTCGCATTCCGGGCGCGTTTCGAAGCCAAGGGCCGATTCGCGGCGTATCTGCGCGCCATACCCACCCAGGTGATCATGGCCGACGATGGCAGTCTGCGCGGCGCCGCCCGCGCCTGGACCCAAATGGGCCCATGACAGAGCTATGACAGAGCCCCTCCCGCCACCGCCCCGTACTCTGCATGCCAGCGCCGCGGCACGGGACGGCGCCGGCGTGCTGCTGCTCGGCGGCCCGGGGGCCGGAAAGTCCGACCTCGTGCTCCGGCTTCTCGGCCAGGGCTTTACCCTCATCGCGGATGATCAGGTTCTATTGCATGGCACGCATGCGAGCGCGCCGTCCCATATAGCGGGGCTCCTGGAAGTGCGCGGCATCGGCATCGTTCGCCTGCCTCACACCGACGCATCCATTGTCCTGGCGGTACAGCTCGGCGCCGGCGCGCGGCTTCCGCAACCAGGCCGTTGTCGGGATATTGACGTTCCATTGGTAACGATAGATCCACGGGCCGCTTCAGCGCCGCTGCGTGTGGCCCTTGCACTGGATTGCCTGCTCGGCAGGGTTACCCATGTTGCTGGAGCTTTTGCATGACGGCGCTCGCCGTTGCCACCGGCGCCAAAATGCGGCCCCCCCAGCGCGGGCCGGCATGCCCGCGAGCCTTGCCGTGAGCACCCCCGAATCCCAGGCTCCGGTGCCGCGCCGCGTCGTGCTGGTCACGGGTTTATCGGGCGCCGGCCGCAGTTCAATCCTCCACGTGCTCGAGGATTTGGGGTACGAGGCGATCGACAATCCGCCGCTGCCGTTAATGGAAGAACTCGTCACCCGCGGCGACCGCCCGATTGCGGTGGGCATCGACACGCGCAGCCGCGGTTTCGCCACCGCTTCCGTCCTGCAAACCCTGATCCGTCTGCGCCAGAACCCCGCGGTGCGCACCGAACTGGTGTTCGCCTGGGCCGGGGAAAGCGCGCTGCTCCGCCGCTACACAGAAACGCGGCGCCGCCATCCCATGGCGCCGAGTGGCCGCGTCAAGGACGGCATCGCGGCCGAGTCGGCGCTGCTCGCCCCCCTGCGCGAGGCCGCCGACCTGGTGCTGGACACGTCGGCACTCCCCATCCCCACCCTGCGCGCCACGATCGAGCAGCGTTTCGGCCTGTCCGCCGACCATGCCGGCATGACCGTCTCCATCATGTCCTTTGCCTACTCCAAAGGCCTGCCGCCGGACGCAGATCTGGTCTTCGACGTGCGCTTCCTGCGCAACCCGCACTACGACCCCATGTTACGGCCCGGAACCGGTCTCGATGCCAACGTCGCCGCCTTCATCGCGGCCGACCCTGCGTTCGAACCGTTTCTGGACAAGGTGACAGACCTGTTAACTCTGCTCTTGCCCCGCTTCGTGCAGGAGGGCAAGAAATACGCGGGGATTGCGATCGGCTGCACGGGAGGCAGGCACCGCAGTGTCCACGTGGCGCATCGTCTGGCCGCGCGTCTCACCGGCGCGCCCCAACCTGGTGCACCCCAACCTGGTGTGACGGGGAATGTCGGTGAGCAGACCAGCTGGCACGTGACTTTGAACCACAGAGAATTGATTACCGAATTAGCGGGGACCCGGGGGACAACCGGGGTTTGGTCCGGCGCGGGTGCGCCGGACGGTTCCGAACACGCTGGCGCGACCGCGCCGGTACAGGCGCAGGAGGCCTGAGGAAGTACATGATTGGACTGGTTCTGGTGACCCACGGCCGTCTGGCCGAGGAGCTTCGAGCCGCCATGGAGCATGTGGTCGGCGTGCAGAAGGGTGTCGCAACCATCTGCATTGCCGCCGATGACGACGTGGAGCAACGGCGCCGTGACATCCGTGCCTGTATCGAAAATGTCGATGCCGGCGATGGAGTTATCATCATCACCGACATGTTCGGTGGCACGCCCAGCAACCTGGCCATTTCGATGATGGACCGGCCTGGCGTGGACGTGCTGGCCGGCGCCAACCTGCCCATGCTCGTCAAGCTCGCCAAGATACGATCCCGTCAGACGCTCGCCGAGACCGTCGCCTGCGCCGAAGCCGCTGGCCGAAAATACATCGCCAGCGCATCGGCCCTGCTCCGCAGCGGCACCACCCCAAACCTGTGCATGCTCGATCCACGCCACGGCAACGGGCACCTGGCCGAGCCCATTCCGCTCAAGGCTTGAGCGACGGAAGAAGGCCAGGGGCTCTGCCCCTGGACCCCGTCACGCGAATGCGTGCGTCGCACGACGGGGACAAGTCCCCAGACCCCATGACTTGGATCGGGGATCATCCGGGGGCGT
This sequence comes from Acidobacteriota bacterium, assembly GCA_903970435.1. Classification (GTDB taxonomy): domain Bacteria; phylum Pseudomonadota; class Alphaproteobacteria; order Acetobacterales; family Acetobacteraceae; genus CAJCIS01. Next base: position 3,287 of record CAJCIS010000097.1, on the reverse strand, counting down.
TACGCGAATGCGTGCTGCGCACGACGCCCCCTGGCCTGCTTCCCCAGGCCCATCCATGAACGGCGAGGCTGTCGTCACGCGCACCGTCACCATCGTCAATCGCCGCGGCCTGCACGCCCGCGCCGCCGCCAAGCTCGTCAACGCCGCCGAGCGCTTTTCCGCCAATGTCGATGTCGTTCGGGATGGAAATTCCGTCTCCGCCCGGTCCATCATGGGCCTGATGATGCTAGGGGCGGGCATGGGATCCACAATCGAGCTGCGCGCCGACGGGTTCGACGCCCACGAAGCGCTCGACGCCGTCGCCGGCCTGATCGAGGCCGGCTTCCATGAGCAGGACTGACCAACCCCGCGCCCGCGCCGAGCACATCCTGGCCGGCATTCCGGTCTCGCCCGGCATTGCCATCGGCCCGCTGCACGCCGCCAGCGAGCCGGCGCTCGACCTGCCGCTCATCCGCATCGCCACCGGGTCGGTCCAGGCCGAATTCGGCCGCCTCGACAACGCGGTGGCCAAATCCAAGAAGCAGCTCGACAAGCTCCGCGCCCGCCTCTCCGTCCTGCCGGAGGATAGCCAGCAGGAAATCGCCCCCCTCATCGACGCCTACACGCAAATGCTGTCCGGCTCGCGCCTGCTGCGCCGCGCCCGCGAACGCATCACCAACGAAAAGCTCACCGCCGAAGCCGCCATCCACGACGAGGCCGAATATATCGCGACCGCGGTTCTCGCCCAGCCGATCGACGAGGCCGCCTCGCCGGAGCGCCGCGCCGACGACATCGCCGCCCGCCAGCGCCGCGCCGACGAAATCCGCGAAACCGGCCGCCGCCTGTTGCGCAACCTCACCGCCGCCGCCTTCCGCAATTTCGCCGCCATTCCGCAGGGCGCCATCCTGGTCGCCGAGGCACTCCGCCCCGCCGACGCGGCGCTGATCGACCCCGCCCGCATCGCCGGCATCGTCACCGAGGAAGGCGGCGCCGACGGTCACACCGCCATCATGCTGCGCGCGCTTGGCGTGCCGGCCGTGCTGGGCATTCCCGGCCTGCTCGCCGCCGCCAAACCCGGCCTGATGGCGGTCCTGGATGGTGAATCCGGCCATCTCACCCTGGCGCCCAAAGCGGCCACGCTCGCCACCGCCCGGCGCCATGTCGCCGGCTACGCGCGCGCCCGCCAGCGTCTCGCCCGCCTGCGCCGCCTGCCGGCCGAAACCACCGACCTCGAGGCCGTCGAACTGCAAGGCAACCTCGAACTGCTCGCCGAACTCCCGCTCATCGCCCAATCGGGCGCCGCCGGCATCGGCCTGTTCCGCACCGAATTTCTGTTCATGAACCGCGAAACCCTGCCGGACGAAGCCGACCAGGCCGAAGCCTACCGTACGGTCATCGAAGCCATGGACGGCGATACCGTCACCATCCGCGTGCTCGACTGGGGCGGCGAAAAGGACATCGAAGCCCTCACCGCACGCGGCCTGGTGCCCGACACGCTGGACCACAATCCCGCGCTCGGCGTGCGCGGCTTGCGCATGTTGCTGCGCCAGCCAGATTTGTTCGAAACCCAGCTGGCCGCCATTCTGCGCGCCAGCCGCGCCGGCCCGGTGCGCGTGCTGCTGCCGATGGTGACCAACGTCACCGAAGTCCGTACCGCACGCGAAATATATGAACGCGTCGCCAAACGCCTGCGCCGCCGCGGCGAAAAATTGCCCGAGAAACTCCCCGACCTCGGCATCATGATCGAAACGCCCGGCGCCGCCCTGGCCGCCGACGCGCTGGCCCTGGAAGTGGATTTCTTCGCCATCGGCACCAACGATCTGTGCATGTACACGCTCGCCGTGGACCGCGCCGCCACCGAAGTCGCCGCCCTCTACGACCCGCTGCACCCCGCCGTGCTGCGGCTCATCCAGTTCGCCACCGAAGCCGCCCTGCGCATGCGCATGCCCGTCTCGGTCTGCGGCGAACTCGCCGGCAACCCGCGCCTGACGCCGCTATTGCTGGGCCTCGGCCTGCGCAGCTTCAGCATGACCGCAACCAACGTTCCCCGCGTCAAACAAGCGGTCCGCGCCGTCAGCATCGACGATTGCGCCCGCTTTGCGCGCCGGGTCATGGAGCAGAGCGATCCCGCGCGTATCCATGAGCTGGTGAATGGGTTTGTGCCGGGAAAAAAAGAGCAGTAGGGAAAGTGTAAGGAAGTATTTCTTTTTTGACAAAAAGAAACAAAAAACTTTTGCTCATTCGCCGCGCCAGCGCATCCGAATATAAATCCAACGGTCCGATATAGTACAATAAGAACGTTTTCGCGAACGCGGAACCCTGGGGTATCGTGCCGAATTGCGACTTGAATCTCCTGCGCACAGATGTCGAGACCGACGATGCGCCTGCCTTGGCTCGGACGAATTATGCCCAAGAATGTGCCGCGTACACGTATGAATCGCATCCTTGCGAGCCTTTCCCGCGAGGATTTCGCGCTTCTGGAACCGCACCTCGAACCCGCCGAACTCCCGGTCCGCCTGCGTCTCGAAACCGGCAACCGGCCGATCGACCACGTCTATTTCATCGAAAGCGGCATCGCCTCGGTTGTTGCAAATGGTATCAATCATCGCACCATCGAAGCCGGCCTCATCGGCTGGGAAGGCATGACCGGTCTGGCCGTGGTCATGGCGACAGACCGCACGCCGCACGAAACCTTCATGCAAGTCGCAGGCAGTGGTATGCGCATCGCCTCCGGCACGTTGCGCCGCGCGATGGAACTGAGTGCCACCCTGCGCGTCGCGTTGCTCAATTTCGCCCACGCCTTCTTCGTGCAAACCACGCACACTGCCATGACCAACGGCAGCAGCAAGATCGAGGAACGTCTGGCCCGCTGGCTGCTCATGGCGCACGACCGCGTCGAGGGTGACGATCTGCCGCTGACACACGATTTCCTCGCCATCATGCTCGGCGTGCGCCGCCCCGGCGTCACCGTGGCGCTCAACCAGTTCGAACGAAATGGCCTGATCCGCGCCGGCCGCGGCGTGATATCCATCCTTGACCGAAATGGTCTCACACGTTCGGCGAATGGCTCGTATGGGACGCCGGAGGCGGAATTCGATCGGTTGTTTGGAATCGCGTAAGGAAGGAAGCAGTTCTTCTTTGAAAAAAAGAACCAAGAAACTTTTGACTTATACCATGTGTGGACGGCCCGCAGGGTTCAAGTAGATCGCGCGATGCTGGCGTTGGTTCGAATGCGGTCATGTGTCCGGCCTTTGACGCAGGATCATTCCCGCTGGCCCAGATGGGTTCCGCGAACGACATCCAAACAA
>CAJCIS010000096.1 GCA_903970435.1 Acidobacteriota bacterium | reverse complement strand
ATCGACGCCAACGCCGCCGCTGCCACCGTAGAGATTGCCATTGCCGCCGGCACCGCCGAGAATCGCGCCGCTGCTCGTCACGACGCCACCGGCCGCGAGCAGAATGCCGGTGCCACCGGCACCCCCATTGCCCGTGCCGCTGTTTCCGCCGGCACCGCCAGCAATCGTGCCGGCATTGGTAATCGTACCGCTGGCGGCCAGATCCACGCCCATGCCGCCGGTCTGGCCGGTGCCGCTATTTATATAAGCGCCGGCGCCGCCGATGACGCTGCCCTGGTTCAGCAGGTACACACCGGCGATGGCCGCATACACCGCGGTGGCACCGCTGGCGGAAGGATCGACACCGCCGCCGCTGGTAATGGTGACCTGGTCGCCATACAGGCCTGCCCCCAGCGTCACGGTGCTGGTCACGGTTGTTGAAATGATGCTGCCGGCCATGGTCAATCCTCCTTCTGCAATCGTATCTAAAATGCCGTTATCCCGGATGCGTCACGATGCCGGCCGATGCGGCACCCGCGCGTGGGCGACTAAACCGCAACGAAGCTGCAACCACCGCGCCGCGCAAGAGTCCGCATGCCCCTCCAGGCCCCGGCCGCCGACCGCCGTGCAAGCGCCGACAGCCTGATTTATGGTTGAATTAAACGCGGCGCGATCGCCTCGGCATGATGCAGGCTACCTAACCCGACTGATGCAGGCGCCGCCCCGATTCCGACCCTCAATAAATTCGTCAGGCGCGCCGGGCTCGCAACCTTGAGTAGTATCCGCTGCGGCGATGGGCAAGTCATACGGGTCGCGGCAACCTGGCGGCCGCTTCCACAACCGGGGCGACCCGGGCCCCGGTGAACCCCGCGTAACGTCCGCACGCCAGGGCATGCGCGCCGCGGACGCAAAATCGGCCTTGGCCTATTTGATGCCTGACCAAATCAACCGGCCCGCGCGCGTTAGCGCCGCGCACAATCTTAAGTTGTATCGAGGACATCCCGCTCGCCAACTGCAATCATACGGGGCGGAGAATGATAGATTTACAACCGCCCCGGGCGGGATCATTTTAGGCCCCATTTTTCTACTTCCTCCAACTTTTTATCGCGCCCATCGCAATATTGCCGCGCAACCGATGGCTCTCCGAAATGTGATGCTTTTATCCCGGAACGCGGGCGGAATCCGCGCCGGGCCGCAGGCCGCGGCTCTTGTCATCCGCCGCGCTGGCGCTGCAAAAGACTGATCTCGGAACAAGATTGTCTTGTGCCTCTGTGCGCGACCAAACCTTTTGGGGGAACGGCATGGTCGCGCCGGAAATGCGGGCGGGAGATTTTATCATGGCGACGGACGCCAACAAATTGCGGTCACTTTACCGGCGCCAGATTCAACAAATTGCAACCAATCTTACCGAAGGCGTGATCCTCATCGACGTGGATCAGACAATCAGGTGGGCCAATGAGGCAGCACTTGCCATGCACGGCGTCGACCAGCCCGCCGCACTGGGCCGCACGATCGATGAATACCATGCAAAATTCCAGGTAAAATTCCGCAGCTACCAATCGCCGGCCGCGCAAAACTCCATCGAGAGCGTGGCCGCGGGCGAGACATTCCGCGATGTGGTCATCGAGGTGACGCCGCCGGGCGGCGACGCGCCGAAATGGGTGCATCGCATCCGTAACCTGGTGCTGACCGACGAGGTGGGAAATCCCACTTGCGTGGCACTCGTACTGCACGCCGTCAATGAGGCGTTCCAGGCCCGCGGGCAGTTCGCCTCGTCGCTCGAATCGGTGCCGGAACCCGCCATTATCCTGCGCCTATGCGATCAGATTGTTGTTGGCGTGAACGAGAGCTTTCTCGAATTGACCGGCCTCGAACGGGGTCGCGTGATCGCCCGCGCCATGTCCGAACTCGAGTGCGCGGCCGGCAGCGCAGCGGAAGACGGCGCGACGCCGAATGCGTCAAGGGTAGCCGCAGGGGAACTGGCTGCCGATCCATCGGGCGAAGCCTCTGAACAAGAATCGCCGGCACCGGACGCATCGGTGCGTCGAAGCATCGCGCACGCCACGCCGCTCGGCCATGTCAAGACGAGCCTGAAACGGGCGGACGGCACGCTGCGCCCTGTGCTAATGGCCGGTCAGCCGATCGACTTCGATGCGCAGCGCTGCATGCTCTTTACGTTTGTCGATCTTGGCGCCGGTCCCGGCGCGCACGCACCGCAAGCAGCCGCGCAAGATACCGAGACGGCCCAGCGCGCCGAAGCCGAAGCGCTGTGCGCGGCCGCACCGGTGCCGCTCCACGTGCTGGACGCCAACCTGCGAATCCGCGCGGTAAGCGATGCGTGGCTGGAATGGCTCGGCCATGCCCGGCACGCGGTGATCGGCCGCGCCATCACCGATTTCATGACGCCGTCATCGGCCGCCCATTTCGACAGCCACACGTGGCAAATCCTGTGCGACGGCGGCGCCGTATCCGATGCGGAATGCCAATTCGTGCGCCGCGCCGGCGACGTGGCGGAAGCGGCCGTTTCGATCCGTGCGACGCTGGACGGCACCGGCACCCTGCGCCACGCGGTCGCCGCGCCGGTGGATATCACCGAGCGCAAGCGCAGCGACGGGCGGTTTGCCACCTTGTTCGCCCTGGCGCCGGTTCCGATGATCATTCGCCGCATGGACGACGCCCGCATCCTGGACGCCAACGACGCCTTCCTGGCGGCGACCGGCCAGACGGCGCAGGCGGTTGTCGGCCACGCGATCGAAGAACTCAGCCTTTTTGAAACCCGCGCGCAACGGCAGCAATTCGAGCAGGAATTGCGCACCACCGGGCGGCCGCGCAACCTGGAAGCCCGCATCAAGACCGCAACGGGCGACGTCATCGACTGCCTGCTGTCGGCCGAACGGGTGCATGTGTTCGGCCAGTCCTGCGCGCTGCTGGTGCTGCAGGACATCACCGAGCGTCGGCGCAACGAGGTGCAATTGTTTCAGGCCATAGAAATGGTCATGAAGGACACGTCGTGGTTCAGCCGTTCGGTGATCGAAAAGCTGGCGAGCGTGCGCAGCCCGGCCGGCCCCACCGCCCGGTCGGCCGCGGTCGATGACCTGACGAAACGGGAGCGCGAGGTGCTGGGGCTGGTCAGCCACGGATTGTCCGACAGCGACATCGCCATGAAGCTGGGGCTCACCCGCTCGACGGTGCGCAACCATGTCGCCACGCTGTATAGCAAGATTGGCGTGCACAGCCGCCGCAACGCCATCGTGTGGGCGCGCGAGCGGGGTATCAACATTGCCTGGCCGTCGGCGACGGCGGCGAGCCAGGTGCGGCGGCCGGCGGCGCTGTAAGAAGGGAGGCCTTCTTTTTTGAATAGAAGATGCAAAAAACTTTTGCGACATCGCGCCCGAACCTGATTGGTGCGCAACCAAGGACAAAAGTTTTTTGCGTCTTTTTTTCAAAAAAGAAGGCCTTCCTTCCTGCTCTCGTTTCACATCCGAGTGCCCACGCGGTTATCCGCACTAGCACGCCTAGTGCCTGTGCTTCAGGCGGCCAATCCCCAACATGTATATGTTTTCATCGGTCGAACCGCCCGGAATCGGCGGCCGACGGGGAATACTTACCGGGCCGCGCCCGCAATGTGCAGGATATTTCATGGCAAACGACAGTGTCGTGGGGGACGACGCGAAAGTGCGCGATTCCATCCGGGAGGCCATCAGAAAACTCACCGACGACAAAGGGACTGAATGCACCGCCGAGCCGCCGCCCAGCCCGCAGGTCCGCGCCGCGGCGAAGCCGGCGCGCCAAAAAAAGCAGTGAACCGCCGCGTCCTGCTTTCGCCGCCCCGCCATTAGGTTCTATGCACGTGCCGCGGCCCGGCACCTATTCCTCCCATCGCCTGCCGGTATTCGCCCGGTGGGCCGGTGCCGTATGAAACCTGGAGAGTACAGATGACCGTCCGCGCCACCGTCGAAGCCACCATCGTCGCGGTCGCGGGCGAGCACGCCAAGGCCTTGCCGCCCCTGACGGACGATTTGCCGCTGCTCGATTCCGGGCTGGACTCCCTGTGTCTGGCAGTCATCGTCGCCCGGCTGGAGGATGGGCTGGGCGTGGACCCGTTCAGCACGTCGGAGGAAGCGGTATTGCCGGTCACCGTCGGCGAATTCGTCAAGCTGTACGAGGACGCCGCCCATTAGCCTTGGCAACGGCCCGCGTGACGTGCCTGGCGACGGCGGGATTTGCCTGAGCGCGCTGCTGCGGGCCAACGGCGCCCCCGCATCCCGCCGCTTCGTGGCGGACGAAACGACGCGGGTCGATCTCGCAGCCCTGGGCCTGGACGCACCGCACCTGCCCGCAACGGGCCCGAACCGGATCGAAGAGGCGCGCGGCAAGTCGGTATTGCTCGCGTTGCCCGGGCAGCTCGCCACCGCGATGGCCCTGATCGCGCTCGACGGCGTGGCACGGCGCCTGGTGCTTTGCCCGCCGGATGTGCCGGAAACCCATATGCCGGCCGTTCTGCAATCCGCCGCCGTGGACATGGTGGTGACGGAATGGCCGCTTGCCGGCCGCGGCGCCGCCGGCCCACGGGAGCGGCAGGCAACCGAATGGGTGCTGTTCACCTCGGGCACCACGGGACAGCCAAAGATGGTGTCGCATACATTGCAAAGCCTGGCCGGGCATTTGCGCGCCACCTCCGCCCCCAGCGCCGGCGACACCCCCCTATGGTGCACCTTCTACGACATCAGGCGCTACGGCGGATTGCAAATCCTGTTGCGCGCCCTGGTGGCCGGCGGCTCGCTGGTGCTGTCCTGCGCCGGCGAGCCGCCGGCCGCGTTCCTGGCGCGCGCCGCCGCGGCCGGCGCCACGCATTTCCTCGGCACCCCCTCGCACTGGCGCCGCGCGCTGATGACCGACGCGGCCCACCTGATCGCCCCGTCCTACGTGCGCCTGTCCGGCGAGGTGGCCGACCAAATGATTCTCGACCGGCTGCGCGCCACCTACCCCGGCGCCCGCATCGTGCATGCGTTCGCCGCCACCGAAGCCGGCCTGGCGTTCGAGGTGGACGATGGGCTTGCCGGCTTCCCCGCGTCTCTGATCGGCAGCGGCGGCCTCCACGCGGACATCGACGTCCGGGACGGCGCGCTGCTCGTGCGCTCCGCGCGCGCCGCCGCCGGATATCTCGACGGCACGGTGACCCGGATCGCCGCCGCGGACGGCTTCGTCGATACCGGCGACATCGTGGTGCGGCACGCAGACCGTTACCATTTCGCCGGCCGCCGCGACGGCACCGTCAACGTGGGCGGCCAGAAAGTGCACCCCGAGGAGGTTGAGGCGGTGATCAACCGGCACCCCGGCGTGCGGATGTCGCTGGTACGGGCGCGGTCAAATCCGATTACCGGCGCGATCGTGGTGGCTGATATCGTGGTTTTTGGCGACGCAACCGCGCCCCGCCCCGCCGGCGCGGCGTCGCTGCAGGACGATGTCCGCGCGTTCTGCCGCGCGCACCTGGCGCGGCACAAGGTGCCGGCCTCGATCCGTATCGTGCCGAACCTGGACATCGCCGCATCCGGCAAGCTGGCGCGCGCGCGTGCGTAACGTCGTCGTCACCGGCGGCACGCGCGGACTGGGCATCGCCATCGCGCGCAAGCTCGCCGCGGACGGCTACCGGGCCATTGCCGTGGCGCGCCAGCAGAACGATCATTTCGCGGCCTGCGTGCAGCAAGCCGAGGCCACCGCGCCGGGCTCGCTGCGGTTTGCCGCCTTCGACCTGAACGATATCGCCTTCATACCAAAGTTCGTGGCGTCGCTGTCGGAGGAATTCGGCCCGTTGCATGGGCTGGTCAACAACGCGGGGCTGGGCACCAGCGGCATTCTGGCAACCTTGGCGGACCCGCAGATCGAACGGCTGCTGCGGCTGAATGTGACATCGCCGATTACGCTCACGAAATACGCCGTGCGGGCGATGATGGTGGGGGGCGCCGGCGGGCGCATCGTGAACATCTCGTCCGTCGTCGCATCCACCGGATATAGCGGCCTGTCGGTCTATGCGGCGTCCAAGGCGGCGCTCGCCGGCTTCACGCGCTCGCTGGCGCGCGAAATCGGGCCGTTGGGCATTACGGTAAATTGCGTGGCGCCCGGATTTGTCGATACCGACATGACGGGCGGCATGAAGCCGGCGCAGCGCGCGCAGATCATACGCCGCAGCGCGCTGCGCCGGCTGCCGGACGCGAAGGATGTCGCCGCGGCGGTGGCGTTTCTGGTGAGCGATGCGGCGGGTAATGTTACGGGGACGACGGTGACGGTGGATGCGGGCAATACGGCTTAGGCAGGAAGTCGTTCTTTTCTGAAGAAAAGAACCAAAAGACTTTTGTCCTGCGCCTGCGGAGAGGGTTGTGCCATGGTCCCGTGGCTCCGGGATTGCATCGAGGCAAAGTTTATTGGTTCTTTTTTTTCAAACAAGAACGACTTCCTTCTTCCTAAAACCTTATTCTTCCTTCACAAATACTTTGATACAAGTTTTTATCGATCTGCCTAAATCCCCCTGCCGCCAGATCGTCGACATAAAATTCATCCCCCCCCACACCCGGTGCAAACCCCTCGCGCGCCAGCGCCCCTTTGACCAGCTTGAACGTTCCGGTCGTTTCCAACGCCGCGCAAATGCGCACGAACAGCGGCCGCGCGTACGACGGCAGTTGCGCCACCAGCGTGGCACGCAAACAATCCAACGCGAAACCGGCGCCGACCGTCAGCGCCGCCATGCCGGCGCGTCCCTCGGCGCCCGGCACCGCGACGCCATACACCACCGCCGCCGTCACACCTGGGCACCGGCAGATTGCCTCGGCCACCTCCGTGGTCGATACGTTCTCGCCCTTCCACCGGAACGTGTCGCCGATCCGATCCACGAAGTAATAGAATCCGGCTTTGTCCCGCCGCATCAGGTCCCCGGTGCGAAACCAGGCGTCGCCGGGCGCGAAAACATCGCGCAGCACCTTCCGGTCCGTGGCATCCGCGTCGGTATAGCCTTCGAACAATCGTGGCCCGGCGTCGTCCGCCGCAACGATGCGGCCGATCGCCTCCCCCACCGCGCCCACGGCACAGCGCAGGCAGTGCCCGTCCTCTCCGCGCACAGGCGCGCCCAACTCGTCGCACGCAATAAGCGCCACCGGAAACCGGTGCGCAAGGAATGACGGGACGTGCCCGATGGCGCCCGGCCTTCCTTCACAGTTATAGAGCGCCACATTGCCTTCGGTGGACGCATAGAATTCGAGAATTTGCGGAATGCGAAAGCGGGCCTGGAACGCCTCCCATATATCGCCCCGCAAACCGTTGCCGCAACACAGGCGCAGACAATGCCTTGTCTCCGCGGCCCGCGCCGGTGCGGTGACAAGATAGCGGCACAATTCGCCGATGTAGAGAAACAGGGTGCAAGCCTGTTCCGCCACGTCCTCCCAAAAACCGCTGGCGGAAAATCGTTCGCGCACCACCACGGTGCCGCCCTTCACCAGAACGGCACCCAGGGCCGCCACGCCGCCGGTGCTGTGATACATCGGCAGGCAGTTGTACAGCCGGTCCGCCGGCCCGATATCCATCATGCCTGCGAACCAGAAACTCCATTCCAGCACGCGGTAGTGACTGACCCGCGCCGCCTTCGGCAGGCCCGTGGTGCCGGAGGTAAAAATGAGCAGCGCCGTGTCGCGTGCCACCACGGATGGCGGCGCCGGCCTATCCAACGCGCGCACGGAATACCGGCTCCGATCCAGGTGGAACCATGCGGGGTCGTCCGACGCCGTCCCATTTTGCCAGAACCGGATGTCGCCCGGCAATTGCGCCCGCACCTCCGCCACATGCCGCACGTAGCCGGGCGCCGCGATGATGTGATGCGGCCGCGAGGTCGTGATCGCGTGGCACAAGGCGGTGCTGGCCAGGTTCGTATTGATCAGCGCCACCACGCCGCCCAGTTGCGTGATTCCAAGCCAGGCCGCCAGATAATCCGGGCAATTCGGCATCAGCAGGCACACCGCGTCCCCTGGCCTGATATTCTGTTGCTGGGCCCACCGCGCATACTGATTTTTCCGCGCCGCCAGCGCGGCATACGTAACGCTCTCAAACTCCGATTCCAGCGCCGGATGCGCGCCGCGGGCCTCGGCCAGGTCATCCAGCACATACGGCAGCGTCTTGCTGCTGCCGCGGTCCAGTGCGGCGATATTTCCCAGGGCGCGTGCCCAAGCCGCAGCCGGCCTGCGCGCGCGTTCGGACCCAGGATCCACCGTCAATGCCTCCATGCACAACCCATTCGCCGCCAACCCGGCTTACCCTGCACGGCACGCGGCTGGCAAAGCCATCCGCCCGAAGCAAACATACCAGGCCGCCTGATACAAATGCATCCCCCGAACGTGCAACGGCACCGTATCGGAACACCACAGATTGAGGTCAACTCGGGTTGCACTACTCAGACTGATGCTGCCGGCTCTACCTGTCCGGGCGGCCCGGCGATACGTTGGAATTGTTGATGGGTGGGGTTCGGGGACAGCTGCTCCGGTCGCCAGCCAACAGGACGCGCAATGGAAGGTCAAGAGATCGCACGGACCGTGACGACCCACGCCGGAGGCACCGAGGAGCCGGAATGTTTTGCTTCCGCGCATCGGCGCCGTCCCGACCGCCATCGCCGCAATGATGACCCGTTTTGATATCGCCACCTTGTTGACTGATTTTGCATCGTTCGCCATTTTGTGTCGGTATCGCCTTTGTTTCGCAGATTGATGGCTTTGCTGTTTGAAGCCGCGCCTGCCTGTGACGTTTGGGCCCGATATCGCGGTAACTGGAGACTTCCTTGCTGCTTCACAGCCTGCCCCTGGACCGCTCCGAGCTAAGTAGCCTGTCTGCCGACGAGCCCGCGTTCGAGACCACCCATTTCAAGCCGCTGTCATTACGGCATTGGACAACGGCGATCCTGTGTCTCGACCTCATCGCTGTCGCCGCGCTGGCGCTGAGCCTTCCTGGCTTCTCGTGGCAGGGGCAAGGACTTCTCCAACGCGCCGGCATGCTTGCGGGATCGATCATGGTGTGGCTTTTCGCCGCGCACGCGCAAGGCCTGTACCGGCGCGCCACGATCGTGGCCGACCGCGGCGCATTGCTCAAGGCGGTCACCACGTGCGCCATCGGCTTTGGTGCCATGCTCCTGGTTGCCGTGGCGGCCCATCCTGCGCACACCGCAATTGTGCGCGGCGCCGCGGCCATGATGTGCGCCGCCGGCGCGTGGGTGGTTGCGGCGCACGCAGGGTGGCAGGCGTACCTGCGTTGGTTCCTGCGCCGCGGCTATTGTCTGGATCGCGCCCTGGTTTTGGCCGGCTCCGCCGCCGCGGCGCGGTATGCCGCCTCCGCCATCGAGCGCCGGCATGATGGACGTATTCGCGTCGCCGCCAGTGCACCGATCCCCGGCGCTCCCTTCAGTCCCAGCTTTGCCTGGATCGAGGAGATCGTGCAGAGCAAGATGGCGGACCGGATCGTCATCGCCGATTGTGATACGGTTGGCGATGGCTACGCCGCGATCCTGCCCGCGCTGATGCGCCTTGGTGTCGATGTCACGCTGGTTCCGGCGCGCGAGTTCTTCGGCCTGTTGCCTGTGCGCGTCACACCGGCCGGGCATATCGCGGCAGACATCGTCGCCACCTGGCCGCTCAGCGCCGGCGAAGCTTTCGCCAAACGTATCGAAGATATTCTGGTGGCGCTCGCCGCCCTGCTGGTCAGCGCGCCGTTTCTGTTGCTGATCGCGCTCATCATCAAAATCGACAGCCCCGGCCCCGTGCTTTTCTTTCAGAGACGGATCGGGCTGCGCGGAACCGTGTTCCAGATGTGGAAATTCCGCACCATGCACCATCACATGGCGGACAGCAATTCCAGCCGCCAGACCAGCCGTGATGACCGGCGGGTCACGCGCGCCGGGCGCCTGCTGCGCCGCACCAGCCTGGACGAACTCCCGCAATTGATAAATGTCTTGCGCGGGGATATGTCGGTCGTCGGTCCGCGGCCGCATGCGCTGGGCATGACGGTGAGCGGGCGCGACATGACCGATCTGGCCGAGGGCTACAACGCCCGCCACATGATGAAGCCCGGCATTACCGGCTGGGCACAGGTGAACGGGTGCCGCGGCGAAATCGATTCCGAACGAAAACTCCGCCGCCGCCTGGCATTGGATTGCCATTACATCGAAAACTGGTCCCTGCGCACCGACGCATGGATCATTTTCCGAACTGCGATGCTCATTGTGTTCGACCGCCATGCCTACTGAAGCGCATGCGCCGCGGGCGCAAATTTCCATCCCCAAACGACAGGTCACATCACGATGAACTATATTGAGCCGTCGTTGGCTCGCGATTATCCGCCGCCCGCGCCGCAGCCGGCGGCCGCCAGGGAGTTTGATATCTGGCGGCTGGTCCGCACCGTCCTGCGCGGCTTTCCGATATTGTGCGGCATGCTCGTGCTGGGCGTTTGCCTGGGCGTTGTTGCCCTGCGCTATCTGCCAACGCGCTATACGAGCTCGGTCTCCATCCTGATCGATCCGAAACGGCCGGGCTCGTTCGGCGAAGATGGGCAGTTCGCCAACCTGTTCGTCGACAACTCCAAAATCGCGGACGTCGAGCTGCTGCTGGTATCATCGGAACTGCTCGGTCGCGTGGTCGACGAGGAACACCTGGCCGATCAGCCGATGTTCGGCGATGCGCGGCCGTCAACCCTGCGCCGGTGGCTGCCGTTTCTGAAATCGACGCCGATCCTGAACACGCCGGCGGCGCGTCATACAAGGGCGGTCTACCGTCTGAGCCAGATGATTCACACCGCGCGCTCGGGCGTCACCTATGTGATAAATCTCGATGTGACAGCGCAATCTCCCGCCAGCGCCCAGCGCCTGGCGAGTGCCGTCGCAAATGCCTATCTGGACGACCAGATTCAAACCAAATTGGACGCCGCGCGGCGCGACACGGCCTGGCTCACCAATCAGCTCAGGGACCAGCGGACCGATTTGATCAACAGCGAGGCCGCGGTCGAGGCCATCCGCAAGAAATATGGTGTCCTGGCGCCCAATGGCGGTCCCGAAACGACCGTCGACCGGCAGGCGATCAGCCAGGTAAACGAAGATCTGGTCAAGGCGCAGAGCGACGTTGCTGTCACCGGCGCCAAATACCAGCAGGCGCTGCACGTCATGCGGAGCGGCGGCAGCGTGGAGGGACTTTCGGACATCGATACGTCGAAGGTCATCGGCGATTTGCGCAAGCAGCAGGCCGACGCAAACCGCCGCCTCGCTGACATCTCGACGCGATATTCCTCGAGCTTCCCGGAACGCCGCCAGGCCGAGCAGGACCGCGCGGCGGTGAACGGCCAGGTGCAGCTGGAGGTCTCCAGGGTACTTGACATGCTCCGCAACGATTATCAGACGGCAACGGCCAAGCGCGACACGCTCCAGCGGGAACTTGCCGGCCTGGTCGGCCGGGTCAGCGCCGCCGACAGTGCCGAAGGACGCGTCGAGTTGCGCGAGGCCGAGCGGGTCGCGGAAGCCAATCGTACCGCCTACGATGCTTCGCTCGCGCGCCTGCGCGAGGTGGAGCAAGCCGGCACGCGGCAGGATGTGGAAGCCAGGATCATTTCCCAGGCCGACCTCCCTGAATCGGCGAGTTCGCCGAAGGCGATTATCTGCCTGGGCGCGGGTGCCGGGCTCGGCCTGGTCGCCGGCCTGGGTCTGGTGCTTTTGTTCCCATACCATCGCAACCGTATCGTTGATACGGAAAGCGCCGAACAGGCATTCTCCCTGCCGGTTTTGGCCATGACCCCGATTCTCCGCAAATCCGATTTGAAAATCGGGTCCAGTCAGTTGACCATCACCGAGTATTTGCTCGTCAAACCCATTTCGAGATTTGCGGAAAGCCTCCGCCTGCTCCGGCTCCGCTTGCGTATTTCCGGCACGAGCGGACCGAAAATCGTTCAGATCACCTCCGCGGTCCCGGGCGAGGGTAAATCTACCATGGCAGCCAGCCTGGCGATATCGGCGGCCGTGGCGGGGATGCGCACCGTCATCGTCGATCTCGATTTCCACCGCCCGTCGATCGGCAAGATTTTTTCCGGCAAGCAATCCGGAGGGGTTTTCGACATACTGCTCGGCACGTCTGCCACCGACTCCGCGCTCGCGCGTCATGAGACATTGCCATTATGCATCATTGATGCCGGCTCCGTGGGCGAACCACGCACCGGAATGATCGAAAGTGCCAAGCTCAGCGGTCTCATCCGGGAATTACAGCAGAAATTCGATCTGGTGATCCTGGATTCCCCCCCCATCCTGGCGATCAGCGACCCGCTGTTCATTTCTGGAATTGTCGATGCAACCGTCATGGTGATCGCATGGGGCTCCACCCCCCAAAAACTCGTCGATGAAGCACTGACCGCGTTGCGTAATTCCAACGCGCCGGTGGTGGGGATGCTCTTGAACAAGGCCAATTTAGCGAAGGCCGGCCGGTATGGCGTCGGCTATTACGTCTACGAAGGTTTTGGTACTACCTGAGTGTCGGAACGAAGAAGGAAAGCAGTTCTTTTCTTCAGAAAAGA
>CAJCIS010000095.1 GCA_903970435.1 Acidobacteriota bacterium | reverse complement strand
GCTGGGCGCGCTGGCGCTGGCGGTGGCGCTCGGTTCGGAGCGGTTTCTCGACCTGATCCCGTGCCCGCTGTGCCTGCGCGAGCGATGGCCGTACCGGGTCGCCATCGCGGTGGGGCTTGCGGTGGCAGTGCTGCCGGCGCGGGTCGCGCGGGCGATGGGCGGGCTGCTGGTGGCGATTTACCTGGTCGCGGCCGGGGTGGCGCTGGTGCATGTGGGCGTGGAGCAGCACTGGTGGAAAAGCCCGCTGCCGGAATGCAGCGCGCCCGATCTGCGCGGCCTGTCCCCGGCGGAGCGGCTGGCGCACATGCCGGCCACGCCCAGCAAATCCTGCGAAGACCCCGATTATCTGATCCGCGGCGTGCCGGTGACGATGACGCAGCTGAATTTCATTTATGCGCTGGCGGTGGCGGCCGGGCTCGCCATGTGGATACGGCAAATACCGAGGCGCGCGGGATGACACTGCCAGGCGATGTGAGCGATGCGGCGCGGGTCGCGCAGATGATCCGGGTGGACCATGCGGGCGAATACGGCGCCAAGCGCATCTATGCCGGGCAGATCGCCGTGCTGGGAAGCGGGCCCAAGGGCGATGTGCTGCGCCACATGCAGGCGCAGGAGCAGGTGCATCTGGACACTTTCTCGGCGCTGATCGCCAAGCGCCGCGTGCGGCCGACCGCGCTGCTGCCGCTATGGCACGTCGCCGGCTACGCGCTGGGCGCGGTGACCGCGGCGATGGGCGAGCGGGCGGCGATGGCGTGCACCGTCGCGGTGGAGGAGGCGATCGACGAACATTACCGGGCGCAAACCGAGGAACTCGGGCCGGACGAGGCGGAGTTGAGCCGGACGATCGAAACATTCCGCGCCGAGGAACTGGAGCACCGGGATATCGGGCTGGCGCATGAGGCGGAGCTGACCCCGGGGTATCGGGTCTTGAGCGCTTTTATTAAGGCGGGGTGCCGGGTGGCTATTGCGGTTAGCGAACGGGTTTAACGAAAGAAGGAAGGAAGCAGTTCTTTTTTGAAAAAAGAACCAAAAAACTTTTGCTGTCTGGCGTGTCATTTTGCGCAAATTTTCTTGTTTGCACGCATTGGGATGTTTTTTTCGGGCGAGGATGCGCCATTGCGGTCACCGCAGCCGACGCCGTGTGGCGATTGGTGGATGTGGCTAAAATTGTAATGGCTCGGAGAGAACTTGCTATGAAGAAAATTCTGATGGCCGCCGCTTTCCTGGCAGTCGGCAGCACCGGCGCAATGGCGCAAACGGTGAACCTGTCACTGTCCGGATACTGCGATACGTTTTCGCTCGTGGAGGACGGCTTCGCAATCTATGGCACGCATGCCGGCTGCGGCAGCACCTACGTCGAAGGCGGCGCGACCGTGAAGATCGGCGGGAAGTTGCTGCAGGCCAACGAAACCGCGGACGGTAAAGAAATCTTCACCTGGTACTTCACCGAGCCGAAGCACAACCGGGGTTCGTGGTACGTCTACGAGGAAACTCAATCGGGCGTTTCCGAGTTGAACAGCGGAACATACACGCTGATCGGCGCGGGCGCGGTTGCGCACACCGGCAAGAGCGCGATTGCGCGTCGCTAACGGCGCCAGGGAGCCCGTTTCGGGCTCCCTCCACGCGATCTTGTCGAGCCGCAAGCCAGATAGACAAAGGCTTTTTGTTTCTTTTTTCAAAAAAGAAATACTGCCTTACTTCTCCGCGTGCTTGCGCGCATTGGCCACCGCCTGCTCGAGCTGCCCGGCGTCGACCATGCCCGGAATGATCTGCTCGCCCACCACGAAGGTGGGTGTGCCGGTGACGTGCAGCGCGTGCGCCAGCGCCAGGTTGGCGTCGATACGCTTGGCGACCGCGTCGGACTTCATGTCCGCGGCCAGCCGGGCCGGATCGAGGCCGACCGATTTGGCGGCATCGCGGATCATGTCGTCGGTCGGCTGGGCGGGGTTGGACATCAGCGCCTGCTGCATTTTCACATAGCCGCCCTGGTTCTGGGCGGCGACGATGGCGCGTGATTCCGTGGTGCTGGCCGGGCCGAGAACCGGGATGTCCTTATAGACCAGGCGGACGGCATGGTCCTTTTCGAGCATGGCGGTAATGCCCGGCAGCATCTTGCGGCAATACGGGCAGCGCGGATCGTAGAATTCCACCACGGTGACGTCGCCATGGGCGTTGCCGGCCTCGGCGTCGCCCTGGTTGGCGAACAGATCGTGCCGGTGGGCAACGATGGCGGTTTGCGCTTCGGCGGTGGCGCGCGCGTCCTCGTCGGCCTGCAGCGCCTTGATGGCGTCGCGCAGGATGGAGGGGTCGGCCTTCATGGCGTCGCGCACAATGCTGACGATTTCGGTGCGTTGCGCCGGCGTGAAGGCGGACGCCGAAGGCGCGGCGGGGTCGGCGGCCCGGGCGCCGGACAGGCAAGCGAGGCCGCAGGTTGCGGCGAGCAGGGTGGCGCGGAGGAAACGGGTCATAAGACGCCTCTAAAACAATGGGCGCTATCTAGCAGGAAGCCGCGAAATCGCCAGCCCTTTGCATAATTGGCCCGGAAGGTGAAGGGCCGAGGCCGATAAGTCGGGGGATTGCGTCAAAAAGCAAAAGTCTTTTGGTTCTTTTCTTCAGAAAAGAACTGCTTTCTGAACCCTTTGCTTTTGTTGGCTGACCTCTTTGTCAGACACTTACCATCAGCTCACCAATCTCAAATCCCGGCACCACGCGCCCACACAGCGAACCCTGCGCCTCGTCGCACCCGATGCGCCGCAGGAATGCGCGTTGGGCCGCCGTCTCGAGGCCGCACGCCACGACGATGATGCCGAGGGCGTGGGCGAACTGGGTGGCTGCTTCCACGATTGCGGCGGCGTCGTGGTCGTCCGGCAGGTCGCGCACGAGCGAGCGGTCGAGCTTCAGCGAGGTCAGCGGCAGGCGCTTGAGCGGCAGCAGGCTGGCGCTTTCGCTGCCGAACGCGTCCAGCGCGATGCCCACGCCGAGGTCGCGCAGGGCGGCCAGGGTTAGCAGCATGTCGTCGGTGTCGGCGGCGAGGGCGGCTTCGGCGAACTCGATTTCCAGGCGCTCGGGCGGCAGGCCGCTGGCGGCGAGGGCGAGGCCGGCCTGCCGGAGCAGCAGCCCATCGCGCAGCGCGCCGGCATCGGCCGCCACGCATACCTGGCCTTGCGCCCACGCGGCCGCTTCCTGACAGGCGCTGGTGAGGGCCCAGCCGGCGACGTCGGTCGCCAGGCCATTGGCTTCCAGCAGCGGCATGAAACCGCTGGCCGGCGTGGTGCCGCCGCGTTTGCGGGGCCAGCGCAGTTGCAACGCGGCGCCGACCGCCATGTCGCTCAGCAGGTCGCGCCTTGGCTGGTAGGCGAGCATGAAGGCGCCGGTGTGTGCGGCGTGCCGCAATTCCTGGCGCAGGCGGCGATCGCCGGTGGGCAATCCCGCCATCCGCGGGTGCTTCTCAGGGAAGTACGATGTTTCTAAATGCATGGGATTCGGACCAGAGAAAGCTCACTGGTCTCAGCATGCGGCCCAAGGATTAAGCGGGCGTTAGCGCGGGGGCCTTTTCCGCGGCGCGGTCCGATGGCCTACTGTGGCTGGGAGTACTGCATAGAGGAGAAATGTGTTGATCGAGCTTTTTTCCTGGCCCACGCCGAACGGCCACAAGGTCCACATCATGCTTGAGGAACTGGCGCTGCCGTACAAGGTCACGCCGGTGAACATCGGCGAGGGCGAGCAGTTCAAGCCGGAATTCCTGGCCATCAATCCGAATCACCGCATTCCGGCGATCGTGGACGATGACGGGCCGGGCGGGCAGAAACTGTGCCTGTTCGAATCGGGCGCGATCCTGATTTATCTGGCGGAGAAGGCGGGGCGCCTGATTCCCACCGAGCCGGCGGCGCGCTACATCTGCCTGCAATGGCTGATGTTCCAGATGGCCGGTGTGGGGCCGATGTTCGGCCAGGCCAATCACTTTGCCAATTACGCGCCGGAGAAGATCCCCTACGCGATCGACCGTTACCGCAACGAGGCCCGGCGGCTGCTGCGCGTGCTGGAAAAGCGGCTAGGCGAAACGAAACACCTGGCCGGGCGGGACTATTCAATTGCTGATATTGCAACGTTCCCCTGGGTGCGGGCGGCGGCGGCCGGCGGCCATCTGGATTTGAACGAGACGCAAGCGGTGAAGAACTGGATGGAGGGGATCGACGCGCGGCCGGCGGTGGAACGTGGGCTTGCGGTGTTGGCGGACCGGCGGCGCGAAGGCCCGATGTCGGACCAGCAGCGTGATATTTTGTTCGGGGCGACGCAGAATGCGGTCAGGTAAGGAAGTCAAGGGAAGGAAGTCGTTCTTTTTTGAAAAAAAGAACCAAAAAACTTTTGTCAATAACGAGACTTTTCTTTCAAATTCCTTACTTCCTTTTCCGCAGGCGCCGCATCAGCGGATACTCGATTAGCCGTGACATCAATATGCCGCCGCCCACACCACAGGCCGCCAGCACACAAAACATAATTCCGGTCGGGACGTCCGCCGCCGACAGCAGGTGCCACGCGATACCGATAAAGATGAACTGAAACAGATAGATCGAATAGGAGGCGGCGCCCAGTGTGCGCAGCGCGAACGGCAGTGGCAAGAGCCGCGCGCGGTCCGCGGCCGCGGCGCCCAGCACAATCATGGCGGCGGGAATACCGTAGGCGAAGCGCGCAGGATTGGCGTACCCGTCTAGCCAGCCCAAATCTTCCGCCACGGCGGACGCGGCAAAACAGGCAATGCCGGCGGCGAGCCATGGCAGCTTGCGTGCAAACCGGCTTGTTGCGAGCAGGCGGGCGGCCGCCATGCCGGCAAAGAATTCCAGATTATACACGCCGAACACCGACGGGGGCAGGCCGGTGTGATCGTGCGTCATGGTGCCGGCCGCGATCCAGGCGAGCCAAAGCACGCACAGCGTAATGCCGGCGGCCCGGCTGAGGATCAGGACGCCGAATACCAGATAGAACACGATCTCGTATTGCAACGTCCACGCGATGCCGAGCAGCGGTGGGGCGTGTGACGGCAGCAGCAGGATCGAGCGCGCAAGTTCGGCGGCCGACGGGAATGGATGCTGCCGGCTGGCAAGGCCCAGCAGCACCGTGAGGGCGAGCGCCACCCAGTAGGTGGGGAAAACGCGGGTGAAGCGGCGGCCGGCGTAATGGCCCAGCCGGGCCGGCCGGCCGATGTCGCCCGCGTGCACATGCAGGATGATGAAGCCGCTGATGACGAAGAAAAAATCAACGCCGGCGTGGCCGAACTGGAAGGCCTGTGTCAGCAGCGGGGCCGGGTGGATTTTGTTGAGGTGCCGGACGGCGTGGTAGAGCACCACGGACGTGGCCGCGATGCCACGTCCGGCCTCGATACCCGCCAGGCGCGCGCCGGCCGGCGGTGTGTGCGGCGCGTCGCTCATCGGCGGTCTTATGGCCGATTCGGAGCCGCCGCAGAAGCCCGTGTCTCGGTGTTCGCGGTTGACCGCGCGGACGGGCTGGGCTCATCATTACGGAATGAGCGATCCGGAGGCGCAACTCGCTTGCTTCATGGCAAAGTTCTCGCCGGAGATTGCCGCGCGGGGCCGGGCGGTTGTCGACCGGCTGCATGCGCGGATACCGACCGCGATGCGCCTCGTGTATGACAATTATAACGCGCTGGCGGTGGGATTTGGGCCCGATGAGCGGGCGTCGCACGCCATTCTGTCGGTGGTGTTTTATCCGAAATGGATCACCCTGTTTTTTCTGCAGGGGGTGGGGCTGGACGATCCGCATCGCATCTTGAAGGGCAGCGGCCGTGTGGTGCGACACGTGGTGCTCGCGCAGGCCGGCGACCTTGCGCGGGCGGACATCAGCGCAATGATCGATCAGGCGCTGATGCGGGCGAAGGTGCGGCTTCCGGCAGAGGGCGAGGGGCGGCTGGTCATCAGGTCGGTGTCGGTGAAGCAGCGGGCTCGGCGGCCTGGCGGCTGAATTGACGCCGGAAAAAAGGAAGTGGTTCCTTGTTGAAAAAAAGAACCCAGAAACTTTTGTCGTTTTGGCCGCGGTGATGTTGCGGGTATTCATCTGCGATTAATGTTTTTGGCATAGACGGAATCTGGTTCGATGCAGGTGGGGTTCGGTTTATGGCTATTACGAAGTCGGGTTCGGTCAATTCCGCAGCGGTTCATTTAAAGGAAATGCAGGGCGAGATGGCCCAGTTGATGGCCGGCAACGCGGCAGGCGGGGGCGCGGCCCCGCAGGATGACGGGGTGCCGCCGCCGGGGATCGGCACGACCGATTTCGATAGCACCGCCGGTTCCTTTACTTTTCCACTGCAAATCTTTGACGGCTCAGCGGGCACCGAAATCGGCCAGTCCTTCACCACCGATGCCAATTCGGGGCAAATCAACGACCTGGAGCTCGGCCTTCGGGCAAGCAATCCGAGTAGTGGCGGAACCATAACGGTTTCTTTGTGGACGGATAGCGGCACTGGTCCCGGTACCGATATTGGCGCGCTCGGAACAATCGACGATTCGGCGTTGGCCAATGGCGCTGCAATCTACGATATTTCCTTGACGGGCAATACGGCCGTCGACCCGAATACAAGGTATTGGATAGAGCTAACCAACCCGGGAACTAACGGAATTGACCAGTGGATGGTTACCTCCGACACCAGCGGCACCGGAGTCGCCAGCGAAGATAGTGATATCTACGGCAATGTCGGCTCGGACCAGCTCCAGGGCGCATTTAGCATGTCGGTGACGACCGAGCCGCCATGTTACGCGACTGGCACAAGGATTATGACCGACCGTGGCGAGGTGGCGGTGGAAAAATTGCAGGCCGGCGATCGCGTGATCGCGCTGCGGCGGGGCCGGCTGGCCAATGTTCGCTGGGTGGGCCAACGCAGTGTGGATGTCCGCCGCCACAATGCGCCCGACAAGGTCAGGCCGGTGCGCATCCGCGCCGGCGCCTTCGCGCCAGGGGAGCCGCATCGCGACCTGGTGGTCTCGCCCGACCACGCGCTGTTCGTCGACGGGGCGCTGGTCGTGGCGCGCCATCTGATCAATGACGCCACCATCGTGCAGGAATCGCCGGACCGAATTACGTATTATCATGTCGAACTCGACGCGCACGAAATTGTGCTGGCCGAGGGCCTGCCGGCGGAAACCTATCTCGATACCGGCAACCGCGCGGCGTTCGAGAATGGCGGCGCCTCCATCATGGCGCACCCGGATTTTGGCCAGCAGGTCTGGCGCGAAAAAGCCTGCGCGCCCACGCTTGATACGCCGGCAGAACGCGCGCCGCTGCGGCAGCGCTTGCTGGCCCGCGCCGGCGAACTCGGACATGTCGCGACCAATGATCCGGACCTTTGCCTGCTGGCCGGCGGCCGGATCTTGCGTCCCGTCATGACCGAAAGCGGCGCCCGGTTCGATCTGCCGCCGAACGTCGCGTCCGTGCGCCTCCTGTCGCGCACCGCGCGCGGCTGCGACATGATGCCACATTCGATGGACACGCGTTGCCTCGGCATCTGCGTGCATCAAATCGCGCTCGATGGCGAGGCTGTTTCGCTCGGTGACGCGCGCCTGTCGGCCGGCTGGCACACCAACGAGGCCACCTGGCGCTGGACCGACGGTGACGCGGTGCTGGAAACCAAAGGCGCCCGGACGCTGCTGCTCATATTATGCGGCGAGCTCAATTATTGGGCGGCCGAGCCCGCGTGCGCGGTGGGTAAGGAAGCAGTTCTTTTTTGAAAAAAAGAACCAAAAAACTTTTTGAAATGGGGCTGAGTCACCCGGTCTTTCTTCTGAAGCGCCGCTAGGCTCAACATAGCTCTCTTTTTTCTAAAAAAGAAATATTTCCTTTCTTCGACCAGTCAGCGCACGAACTTCAACAGCTATTAATGTTTAAGTCCTACGTGGACGGAGGTTCGATGCATGTGGGGTTCGGTGTATGTCAATCACGAAGTCGGGCGCGGTCAATTCGGCCGCGGTTCATTTAAAGCAGATTCAGGCCGACATGGCCCAGCTGATGGCCGGCAACGCGCCAGGCGAGGGCGCGGCCCCGCAGGATGACGGTGTGCCGCCGCCCACCCCGGGCACAACGGATTTCGACAGCACCGGCGACACCATAAATTTCGGAGACGGAGTACTTGACGGTAGCACATCGAGCGACCAGCTCGGCCAGTCGTTCACCACGGATGCCAGTTCGGGGCAAATCGACGACCTGCAGCTCTACCTCTATTCGAACGATCCGAGTGATGGCGGTACCATTACGGCCTCCCTGTGGTCGGATAGCGGTAACAGTCCCGGCACCGAGATTGGCGTGCTCGGAACACTCGACGATTCGGCGCTGACCACATCCCCGGCACTCTACGATATTGCCTTGACGGGCAATCCGACTGTCGATCCGAGCACGCGGTATTGGATCGAGGTGAACAACCCATCAAATAACCTGGGAAACGACGTCTGGTTGGGTACCGGCACCCTGAACGGCCCGGAGGCGGGCAGCGAATTCATAGATCTCCATGGCGCGATACTCGCGGACCATTTTGGCGGTGCGTTCATGATGTCGGTGACGACGGAGCCGCCGCCCTGTTACGCCGCGGGCACAAGGATCCTCACCGATCGCGGCGAGGTGGCGGTGGAAAATTTGCAGGCGGGCGACCGCGTGATCGCGCTACGGCGGGGCCGGCTGGCGACGGTTCGCTGGGTTGGCCAACGCACCGTGGATATCCGACGCCATAATGCGCCCGAAAAGGTCAAGCCGGTGCGCATCCGCGCCGGCGCCTTCGCGCCGGGCGAGCCGCATCGCGACCTGGTGGTGTCACCCGACCACGCCCTGTTCGTCGATGGATCGCTGGTGGTGGCGCGCCATTTAATTAATGGCGCGACCGTCGTACAGGAATCGCCTGACCGCATTACGTATTATCATGTCGAACTGGACGCGCATGATGTTCTGCTGGCCGAGGGCCTGCCGGCGGAAACCTATCTCGATACCGGCAACCGCGCCGCATTCGAGAACGGCGGCGCCCCCGTTATGGCACACCCGGATTTCGAACGGCCGGATTTGGGCCAACAGTTGTGGCGCGACAAGGCCTGCGCGCCCACGCTTGATACACCAGCGCAACGCGCGCCGCTGCGGCAGCGCCTGCTGGCCCGTGCCGGCGAACTCGGACATGTCGCAACCAACGATCCGGACCTTCGCCTGCTCGCCGGTGGCCGGATATTGCGTCCCGTCATGACAGCCTGTGGTGCCCGGTTCGACCTGCCGCCACAGGTAGCGAGCGTGCGTCTTCTGTCGCGCACGGCGCGCGGCTGCGAAACGATGCCGAATTCGATGGATATGCGGTGCCTCGGCATCTGCGTTCATCAAATCGCGCTGGATGGCGAGTCGGTTGCGCTGAACCACCCGCTTCTGTCGGCCGGCTGGCATGACAAGGAGGCCATCTGGCGCTGGACGGACGGCGACGCACAATTGGAAATCGGCGGCGCCCGGACGCTTCTGCTCAAGCTGTGCGGCGAACTCAATTATTGGGCGGTCGAGCCGGCGTGCGAACCGCGAGCCGCCTTTATTTCGCAGTAAGGAAGAGCAAGGAATACCAATTCGCTTTGAGTTTGACACATCAAGGAAGGCGGGGGGTTTCACCCCCTCGACCCCCACCGGCGTGCCGCCGGCGTCTTCAGCGCTGCGCGGCACAAGACACTTGTGCCGCGCAGCGCTTGTGACGCCGGCG
>CAJCIS010000094.1 GCA_903970435.1 Acidobacteriota bacterium | reverse complement strand
TGACGGTCCGAAATGATGGCGGTGTAGTCGGGGTTGCCGGTGAGGGTTGGGTACATGGCTTCGGCGGCGGACAGGACGGCGTGGCCGAATGTTTCGGCGTGCGCGGCGGGAACGAGTGCGTAGTCGGGCGAGACGCAGGTTTGGCCGGCATTGAAGAATTTGCCGACTGCAATGGATTTCGCCGCGCGGGCGATGTCGGCGTCCTCGGCGACGATGACCGGCGATTTGCCGCCGAGTTCCAACGTGACGGGAACCAGGTTTTCCGCGGCGGCGCGCATGATGTCGCGGCCGACGTTGGTGCTGCCGGTGAATACCAGGTGGTCGAACGGCAGGGCGGCGAAGGCGCGGCCGACGGCGACATCGCCTTGCACGACGGCGACTTCGTCGGGCGGGAAAATGTCGCCGAGCAATTTTGCCAGCAGCGAGGCGGTGGCTTGGGTGAGTTCGCTCGGTTTGATCATGCAGCGATTGCCGGCGGCCAGGATGTCCACCAGCGGGCCGAGGGTGAGATAGATCGGATAGTTCCAGGGGGAGACCACGCCGATGACGCCCTTGGGGGTGAAGGTGACGCGGTTCGTGGCCGGCTTGAAATTCATGCCGACGGTGCGGCGCTGCGGGCGCATCCAGGCGGCCAGGTGGCTTCTGGCATGCTTGGCCGCGGCGATGACGGGCAGGATTTCGGAAAGGACCGTTTCGGCGCGGCTGCGGTTGCCGAAATCGGCGCTGATGGCGTCGGCGATGACGTCCTGGTGTTGCTGGACGGCGGTTTGCAGCTTGAGCAGATTTTGCTGGCGCTGGGAAGCGGTGGGAAAGCCGGCCCGCATGAAGGCGGCGCGTTGCTGCGCCAGCAGGGTTTCCGGCGTGCCGGGTGCGGCGTTACCTTGCTGGTCCATGGTTTTCACTCAGGCTGTTGGCGGGCGCTGTCGGCAGGCTGGCCTCTTATCAGGCGCTGGCGTAGAGCGCTACGTCGGCTGCGTAACGTTGGCCGAGGATTTCGCGCAATGCGGGGGTCAGGAACAGTTCGGGCATCGGCATGGCGTGTTCGAATTCGTCGAGTTCGTGCGGCAGGGCCCGGTGCGGGTCGCGCAGCGACGCGCCTTCGCTGAAATTGGCGATGTGGCGGAGGGCGACCGGCATGTGCCGCAAGGTGAGCTTTTCCTGCACGAAACCAAAACGGCTTTCCAGAAGTTCCAGGGTTTCCTTCAGCCGTTCAACCTTGCCGACATGGTTGTAGATGCTGAGATCGGTTCCCACGCTGCGGGATTGGGGCATCCAGTGCATGTTGAGTTCGCCATCGCCGACGGTGGGCAGGAAGCGCACGAATTCCTCGAAGCTGATGGAGCGTTCAGGGTCGTACGGAATTCCGGCAAGCGCCTGGGCGGCACGGATGGTGTTGGCCATTTGTTGCGCCCGCACATTGCGGTCTTTCGCGTGGCGCTTTCGCACGAACTTGTCGAGATATGCGCTGAGCACGCGGTGCATCGGTTCGCGCAAGACAACGAAGCGGAAATAATCCGGGCCCATGATGAGGTCGCGCTGCAGGGGGCGCGCGGTGAGTTCGTTACAGAATGCGTGAATGGGGGTGCGCCGCGACAGATAATCCTCGCGGTGGCGGCCGTTCATGACGAAGGTGGCCTTCAGCAACGTGCAGGCATTTTTCGGCAATGAGAGGTAGACCAGTTTCTTGTCGTGATCGACCAGGGTGAGCGCCTTGGGAAAGCTCGTCTCGATCGTTTCGTCCTCGTCGGTGCTGTTTCGGTACGATGCGACCGCAATGCGCAGGTCGGCGCGGGCGATATGGGCGCCTTCCTTCATGGCCGCGTCGAGCTGGCGGGCGGCCTCATCGACCCGTCCCGCGGAGAAGAGCGCGGTGCCGAGCGCCTGGCGGATCATGGCGGGGACTGCGCCGCGCGATCCTTCGGCGGCGCGGGAGAGGCAGGTGACGGCGGCATTCTGGTCACCGCTGCGCAATGAAAGCCGGCATAGAGCGGCGTCGTATTGCTCGGGCACGGCGGCCCAGTCGTTGCGGTGGGTGGCGAGCAATTCAGGGGCCGCCTGGCGTTCCCGCCGGTCGGCCAGGGTTTCCGCCTGGGCCAGAATGCGCCAGGGCGTGGGCGGCCCGCTGTCCAGCGCGTCAGTTGCCCGATGCGAAAACGCATCGATGGCGGCGTGATGCGCGGGGCGGCTGATCCTGGCGCCGGATTGCCGCAGCTTGTTCAGTGCCTGGCCGGCAGCCTCGACCCGGCCGGCGCGGAGCAGGGCATCGGCCAGCATCACGACGATCTTCGCGGGAGCCTTGTCGCCGTAGGAAGAATGGGCGCGGGTGAGATAATCGACGGCTTCGTCGGCCCGGCCGGCCTGCAGGGACAGGCGGCCTATGGCGGCATCGAATGCAGGCGGAACGATATCCAATTTGCCGCGCTGCAAGTGCAGCAGGGCCAGCGCCTTTTCGTATTCATCGGCATCGGCCAACTCCCTCGCACGGGCCAAGAGTTTTTGTGTTTCGTTGGATTTGCGCGGTGAACTCTCTGTCATGGCGGCGCACTGTTCCTTAGAGGCTAAGTGCGAAGGAAGCAGTTCTTTTTTGAAAAAAAGAACCAAAAGACTTCTTGAATGAAAAAAGTTTCTTGGTTCCTTTTTTCAAAAAAGAACTACTTCCTTTCTCGTTTGAACAAACGCCACATAAACTACCGCGAAAATCGGCGCCACCAGCCGAATGTCCGGTTCTGGAAACACAACAATACGCGCTGCCAGGGCCACCAGGAACGCGAATGCAAATATCGCTGCGGGCGAGCGCCACGCGCGGACGACAAGTGCGAAAGCCGGGATCAATGGCCACGAATATGCGCCGTTCGCCAAACCTTTTACGATACCCCAATAAAGCGCGGAAACAAATCGCCGTGGCGGCACAACAAGCGCGCCAGGATGCGCGGGGTGCAGTAAGAACGTAACGAACGTGTTGTAATATAACACCATGAACGGATACGCGCCGCCGATTGCCTCGATGATGCGCGCCAATGGGTAGGACAGCGCCAGCAACACCAACGAAGCGGCCGGCACACGCCAGGCGCCGCAAAG
>CAJCIS010000093.1 GCA_903970435.1 Acidobacteriota bacterium | reverse complement strand
CGATGACGGCATCGGCGATGGCGGCCGCCTCGCCGGGCAGCGTGCGGGCGGCGAAGGTTTCGGCGGCCCGGTGGCGGCCGGCGGCGGGCAGGTCCGGGAGATGCTGGAGCAGGGCGTGGATCAGGGTGCCGCGGTCGGCGCCTGTGCCCGGCACACCTCCGGCGCGTGTGCCGGGCACGCCTCCGGCGTGTGTGCCCGGCACGCCTCCGGCGTGGGCGCCGGGCACGCGCAGGAGGGGCGAGCGGGCGGCGGGGACGCGGCCGAGGGAAATCCCGTCGGGCCGGCTCGGGGCGAGGGGAAGCGGCACCGCGGGCTCGAGCGGCGGCGGGCTGGGGCGCCACAGCGGCGCGGTGCCGGCCCAGGCGGGCAGGCTCGCTACCCGGGCGGGTGGCGCGATGGTGGGCGCGTCCGGCGGGGCGATTTGCGGGGCCTCCAGGCAGAGTTGGCTGCCCCAGGGGTGGGTGCCTTCGGCGGCGCCGGCGGCGCGCAGGCCGGCTTCGGCCATGGCATACCAGCTCGTGGGCGGCACGTCGCCGCGGGGCTGCCAGCCGCAGATGAGCAGATGGTCGCGGGCGCGGGTGAGGGCGACGTAGAGCAGGCGGTTATATTCGGCGGCGCGGCGGTCGGCGGCGCGGGATTTCAGGGCCTGGGTCGCGTCGCCCTGGAGCTCTGCGCGGGGTGCCCAGAGGAAGAGCGTCACGCCGGATTGCGGGTCGCGGGTCCAGTGCAGGCGGTCCTCGTCGGGGGGCAGCGCCACGGTGTCCGGAATGATGACCAGGGGTGCTTCCAGGCCCTTGGCGCCGTGCACCGTCATGATGCGCACGGTGTCGCCGGCGGCTTCGGGTTCGCGCTTTATTTCGGCGCCGGACTGGCGGAGCCAATGCAGGAAGCCTTGCAGGCTGGGCGGGTGCAGGGCGGCGTAATGCAGCGCGGCGGCGAGCAACTCGTCCACCGGTTCGGCGGCTTCGGGGCCCAGGCGGGCGAACAGGCGGGCGCGGCCGCCGAGCGGACCGAGCGCTTCGCTGAGCAGCGCATAGGGACTGCCATAGTCGGCGCGCGCCAGCAGGGTGGCGAAGAAATCATGCGCCGCCCGCCACTCCGGTTGCTCCGCGGCGCGGGTGCGCAGCACGTCCCACAGCGGGTCGGTGCGGCCGGCGGACAAGTGCATCAAGCTGTCGTCGCTGAGGCCCCCGAGGGGACTGACCAGCATTTCGGCGAGGGACAAGTCGTCGCCGGGCAGCAGCAGGGCTTCGCATAGCGACATCATGTCCTGCACGGCCGGCTGCTCGGTCAGCACCATGCGGTCCAGCCCGGCGACCGGAACGGCGCGTTTCTTCAGCGCCCGCACCAGCGCGCGATCGAATGCGCCGCGGCGGCGGACGAGTACCAAAATGTCGCCGGCGGTCAGCGTGCGGTTGGCGCTGGCCAGCATGCGGTGGCCGCTGGTCTGGTCGCGGATCCAGTCGGCCAGGGCTTCGACCAACGTTTCCGGCGCGCTGCGGCCGGTGCTGTAGGTTTTCGGCACCGCCCAGGGTTCGGGCGCCGGCAGTTCCGGCCGCGGCGCCAGCGGCCAGAGCGTGACCGAACCGGCCTGGCCGGCGCGTTTGACCACATGGCGCAGTATGTCGCCGTCACGGACGCCCGCGGCAGCCTCGGGCTGGGCGAAGACGGCGTCCACCGCGGCGAGCACGGGCGCGGTGGAGCGGAACGATACGTCCAGCACAGTGTCCCGCCAGGCTTTGCCGGCGTCCCGCACGCGCGCGCCGTAGCGTTGCTGGTGGCGGGCGAATTCGGCGGGCTCGGCGCCCTGGAAACCGTAGATGGATTGTTTCCTGTCGCCGACGGCGAAGACGGTGCGCTCGATGTCGTCGCGGGCGCTTTCGCCGCTGAAGAAATCGTCGGTCAGGGCGTCGGTGACATCCCATTGAATGGGGGCCGTGTCCTGCACCTCGTCGAGCAGCAAATGGTCGATGCCGCCATCCAGCTTGAATTTCACCCAGGCGGC
This sequence comes from Acidobacteriota bacterium, assembly GCA_903970435.1. Classification (GTDB taxonomy): domain Bacteria; phylum Pseudomonadota; class Alphaproteobacteria; order Acetobacterales; family Acetobacteraceae; genus CAJCIS01. Next base: position 7,943 of record CAJCIS010000093.1, on the reverse strand, counting down.
GCCGGGATCGACCAGCAATTCGTTAGTGCAGCGGATCAGGTCCTCGTAATCGAGCAGGCCGGCGCGGTTTTTCGCCGCTTCGTAGGCGGCCAGCACCGGGGCGGCGAGGGTCAGCAGCGCCGCGGAGGCGTCGGCGCAGGCGAGCGCGCGCTTCTGTTCGAGGATTTTCTGCACGCGGGCCTGCTCGGCGGCGATTTCCGGGCGGATGTCCGGGTGCATCTTGTCCAAGGTGGCGTTGCAGAACTGGCTGATGGCGAGGGATTCGCCGTCCTTGCGGCAGAGAATGGCGGGCCACTGGTCGAAATGTTCGGCGCGCAAGGCGGGCGGCAGGTTGAGCCAGCCGAGCAGGCGGGCGGCCTTTTCGGCGACGGCGCGCGATCCGTGATGCTGCGTCCGCTGAAGGGCGTGGCGCAGCTTTGCCTCGGCGGGCCAGACGACGCTGCCGGCGATCAAATGCGCCAGGCTTTCGGCGCTGACGCCGAGCGTGCGGCGCAGCGCGGCCCGTTGCGCCGGCGGGGGCAGGGCCAGCAGGCCTTTCAGGCGGCCGCGGTGACGTTCGAGGTGCGCGACCAGACCCGCGAAGCCGTCCGCGGTCGCGAGGCCCGCGAGCGCTGCAATGGCAGCGGGCGGCACCGCCGGCAGAACGGCTTCGCGGGCGTGGTCGAGGGTAGCCCTTGCGTCGGCTTCCTCGACGAGGCGGAAATGCGGGGAGAGTCGGGCCTCGAGCGGGAAGCGGCGCAGCAGGGACTGGCAGAAAGCGTGGATCGTGCTGATGCGCATGCCGCCGGGCAAATCCAGCACCTCGGCGAACAAGGCGCGGGCGCGGCCGCGCATCGGGTCCGCCGGCGGGATCAGCAGCGCCTTGAGGTGTTCATCGAGCGCGGCGGGCGATGCGGTGGCGAATCGGCCCAGCCGGTGATGCAGGCGGATCGCCATTTCGGCGGCGGCGGCTTTGGTGAAGGTAAGGCACAGGATGCGCGACGGATCGGCGCCGGTCAGCATCAGGCGCAACAGCCGGTCGATCAGGAGCTTGGTTTTTCCAGTCCCGGCGTGCGCGGATACGAAGGCGGAGACCGTGGGGGCGGAGGCCAGACGCTGCTCCTGCTCGGCCCGCGCGGTGGGATTCTCGGTGCTCATGCTGCGGGCATCATAGGCCGGGGGCTGGGGCAAGGCGCTAGGCACCTTTCGGGGGAAAGTCCGGGGCGGCAGGCGCTTGGCTGATCCGCCGTACCTTTTTCGAGCGGCGGCGGGCTCGACAAGCCTCCTCTTTTGGTAGAGGGATGACGAAAGATTTCTACTTCTGGTTGCTAATTTTTGCTAACGCTTGATTAACCTTTTGCGGAAGCGTGCCGCCAAATTGCGGTCCATCCACAGGGAAGACCGCACAAATGCTCATATCCCGCGTGCAAGACCCGTCACTGATTGCCGGCTTTTATGAGGCGGCCGCCGATCCGGCACGTTGGGAGCCGACCTGGGCGGCGGTCTGCAGCGCGTTCGAGGCCCCGAGCGGCCTGCTGTTCCATCAGCCCAACCTCGAGACCGCGCCGCTCGTCCTGGCGAGCATGAACTGGAGCGGGCACACGCCGGTCCTGTATGCGGGGCCGCACGAGGGGACCTGCCTGTTGCCGCGCCCGGCCGCTATCGACACGCGCTACCGCAGCATTGTCGGGCAGGAGGCGCTGGGACCCGATGATTTCCAACCGGTGGACGCGTTCGACGCGCTATGCGGCCCGTTATCCGGCGCCGGCGCATTCCACGTGCTGGGCGCCAATGTGCCGTTGAGTGGCACGGCCCGCGCCGGCGTGGGTTTGCATCGGCCGATCCATGAACCAGCCTTCAGCGAAAACGAGCGCGCCGCCCTCGATGGCGTGTCGCGCCACCTCGCGGCGGCGCTGCGGCTCTCGGTACAGCTGGTGGCCGAGCGGCAGGCCAGCGCAGTGCGCGGGGCGGCGCTGCACGGGCTGCGCCACGGGGTGGTGGTTGTCGACGCCGACGGAACGATCATGTTTTCCAACGATGCCGCGGCGTACATGGCCGGCGACGGGGGCCTGGTGCTGGAAGACAACGAGGGCGGGCATGTCGGCTGCGAACAGGCGGACGAGGCGGCTCACCTGGCGGCCCTGATACGCGACGCGGCCGGCGGCGGCGAGGGCGGGTGCGCGCGCATTACGCGCAGCGGACGGCGGGCGCTGCTGGCGGCGGTGGTGTCGCCGCTCGAGTCGGACGACAGTGCCTCCGAGCGGAAGCTCGCGCTGGTGAGCGTGCGGGATCTGGGCGATCCGAGCGATGCCACCCACACCCACCTGATGGATCTTTTTGGGCTGACGGCGGCGGAGGCGGGCATTTTGCCGCAATTGCTGGCCGGCGACAGCGCGGCTCTGATTGCGCAGAGCCGCGGTGTTCAGGTGGCGACGATTCGCACCCAGGCGGCGCGCGTATTGGCCAAGACGGGCGCGTCGAACCTGCGCGCCCTGGCATCGATGGTGGCGGCCCTTGGGTAGCTTTACGTGTGAATGAACGGGCTGTGCCGCAGCGCGGAGGCGGGGGCGAATTGCAGCTCCAGTCCGTGCGCCAGGGCGGCGGGGCGCCAACCGGTTTGCGGGGCGGCGGGCATGCGCGCCGGCTCCGGCGCGACAACCGGGGTTGCCTGGGCGGGCTGTGCACGCGGCACCTGGTGCGTCCAAAGGCTGGCCGATACCGCGATCGGCGCGGCCATCCACAGGCGCCGCGCCGCGGGGAGAGTGGTGAGGAGGTGTGCCGATGACATGTCGTGCCCAAACGCGTGATGCCATGGGCGTTCGGGCGCGGAAATTCACGTTGTCGTTATGCAATCAAAATTAGGAAGGAAGTAGTTCTTTTTTGAAAAAAAGAACCAAAAAACTTTTGCTCTTTCCTTACCCGCTACTTGGGTCCGGCCGCAAACCGCACCGCTTCCTCCGCGGCGCGAAATAGCGCGCGGCTTTTCTGGCGTGTCTCGGCTTCTTCGGAGGCCGGAACGCTATCCGCGACGACACCCGCGCCAGCCTGAACGTACATGACGCCATCCTTCAGCACGGCCATGCGCAAGCCGATGCACGTGTCCATGGTGCCGTCGGGCGCGAAATAGCCGATGCAACCGGCATAGATGCCGCGGCGCACGGGTTCGAGTTCCTCGATGATTTCCATGGCACGGATTTTTGGTGCGCCGGTCAGCGTGCCGGCGGGAAAGCCGGCGGCCAGCGCGTCGATGGCGTCCAGGCCAGGGCGGAGCGTGCCTTCGACGGTGCTGCTGATGTGCATGACGTGGCTGAAACGTTCGATCGCGAAACTGGCGGTGACGGCGACGGTGCCGGGGATGGCGACGCGGCCGACATCGTTGCGGCCGAGATCGACCAGCATGAGATGTTCGGCGCGTTCCTTCGGGTCGGACAGCAGGTCGGCTTCGAGGGCGGCGTCCTCGGCCTGGGTGGCGCCGCGCGGGCGGGTGCCGGCCAGTGGACGGATGGTGACCCGGTTGTCGCGCAGGCGAACCAGGATTTCCGGGCTGCTGCCGACGACCGAGAAACCGTCGAAATTGAGGAAAAAGAGGAAGGGGGCCGGGTTGATGCGGCGGAGCGCGCGGTAGAGGGCGAAGGGCGGCAGTGCGAAGGGCGCGGAGAAACGCTGGCTCGGGACGATCTGGAACGCGTCGCCGGCGGCGATATAGGCCTTCGCCTGTTCGACGGCGGCGCAGAATTGGTCCGGTGTAAAATTGCTATGCGGGGCAGGTTGCGGGGGGAGCGTGACCGGGGGCGCGCCGGTGGGCAGCGGGCGCGCAAGGGCGTCGCGTGCGTCGGCGACACGCTGCTCGGCGGCGGTGCGCGCGCCATCTCCCGGCTGCCGGATGGGTGACACGAGGAAAAATTCGTCGCGGACATTGTCGAAGATGGCGAACAGGGTGGGACGGAGCATGACCGAGTCGGGCAGGCCAAGCGGATCGGCGTTCTTGTCGGGCAGGCGCTCCATCTGGCGGACCATGTCGTAGCCGAGATAGCCGACCAGGCCGCCGGCCATGGGCGGCAGGCCGGGCGGGAGCGCAAGGCGGGACTCGGCGAGAAGCGCGCGCAACGATTCGAGCGGGGGATGGCTGTCGGGCGCGAAGGCGTGCGGCGCCGAGAGGGCGTGGCGATTGAGTTCGGCAACGCCGTTGCGGCAGCGCCAGATCAGGTCGGGCGCCATGCCGATGACGGAATAGCGTCCGCGGGCCGTGCCGCCCTCGATGCTTTCGAGCAGGAACGCGTTGGGCTGGCCTTGCGCCAGTTTCAGAAAGGCGGCGACCGGGGTGAGCAGATCAGCGACGCCGGTGTGGACGAACACCCCGGAAGCCGCGCTGCTGATCGGTCCTGAATCGGGCATTTATTCCACTTGTGAAAAAAGCAGTTCTTTTTTGAAAAAAAGAACCAAAAAATTTTCTTCTCAAGCGCCGCCAGGCTCAACATATTTTTGGTTCTTTTTCAAAAAAGAACGGCTTGCTTCCTTACTCCGCCGGGCCCGCGGTCAGCTGGTCCACCAGCTTTTCATTCGGCACGACGGTGGCGTCGTGCAGCACGGTGTTCGCATACGACTGAATGAGCATGTCACGCAGGGCGCGGGCAAGCGCCTGGCGCACTTCGTCCATCCCGGTCTTGTCGGCGGCGGGATCGGGGTGGGTGATGTCGGCAAGCGTTGCGACGACGAAACCTGTCGGCGTTTCGATCATGGTGGGTTCGCCCGGTTTGAGGGTGAACAGCACCTGCGCGAGCTGGGCGGGAATTTCGGCCGGCGGGTGGGTGCGGGGGATCGGCGGGCTGCGGGTGACCTGCCGGCCGGTGCCCCATGCGGCCGCGGTGAGCGTCTGGCCCGACCGCACCGTCGACAGCAGGCGTGCCGCTTCGGTCTCCGCGCTGTGGCGAACCTGATCGGTCTGCCAATCGGACAGCACGCCCGCCCGGACCGTGGCGAAGGGGCGCGGCGCGGCCGGGGTAATGTCGTCCACCTGCAGGGCATACCAGACGTGGTTGGGCCCCTCGGTGAACTGGGTCATGTCGCCTTTCTTGGCGGCGAAGGCGTCGGCAATGATCTTGGCGCGGGCGTCGCCGGTGGCGGGCAGCGGCGCGGTGGTGCCGTCCGGCGTGTTGCCCTTGGCGTCCAGCGTGCCTTGCACGCCCGCGGCGCCGATGTCGGCCGGGACCTCGTCGATCCGGTTGCCGCCGGCGAACAGGTCCTGCAGTTTCTGTGCCCGCGCGTCGATTAGATCTGCGGCGCGTTCCTCGCCGAGATGGGTGCGGGCGGAGTCGCGTTCGTCGGCGAAGCTGGGATTCTTCGCCGGGGTGACGGCGGTGACGCGGACGAGCTGGAAGCCGAGCGGCTCTTTGACCGGGCCGACGACGGTGTCCAGCGGTGCGGCGAACGCGGCGCTGCCGAGTTCGGGGGCGGGGATGCCTTCCCGCGTGGTCTGATCGAGCGTTGTCGCGGTGGCGTTCGCCGCCTTCGCGGCGGCCTGCATCGCGTCCCAGCTGGCGCCCGCCTTCCATTGGCTGGCGAGCCGGGTCGCGGCGTCCTCTGTGCCGAGCGTGATGACCTGCATCGAGCGCAGCTCGGGGGATGTGAAGTCGGGCTTGTGCGTGTCGTACCAGGTGTGCAGGTCGGCGTCGGTGAGCGGCAGGGTGCGGCCGATCGTGCCGGGCGACAGGATGACGGCGCGGATGCGACGGTATTCCGGCGCGGTGTAGCGCGCGATGTTGTTGGTGTAATAACGCTGCAGCGCGGTGTCGCCGGGATCGGCGGGCGGCGTGCGGCCGGCAAACGGGATCTGCACCATGTCGGCGCGGCGGGTTTCGTTGAGGTAGGTGTAGATCAGCTTCGTCATCGTGGTGGAGGGCGCGCCGCCGGCGACCACGGCCTGCAGGATCTGGTTCTTCGTAATGTCCTGCCGGGTGAGGTTCTGCAGCATCGCCGGCGTCAGATTGTTTTCGCGCAGCACCGCCAGGTAATGGTCGTGGTCGAATTTGCCGTTGGTGCCCTCGAATTCCGGCGTGGCGGTGATGCTGTCCTGCACGGCTGCGTCGGGGGCCGCGAGACCCATGCGCTTGGCCTGGTTGTCGAGCGCCTGCTGGGCGACCAAACGGGTAAGTGTCTCGTTGGCGACCTCGCGGCGCAGGCCGGCGGGCAGTTGCGCCGGATCGGGATATTGCTGCGCGATGCGCTGCAAGGCGCCGCGATATTGCTGCTCGAAGGTGGCGCTGGAGACGCGCACCCCGCCGACGGTAGCGACCGAGCTCGGGTCGGGGCCGCCGAGACTGATTTTGCCGGAGACGCCCCAGCCGACAAAGGCGAGGGCGAGGGCAAAGAAGAAGATGCGCGCGACCCAGGTGGTTGTCAGCGCTCGAAAGAAAGCAAGCATGCGGGGGGTTTTCGATCGGCGGCCGGCGAAAGGCAAGGTCGGAAGGAAGAATGTTCTTTTCTGAAGAAAAGCACCAAAAGAGTTTTGCCCCTGCGCCTGCACAGCGGTTCGGGCCTTGGCCGATAGGTTCGGGAATGCATGAAGGAGCGAAAGTTTTTTGGTTCTTTTTTTCAAAAAAGAACTGCCTTCTAACCCTTTGTCTTTGCGGCGGAAGATGCAACAGCTGATTGCCGGAAACTGGAAAATGAACCTGCTGCGCGGTCCCGCCGCCGCGCTGGCGCGCGACGTCGCGGCGGGCGCCGCGGGATTGCATTGCGGGCTGGCGGTGTTTCCGACGTTCACGGCGCTGGCCGCCGTGCAAGCCGTGTTGCGCGGCGGCCCGGTGATGTTGGGGGCGCAGGATTGCCATGTCGCCGTCAGCGGCGCGTTCACCGGCGACGTGGCGGCGGTAATGCTGGCCGATGCGGGGTGCGGGGCGGTGATCGTCGGGCATTCCGAGCGGCGGCAGTGCCATGGCGAGACCAGCGCCGGTGTGCAGGGCAAGGCGGCGGCGGCGGCGGCGGCGGGGTTGCTGGCCGTGGTGTGCGTGGGAGAGACCGAGGCCGAGCGCGACGCCGGGCACGCGGAGCGTCTGGTGTGCCGGCAAGTGGCCGAGAGCGTGCCGGCCGGTTTTTCCGGCGTTGTGGCGTATGAACCGATCTGGGCGATCGGCACCGGGCGCACGCCGACGCAGCAGGACGTGGCCGCCATGCACGGTGCCATCCGCGCCGCGTTGCTGCGGCATTTAGGGCCGGACGGAGCCGGCGTGCGCATCCTATACGGCGGCAGCGTGAACCCGGAGAACGCGGCCGGCCTGCTGGCCGTGCCCGACGTGGGCGGCGCGCTGGTCGGCGGCGCCAGCCTGGACGCGCAAAAATTCCTGGCGATTGCGGCGGCGGCACAGCGCGGCTAGAAGGCGGGCCTCCCCAAAAGGCGTTGTGATGTCGGCCCTCATCCCCGTGCTGCGCGTGGCACATCTGTTCGTAACCCTGGCCCTGATCGGCGTGGTGCTGATCCAGCGCAGCGAAGGCGGCGGGCTGGGCATCGGCAGCAGCCAGGGCATGGGCGCCTTCATGAGCGGCCGGGGCACGGCCAACCTGCTGACCCGGACCACCGCCTTCCTGGCCGCCGCCTTCTTCGGCATTTCGCTGAGCCTGGCCTTGCTGACCCGGGGCACGACCTTGGGGTCGGCGCGGGACATTCTGGCGCCGGCCAAGCCGGTGGCGCCGATGACGGCGCATTTCAAGCCAGCGGTTCCGTCGGTGCCGACGAAGTAAGTCTCCGTCCGTAAAGTCTTCCAACAAGTTCAAAAGGTTAAGAAAGCAGTTCTTTTCTGAAGAAAAGAACCAAAAGACTTTTGCCTTTGATGCAATCCCTGACGTGTCGGATATGGCTCGAACATTCGTGCAGGCGCAGGAGCCAAAGTCTTTTGGTTCTTTTCTTCAGAAAAGAACACTTCTTCTTTTGGTGCGGCATCGGCAAGGCTGCGCGCGGGGCGACTCGG